>DASTQE010000213.1:0-2099 GCA_035761895.1 Nitrospira sp. | reverse complement strand
CTGCCTGTGACACTGTGGCCAGGACCTTGCCGGTAAAGGGATCATGCACGGGAGCGGTGGTGTCACCCTGGCGCCATTGGCCGCCGATGAGAAATGGACGTGATCCCTGCAACAAAACGCTCCGCGCTGGACGATTGGCCTACGGCGTGGATTCGACCGAAGAGGCGGAAGCCGGCTGCATGTTCGCTGCCTGTTCCGCAGCCCGCGCTCTCGCGACCAGGTCCTCTGTACCCCAGTCGGCGATCGCTTCGATGGCAAACGCTTCGTAGGTCGAAACGCCGTGACAGCCCGGACAATCAGGCATCGGAACCTTGCGATAGAACACCTCAGAAAGACAGGACATGCAGACCCAGAACGGCGGTTCCCCATCACGCTGCGCGACGGGCCAGAACGACTGTGTATCAGACATACGATAATCCTTCATCCATGAGATGGTGTGAATGTTATGAACCGGGGAGCTTGGAGAGCATCCGGTCGATTTCTTCCGCGAAGGCCTCGAAAGGAAAGGCTCCTGGAATGGCCACGGCCGGAACCTTTTCCGTGGGTCCCGCGACGGTCTGCATCAAGATGAATCCGGGCGTCCCGTGAAACCCCCACCGATTCGCCTCCCGGCGGTCCTGGAAAATCGACTCCAAGTGACGCCGTTCATCGAAACACTTCCCGAACTCCGTCTGATCTAACCCCAGCGATTTGGCGGCACTCTTGAACGATCCAGAATCCAACCGCCTCCCCTCTCCGAACAGCCGATCGTGCATGGCCCAATAACGTCCCTGCGCTCCCGCACAACGGGCCGCGACGGCCGCTTCGACTCCGACGCCCCGATCCGCCCGGGGATAGTCTCGATACACAAACCTGACTTTGCCGGTTTCGATGTACGTGGCCTGCAACTTTGGCAAGGTCTCCTTGAAAAACTTCATACAATAGCCGCAGGTAAAATCCGAATACTCGATCAGGGTCAGCGGAGCATCGGCCTTGCCTTGGACGCGTCCGTCGTCTGTGGACGAAACCGCGCTGACATCGGCTGGTCCTGCCAGCGCAAGCACAAGGCTCATGAGCCCGGTGATGCGCATGAGGCTCGCGCGTCTCATCGTCGAGCCGCATGCTTGGCCTTCGTACGCTCAAGCAGACCAGCCATGAGGAGCGGCCAGACCACCGTGGCATCGCTCAGTACTTCGGCAAAACGTCCCCCTTCGTGTGGTGGCACGAACTTTCCCCAGGACACGCCTTCCTGATACGTACAGCCGCTCAACCCTCCCCAATAGTCCGGCTCAGGACAAATGCGCACGCCGTAGTGGAAACGTGGAGGCTTGACGCTGAGCCCCAATCGCATGTTGCTGATCTCGATGTACGGTCCCACCTGTTGCGACCAGTTCCGCGGGACTCCGCCGCCAATCGTGAAGATGCCGAGCCGCTTGGCCGCCGTCACGTGCGTCATGTAACTGTTGAGATCCTGATAGGGATTGAACGAGGGGAAGGACTTGTTGATGGTGCGCAGGATGTCAAGATCGCTGCCTCCCTTGACCTGAGCTCTGGCCTGGTCCACGGCCCGCCCCATGGCCCATGTGCCAACATCCAGCCCCATCTCGGAGTCGGTGAAGGCCGGGATATAGACCGGGACCTTTTTCAAATAGGCGCTCTTGAGGATTCCGTCTCCGTCGAACTCTTCCGCCAGCGTTCGTCCCAGCTCACGAGTGAGCAACTCGGAGGACAGAGGCTGCTCAGGACTGATCCGTTTCATGGTTTGGCCCACGACATGTTCGACGTAGTTCAAATTGGCTTCCATCTCCAACGTGTCGTAGACCCGGTTATAGCCTTTCTGAAAGAGTTCTTCATCGCTCACAGAGGGTGGCACTCGATAATGAGTCTTGCCGACGGATTCACTCAACCCGTGGGCAATCAGCGCACCGGTCGAGACCACGCACTGCACCATCCCGTAGTCAATCATGGTGCTGATGATCTTCCCCATCTTCGCAATCGTCATGGCACCGGAGAGCGTCATCACGACCGAACAATCCGGATCCTCGATCATCGCCCACAGCACCTCATACGCTTCGCCCACGCGGCGGCCTCCGAATGCCGTCTTACGCATGGCGAGCAGG
>DASTQE010000212.1:0-8900 GCA_035761895.1 Nitrospira sp. | reverse complement strand
CAGCGGGACGTGCTCGGAGAGATGTACAAGACGCTGGTCAACGATTGGAAATCCGAGAATGTCGGTCTGCGGCGCTTCGCGTCGCCGATTGCCGCGCGCAATCTGGGGAACGACGTGCCGGACAGCGCTGTCGACGTGCTGCTATCCGTCTGCGCCGAGAACGCCGACCTGTTTCAACAATACTTCAAGCTCAAGGCGCGCATCTGCGGCATCAAGGCAATGAGCCGTTACCACCTCTATGCCCCTCACCGCACCGACGTTAAAAAATACCGGTACGCCGATGCGGTGAACATGATCCTCGAGGCCTACCGCGGCTTTTCCTCACGGATGGCCGACCTGGCGCAGCAGGTGTTCACCGATCGCCACATCGACGCGCCCACCAGACCCGGTAAACTCGGCGGCGCCTTTTGTTATAGCGTCGTCCCAGGCCTCACGCCGTACGTGCTGCTGAACTATACGGGAGATGCGCGCGACATTGCCACCATGGCGCATGAACTGGGCCACGCGGTGCACGGAATGCTGGCCGCGCACCATTCGGTCTTTACGTTCCATTCGACCCTCCCGCTCGCGGAAACAGCCTCGGTCTTCGGAGAGCGGATCTTGTCGGATGCGCTCATGCAGCAGGAGTCGAACAAGAAAATCCGGCAGGGCCTCTTGCTCAGTCAGCTCGACGACATCTACGCGACCGTCCTGCGGCAGGCCTACTTCGTGCGGTTTGAACGCACCGCCCACCAGATGATTGCCGAGGGAGCGACCGGAGAACAGCTGGCACAGACCTATATGAGCGAATTACGCCAGCAGTTCGGGAAGGCGGTGAAAGTGCCGGACGAATTCCAATGGGAATGGCTGACGATTCCGCACATCTATGCCAGTCCGTTTTATTGTTATGCATACAGCTTCGGCAATCTGTTGGTGTTGGCGCTCTACCGCACCTATCAGCAGGAAGGACAGTCCTTCGTGCCTCAGTATCTCGATCTGCTCGCGTCTGGCGGCGCGATGTCGCCGGAGCGCATCCTCGCCTCCGTGAACGTGGATATGACCTCGAAGGCGTTCTGGCAATCGGGGTTCACCACGATTCGGGACATGATGAGGCAGCTCGAAGCCACCCTCTAACCCCGTCAGCCAGGCCACGTCGACCGCAAAAGGCTCGCCAATACAGGGTTTCAGGACCTATTGACAGAACCGTGGAGTCATGACATACTGAGAATGCTTCTCATAATCGTTCTTGCCGGGAGGGACGTATGTATCTGTGCTTGTGCAAGGGAATCACCGATGCGGATGTCCGCGACGCAGGACGTGCGGGCATCGTGATGCCATGCCAGATCAAAGCGAAGTTCGGACTGAAAGAGGCCGGCTGTTGCGGCCGCTGTTCGAAAAATATCCACACCTTTGTCGAACTGGCGAAGACCGAACATCAACTCCTCAACCCCGTCAGCACCTGACTGACGCCCCCTTCTTGATCACGCAAGTCGTCTCCCGCGTTCCGCGTATAAGAGATATCCGCTCGTTGTTATCAAGTGAGACAGCTGGAAGAGAACGGAGTTAGTTCTTGGGAACAGGTCTGAGCAAGGCGGCTACCTCGGCCACCCGTCGTCCGAGTGCCTGCGCATCGGCCAATTCTTTCTTGTCGATCCCGGGACTATCGCCTTCCGTCGTCGCCGAGGCACCGAAGGCGCCTCCCCCGCTGACGACGATCATCTGGTTGCCGAGCATGGCCGCGAGAATCGTCAGCATCGTCACCTCCTTGCCGCTCGAAACCTGACCTCCCGTGGCAAAGGCAGCGCCGATCTTGTTCTTCATTTTGAATTCCGGAAAGACGCCGAATTTGAACTGCCAGTTGTCGAAGAAGGTTTTCACTTCGCCTGACATGTTGGACCAATACACCGGAGAGCCGATGATGAGCGCATCGGAGGAAAACAAATCCTCCGCAGTCACCTGTCCTACGCGTTTCAACACGACACGTGTCCCCGGCAGGCTCTTGGCCCCTTCCACGACGGCCTCCGCCATGCGTTCGGTATTGCCGGACAGCGAATGGTAGGCGACCAGTACTTTGAGGGCGGGTGGAGCAGGCTCATCCGCAAATGCGTAGTTCAAGCCGAGTGTGACGGAAGCTGAGACCAGGCAGAGGACCAGAGGGGTGACGAACCGATTCCAGTTGGCCGGGGTCACCGACGAAACGTTTCCTCTTCCATGCGCTCCTCGACAGAGACATCGGTCAAGGCCCCACGATAATCGCACCGATGACACCGCACACGCCAGGATTCGATCCATTTCTCCTGGACATAGGACTGGCGGCATTGGGGGCAGACGAAGACGCCTTTCACATAGTGCACTTTTCTGACTTCCTTCATACCACCTCCAGTGTGGAGGTGAGAATCGCACACGTCGCGGAGGGAATGCAAGGTAGCGCGGTGAGTCAAGGCTGTTCAAAAGGACCGTCGGCAAGGCCGCAACGAGCGAGAGTCCGAGGAGGTACATACCAAGCTTCGCTTGACCCGCTCGCTTCGATCAAATGCGAGCGGATAAGTACTTTACCTCCCGTTGGTTCGTACGATGAGGGCTTGAATGGGACGAGAACCACCAGCCGTTGTCTTGACTCATCATCCATTGCGCCGATAGGATCGGCACGTGCACACCCGATGGGTCATCGCCTGCGCGTTCGCGCTGCTGACGACACTCCCTTCCTGTACCCAAGCCGGTGAAGGCCTCATCCCTATTCAACTGCCCGGCGGCGAGATCATCCAGGCCGAGATCGCGGACACGATGAAGAAACGAGCCGAGGGATTGATGTATCGGGAACATCTGGCCAAGGACCGCGGCATGCTGTTCACGTTCGATCAGGCCCAGCCCTGGACGTTTTGGATGAAAAATACCAAGATCCCGCTCGACATCATCTGGATGAACGAGAAAAAGCAGATCATCCACATCGCGCGGAACGTCCCCATTTGCACGAGAACAGACGACGGCTGTCCGCAGTACCAGCCGAACGATCCAGCGATGTATGTGTTGGAGCTGGGCGGAGGCGAGGCGGAGCGCCTCAGACTGGAGAAGGGCTCTAAGCTACAATTCCGAGTTCCATGAGCAGAGCCTCGCGCTGAAGGCTGTTCAAAAACTCCGACGGTCCTTTTCAACAACCTTACTTATTTTTCCTGCCAGGCCCTGACCCGTCGTGCCGTAATCACCCCATCGACCCGTTCAATCGCTTTTAGCACCTGATCCAAGTGTTCGATGCTCGAGATTTCGATAATGAAGTCGAGCACGGCTTTTCGGTCCTCTCTGGTGGCAATCTCGGCCCGGCTGATATTGGCATGACATTCGGCAATCGCGGAGGAAACATTGGCGAGCACGCCCGTCTTGTCCACCGCCATCACGGAGACTTTCACGGCATGCGTGCTGGGCGTGGCGCTGTCCCACTCGACTTCGACCAGACGCTCACGGTCGTAATCGAGGGCTTCCAGGTTCGGACAATCCACGGCGTGGATCGTCAATCCCCGGCCGCGCGTGATGTAGCCGAGGATTCGGTCGCCGGGCACGGGATTGCAGCAGCGGGACAGCTGCATCAAGACATCGCGCGCACCTTTGACTTTCACGCCCTTGTCGTCGGATTTGCCGGCGACCGTTTTGCGCGGGGCAGGACGCGTTTCCAGAGGCGCGCTCGCGGACGAGGCCAGCTTCTCCAAGACGTTCGCTGCAGGCAAGTGGCCGAAGCCCACCGACGCGATCATTTCATCGGTGTTGTCATAACCCGATTGCCGAGCCGCCGCCGCCAGCTCGGGCGATTTGAGCATCTGCGCCGGCGCCATGCCGTGTCGGCGGAATTCAGATTCCAGGAGCCGGCGGCCGATTTCCACGCTGCGCTTCTGCTCTTCGATCTTAATCCAATGCTTGATCTTGGTCTTGGCTCGCGAGGTGCGGACGAACTTCAGCCAATCCTTGTGCGGTGTCTGGGTCGGCGACGTGAGAATCTCGACCGTGTCGCCGCTTTCGACTTGATGCTTCAACGGGACGATCTTGCCGTTCACCTTGGCCCCGACACAGTGGTCACCGACTTCGGTATGGATCGCGTACGCAAAATCGACCGGTGTCGAGCCGCGCGGAAGCTCCTTGACGATGCCTTTGGGCGTGAACACGTAGACGACGTCGTGGAAGAGATCGAGCTTGACCGAATCCATGAACTGGCGGTTGTCCGGCAGATCGCGATGCCACTCGACAAACTGGTGCAGCCAGCCGAACGTCTTGCTGTCGCGGTCCGTGACCCGGCCCTGCTCCTTGTACTTCCAGTGGGCTGCGATGCCGCATTCGGCCACCCGGTGCATCTCTTCCGTGCGGATCTGAAATTCGACGTGCTCGCCCTTCGGCCCGACCACAGTCGTATGGATCGATTGGTAGAGATTGGATTTCGGAATCGCGATGTAGTCCTTGAACCGCCCTGGCACCGGGCGCCAGAGGGAGTGAATGACGCCCACGAGCGCGTAGCAGTTCATTTTCGTGTCGGTGACGATGCGCAAGGCGGTCAGATCGTAAACTTCTTCGAAGGAGATCGACTGCTTGTTCATTTTCTGATAGATCCCGTAGAGATGCTTGGGTCGGCCATAGACCTGCCCCGGCAGGCCATGCTCCTGCAAGGCCTTCGTCACGAGCTCAATGACCTCCTGAATATACTGCTGCCGGTCTTCGTCCCGTTTAGCCACGCGTGTGCGCAACATTTCATATACGTCGGGCTTGAGGTGCTTGAGGCATAGATCCTCCAGCTCGTTCTTGATCCAGCCGATGCCCAACCGGTTGGCTAACGGGGCGTAAATCTCCAACGTCTCTTCCGCGATGGCCTGCCGCTTCGCCTGGCTCAAATGCTCGAGCGTGCGCATATTGTGCAACCGGTCAGCCAGCTTGATGAGCACGACCCGGATGTCGTCGGCCATCGAGAGCAGCATCTTGCGGAAGTTCTCCGCCTGCTTTTCCTCGTGGCTCTTGAATGTAATTTTACCGATCTTCGTGACGCCGTCGACGAGGTGCATGACGTCCTTGCCGAACTCGCTCTCCAATTCTTCCGGCGTGGCCACCGTGTCCTCGAGCGTATCGTGGAGCAGGGCTGCAACGATGGCGGTCACATCCGTCTTGAGAGAGGTCAGCACACCGGCGACCGCGATGGGATGCTGCAAATAGGGTTCGCCCGAACGGCGCCGTTGCCCTTCGTGCACCTTGGCCGAGAATTCGTAGGCCTTCCGCACGACGCCGAGATCCGCCTCCGCGTTATAGCTCTTGACGCGGTCGAGCAGCTGATCAATGTCCATGACCGTGGCATTCGGCATTAGGCGGTTCCTCGATCGCTGATGCGTAGATCACGAATGCGCAACTGTATCCGGTCATAGCCGTTCCAGCGATTCAATTCGGGAAGAAACGCGAGATCGACGGGCGTGCGCGCGGGAATACCGCGCTCGAGCAGCGACTTCATCCCGAAGCCGATGCTGTCGAACGGGAATGACCGTCCCTGCCGCACCGTCATCTTCAAGTGCTTGTCTCCCACCGTACGCGACTCCATGACTTCGAGTCCCTTGACGGCGAACGTCGGCTCCGGGTTGCCGGCGCCAAACGGATGGAAGGCGCCGATTTCCTTAATGAGCTGTGCCGTCACCTCCGACAATTGTACCTCTGCATCGACCTGCAATGTCGGGACGGTGGTGGCCCCCCGGGCCCATTCCCCGACGACTGTTTCAAACCGGGCCCGGAACTCGTCCAGCCGCGATTCCTGCACCGTCACTCCGGCGGCACTGGGATGCCCCCCGAAGGCGTCGAGGAGGTCCTCGCAGGCCGCAAGTCCTTGATACAAATCGAATCCTCCAATGGTCCGCGCCGAGCCCTTGCCGACTCCCCGTTCATCGATGGCAACGACGATCGCTGGCCGATGGAACCGCTCCACCAGCCGGGCGGCGGCGATTCCGACAACCCCCACATGCCAACGTCGGGACGCCAGGACGAGCGCCGGCGGCAACTCCTGGTCGTTCACCGCCTCCACCGCGTCCGACATCAGGTCGGCTTCGATCTTTTGCCGCTCCCGGTTGAGCTCCTCCAGCCGGTCAGCCAGCCGCTGGGCTTCGGCCGGCGACTCGGTCGTCAGCAATTGCACGCCTAGCATCGCATGATCCAGCCGTCCGGCGGCATTGAGTCTCGGCGCCAATTTGAAGCCGATCGTCTCAGGCGAACAGTCCCGCACGACCCCGGCCACTTGCTTCAAGGCTCTGATTCCGCAGCGCGCCCCGCGCGAAATCTGCGCGAGCCCCTGCTGCACGAAGCCCCGATTCTCATCCTGTAACGGCACCACATCGGCGACCGTCGCCAGCGCGACGAGATCTAGAAGCGATTCCAACGGCACACCCTCTTGGCCGAAGCGCAGTTGGTAGGCCTGCGCCACCTTGTAGGCCAGTCCAGCGGAACACAGTCCCCTGAAGGGATAGCGCGCGCCCGCCCGATGCGGATTCATCACCGCCACCGCCGGAGGCATGGCTTCGCCGGTCTGATGATGGTCCGTCACGATCACATCCATGCCGAGTTGCTTCGCGAGTCCAATCTCACGATGCGACGTCGTCCCGCAGTCCGACGTGACGAGCAGCGAGACGCCCTCGTCATGCAGCCGCTGCACGGCCGTCATGTTCAATCCGTACCCTTCCCGCTTGCGATGCGGCACATAGGCCCGCACATTGGCGCCCAGTGATCCAAAAAAGGTCAGGTACAGGGCGGTCGCCGACATGCCGTCGACATCGTAATCGCCATAGAAACAGACCGGCTCATGCGCCGAGACGGCCCGATGCAAGCGCTCCACCGCCGGTTCCATGTCGGGAATCAGAAAGGGATCGTGCGGGACTTGATGCGACATCCAACTCGTCGCTTCGTGGGGCGTGGTGACGCCTCGGGCGAGGAGCAAGGATGCCGTTGCAGAGGAAATTGAGAGGGCCTGCGCCAGAGCCGCGCGATGGAACGGATCAAACTCGCGGAAGACCCAGAGCTTGGACTTCATGCCACCTCGAACGAGCCTGAGCCTGTAGAAGACCGTAACGTGCTGAGATTTCAGCGGATACGACCGTCGAGGCGGATACTATAAGGTCATTCCGGCTTTGTCAAACGAGGTGGCGAGGAACCGGTGGCTTGGGAATATGCTGTTGGTGCGGGGCGGGGGAAAATCGAGTGGCGAGGGAGAGTGCGTTACTCTCCCCCTTTTTGAACATAATTTTTGACGAATTCTTCGGCGTTTTTCTCGAGGACGTCGTCGATCTCATCGACCAGCTTGTCGATGTCTTCCTTGAGCTTCTTGCCCGTCTCAACGACCTTGGGGTTGGCTTTGACTTCTTCTTTACTTTGCGGTTCTCTTCGGACCTCTTGCTTGCGCTCCTGTTTTTCCATCGCATACCTCCCGGGATGGAATCATCGATCCACCCTGATCGTAAGATCACGATACAGTAGGAGGTCCGAGCCGTCAAGCGAAGCCGGCGAAGCATCGCCGGCGCCTAGAGGTTTCCCGAGTAGCAGCGTGGCGTATCCGATTACTTCGCAATCAACGACACAATGAGAAGCGCCACAATGTTGATGACCTTGATCATCGGGTTCACGGCAGGCCCAGCCGTGTCCTTATAGGGATCGCCCACGGTGTCCCCGGTCACGGCCGCCTTGTGCGTCTCGCTGCCTTTCTTGCCCTGCTCTTCAATGTATTTTTTGGCATTGTCCCACGCACCGCCGCCACTGGTCATCGAGATCGCGACGAATAGCCCGGTCACAATGCTGCCCACCAGCACGCCGCCCAATGCTTGGGGACCCAGCACCACGCCGACCACCACTGGCGATACGACCGGAATCAACCCGGGGATCATCATTTTTTGAAGGGCGGCCTGGGTCACGATATCGACGCAGGTGGCGTAATCCGGCTTGCCGGTGCCTTCCATAATGCCTTTGATCGTTCGGAACTGCCGCCGCACTTCCTCGACGATCAAGCCTCCCGCTTCGCCGACGGCCTTCATACAGAGCGCTCCGAAGATGAACGGCAGCATGCCGCCAAGGAACAGACCGACCAGCACTTTGGGATTCGACAGATCGAAGGCGGCCAACATCGGATTGGACGCCGCCACCTCTCGCGAATATTCGGTAAACAGCACGACGGCCGCAAGACCGGCCGAGCCGATCGCATAACCTTTCGTCACGGCCTTCGTCGTATTCCCAACCGCATCGAGCGGGTCGGTGATGTCTCTCACGGCTTTGCCCAAATGCGACATCTCAGCAATGCCGCCGGCATTGTCCGTGATCGGACCGAACGCGTCGATCGCCACCACGATGCCCGCCATGGACAGCATCGACACGGCCGCGACCGCCACCCCGTACAATCCGCCGCCCTCTGCGCCGCCGCAAATCCAGAAGCTTCCTAGAATGGCCGCCGCAATCACAACCACCGGGGCCACCGTGGCCTGCATGCCCACGGCCAGTCCGGCGATGATGTTGGTCGCGTGCCCCGTTTCGCTCGCTTTGGCAATGTATTGCACCGGCGCGTAGCTCTTTGACGTGTAGTAGTCGGTGATGAAGACCAGCGCCAAGGTCACGACCAGTCCTACCAATGCAGCAATGTAATAGTTCATACCGCTCACTCCGCCGACGCCGTCCATGATCCGCGTCGTCACGGGATAGAAGGCGATCGCGGCGATGCCCCCTGCGACGAACAATCCTTTATAGAGCGCCGGCATGATCGCTCCGCTGGGGCCCACCCTGACAAAGAGGATCCCGAAGATGGTCGCAAAGATGGTCACGCTGCCCAGCGCTAAGGGATAGAGGATCGGTGCGCTCATACCTTTGAACATCGTGTAGGCCAGCACCATGGCCGCCACGGTGGTTACGGCATAGGTCTCGAACAGGTCTGCCGCCAT
>DASTQE010000211.1:0-10583 GCA_035761895.1 Nitrospira sp. | reverse complement strand
CGAGCTCTTGCAACAATGCGAGCACCGGCGCCGGCGGGACGCCCGAGGTTTCCAATTGCAGAACCAGCGTCGTAGCCGCGGAGGGACCGAGCTCAGCGGCCAATCGGTTGGTCAATTGCTCTCGAGCATCCGCAGCAGATGGCATAGGTTTAGAAATTCTTGGTAGAGCTGCCAGAGCAGCTCTTTGCCGGGCCGCACGTCGAAATCTTGAGCGAAGCGAAAACGAAGCGAGCAGCCGTTTTCAGCATCCTGCAGCGAAGGGGCGGATTGTAAAGGACGGCCTAACGCTTGTAAACTGCCGCCCAGCGCCGCGACTCCGTATCGACGAGGACATCACACATGACTGAACCGAAGCAAGCCAGCCTGGAAAAGATGTGGAAGTACGTGAGGGGCTTTGCCGAGAAGAGCGGAACGACGATGCATCCAACTCCCGCTGGCACCGAGTCTGTCGTCAAGGGATTGGCCAGGCACGTCGACGAGCTCGGGAAGCCACTCTGCCCCTGCAATTTCTACAAGGACAAAGCCGCTGAGGCCAAGCTCCGACGATGGATCTGTGCCTGCGACGAAATGCAAATCTACAAATATTGTCACTGTCTCTTGTTCGTGCGGGAAGACGGCATGCCGATCACGGAATACCTGCCGGAAGGGCACGAAGGCCGGGAAATTTACGGTGTGATCACCGATCCGACGCCCGAGAAGGGACGAGCCTTGAGGCATAAGGCAGTGCCGGCGCCATCGCAAACCGAGGAGTAATTCTTCACCGCTTCTATTCCCATCCTGTGACGTCATACCCTTTTTCAATCAGGCACTTCACGACCACATCGGCGTAGGGCGGATCAGGCTCAAGCGGTTTATATGCTCCTCCGACCAGTCCAATGACGAGCCCCAGCCCTCCGCCTGCTGCAGCGCCGATCGCGGCACCCGTCGCGCCTCCAATCAGTCCGGTCGAGGCGCCGACCGCTGCGCCCGCGACAACGCCGAGCGCGGCTCCCGCGGCCATATTGCTACTGCGACTGCCTGTCCCCGGCTGCAAGCCGGCGGCTTCCGCCTTCTGCTGACAGGCCGCGATCTCGAGTTTCGAGGCCTCCCGTCCCTGCAACAACACTTTGGCATTCGGACGCAAGATGGGTTCAGGACCCGCGCAGGCCACTATCATGAGCGCGAGGCCTAGGATGAAGAAGCGGATGACGGGCGAGGCTATTCCCAACCAACCACCTCATACCCTTTCTCCTGCAAGCATCGATTCACATAATTGGTGTAGGCCTGACTTGGCTGGGAGGAACCGGCACTAAACAGTCCCATGAGCAAGCCCCACACGGCTCCGCTCGCAGCTCCGATGAGCGAGCCCTGACCGGCTGCGCCGGAAATGGCCCCGCCGACCGCTCCGCTCGCCGCCCCCACACCGGCGCCAACTCCTGTACTCGTCGCCACTCGCCCGGCGGCGCCGCTGCCCTCCTCGGCGCCAGCCGATTCAGCCGCCTGCTTGCAGGCGTCGATGTCCTGGTCCGCCACCTCTTTTCCGACGGTCTGTAGCTGAGTGTTTTCATACAGAACCGGACGCGCGCCTGAACAGGCGCTGAACGCCAGAGCCGCACACAGGGCCCAGGTCGTGGAAGCCTTCATGATTTCTCCGCTTGCCCTGACATCAAACGTGTCATGACCTCGTGTGCCGTCGTTCCCTCAAGTCGCACCCGTTTGTACCGGCTACCTTCGCCGGACTCGATGTGCACGGCTCCTGTCGGCAGGGACAGCTCGCTCGCGAGAAAACGGATCAGCTCCCGGTTTGCGGCGCCTCCGACCGGCGGGGCGGAAATCCGGATTTTGAGCGCCTCGCCGTGGATTCCCACACAGGCGGTGTGAGCGGCCTTGGGCTGAACATGGACGGTGAGGACGGCTCCGTCCTTGCTATCACGGACAATCAGAGCAGACATGGGCAGCTACCTGATCAGCCCTTTCCAATGTGTATGTTGTGCCTTGGAACGACGTGGGAACGAACCTGCGAAAGAGCGCGTCTTGGCACGCGAGAGTTGGGCGGGTGAGAAGAGCGGGATTTTTCAGCATCCTGTCTGCTAGAAGATCGCCTTCACGAGTTCCAGAATGCTGCGCTGCATGTCGGGATCGTCGGTAATCGGTCGGGCAATCGCCACGTCGCAGGCCCGCTCCGTCGCCACGCCTTCACGAATCAGCGTGCCGGCGTAAATGAGGAGCCTGGTGCTCACCCCCTCCTCAAGCCCATGGTTCTTGAGATTGCGCACTTTGCCGCCCAACTTGACCAGACACTGAGCGATGTCGTGCGCAATGCCCGCCTCCCGCTGCACGATCGCCGTTTCGATATCCGGAGTGGGATAATCGAATTCAATCGCCATGAACCGCTGTTTGGTGCTCGGCTTCAAATCCTTGAGCACGCTCTGGTAACCGGGATTGTAAGAGATGACGAGCAGAAAGTCGTCGGCGGCTTCGAGGATTTGTCCTTTCTTTTCGATCGGCAACAACCGGCGGTCGTCGCTGAGGGGGTGAATGATGACTGTCGTATCTTTGCGCGCCTCGACGACCTCATCGAGGTAGACGATGGCGCCGTGCTTCACGCCCAAGGTCAGCGGGCCATCGACCCACAGCGTGTCCTGGCCTTTGAGGAGATAGCGCCCGACCAGATCCGCTGCCGTGAGGTCTTCATGACAGGCCACAGTGATCAACGGCCTGCCGAGCCGAAAGGCCATGTGCTGAATGAAGCGCGTTTTCCCGCAACCAGTCGGCCCCTTGAGCATGACCGGCATGCGACTCCTGGCGGCGGTGGTGAACAGTGCCACTTCCCCGCGAACGTCGGCGTAGTAGGGCTCCTGCGTGATGCGGTACTGCCCGATGTCGAACTCGCGCCCCGGTTGTGTCATGGAACAGTCGGCTTTTCCGTAGGTATGTGGAATTTACCGGCACGATAAACGGAACGGAGGCTCAAGATCAAGGGACGAACCCTTATCCGACTTTCGCGCTGTCCAGCACATCGCGCACCTTTTTGGCCAAGACGTTCGGAGTGAACGGCTTCGCCAGGAACGACGCATCCCGAGAAATCCCGCCCTGCTCGAACACTGGATGGTCCGGATATCCGGACATGTACAGCACCTTGATGCCCGGCCTGACGATCTGAATCTTCTCCGCGACCTCAGGTCCGCTCATTTGCGGCATCACGACATCGGTCAGGAGCAGATGAATCGGGCCCTGATGCTTTGCACCTGTCATGAGGGCCTCGATGCCATGACGCGCCTCGAGGACCGTATAGCCGTGAAGGCGCAGGGTCTCGTGCACCAGGCCCCGCACCGCCGGCTCGTCCTCCACGAGCAAGATCGTCTCCCTACCGTGGAGCGGTTCTGCGTCGGGCGTTCCGGCTGCCCCCGACGCCCCTTGATCGACCAGCGGGAAATAGATCTTGAACGTGGCGCCCTGGTCTTTCTGGCTTTCGACCACGATACTTCCGCCGGTCTGCTTGACGATCCCGTACACCATGGAGAGGCCCAGTCCGGTCCCTTTGCCCTTCTCCTTGGTCGTGAAAAAGGGCTCAAAGAGATGCGACTGCGTCTCCTCATCCATCCCGTGGCCAGTATCCCGCACCGCCAGCAGGACGTACGCGCCCGGCTTGACGCCGGCCGGGGTTTGTGGCGCGGGTTTCCCGATGGTCACGTTGCGCGTTTCGATCGTCAGACGTCCGCCCTTGGGCATCGCATCGCGCGCATTGACCGCAAGATTCATGATGACCTGCTCAATCTGCCCCGCATCCGCTCTGATGGATCCCGTGTGAGGGTTCAGGTCCGTGCACAATTCGACGATGTCTTCCCCCAGCAGCCGGCGCAGCATGCTGTCCATGTTGGCGATAAGCGCATTGAGATCGATGACTTTTGGCGCAATGAACTGGCGCCGGCTGAACGCCAGCAGCTGACGAGTCAGGCCAGACGCGCGATCCGCCGCTTTCTTGATCTCGACCATGTCCTTGCGGATCTGGTCGTCCGGCGCGAGGCGCGCGAGCAACAACTCACTGTAGCCGCGGATCACGGTCAGCAGATTGTTGAAATCATGCGCGACGCCGCCGGCCAGCCGTCCGACGGCCTCCATCTTTTGTGATTGGCGCAACTGCGCTTCCGTTTGCTGCAACGCTTCCTGGGCTCTTGTGCGGTCGCCGAACTGTTCCAGTTTCAGACCGACGTCGTCGATCATTTTGAGCAGTTCGTCATCAGGCACTCGAACCTGTCGGCTGTAGAATTCGATGACGCCTTCGATGTCGCCGCCGACGCGCACCGGAAAACCAAACGCTCCGTGGAATCCCACCTCGTGAGCCAGCCTCTGTCGGGGAAAATTCGTCTCTCTGACGACATCCGTGATCCATGCGGTTTTCCCACTCGCCCAAATGCGACCCGGCAGGCCTTCCTCGGGCCTGAACGTCCGTTCCCACGTCTTCTCGAGAAACGTTTGGGCCTCGACGCCCGGAGCGCGCCATTGATCAAGGCAGCGAAGGAGCGAGGCCGTTCGATCCACCCGCCAGAAGATTCCGCAATCCCATTCCAGATTCTGTCCGACCGCCCGCATGATCTTCGGCACCGCGTCTTCGAGGCTGCGAGATTCAGCGAGCACACGCGTGACCGCATATTGCGCGGTGAGCCGCTCCTCCGCGCGTTTGCGTTCCGTGATGTCGGAAAACGACACGACGACGGCCGACGGACCGCTCCCGCCTTCGGCGGGTAAGGGTCGCGAATTGATGTCGATCCATCGCAACCTCCCGTCGGGCCTGTAGACACCCATGACGACGCTGGCACAAGGCTCTCCGGTTCTCAGCGTGATGACCGCCGGATAATCCTCCGGTAAAAAGGCGGAGCCGTCTTCGTGAATGATGCGCCAACGTTCGTCGTGCACGGATCGTCCGGTCAACTCCTCGCTGGGCAACCCCAGGATGCGTTCAGCGCTGGCGTTGCCGGTGCGCACCACTCCCTCGGCATCGATGACCACGACCCCTTCATCGAGCGCATTGACCACTGAGCGGTAACGGACTTCGCTCTCCTTGAGTCTGGTCTCCGCTTCCCGCCGTTCCGTAATGTCACGGATAAAGGCGCTGAAAAAGATCGTGCCCCCCACGCGCACCGGTGAGATGGCCAGTTCGACGGGAAATTCCTGCCCGGAACGGCGGAGCGCCAGCACCTCAATACGACGGTTGAGAATCTGCCCATGACCACGAGCAAGATATTGTCGAAGGCCCCGCTCGTGAGCCTCACGGTCTCGCGCCGGAATGATCAATTCCGACAGACGCTGGCCCAGCGCCTCCTCACGCGACCATCCGAAAACAGCCGAGGCCTGTCCATTCCAATCGGTCACAATGCCCGTGGCGTCCATTGTGACAAGCGCGTCCAAAGCGGTTTCGACGATCGCCCGGTTGCGCTCTTGACTCTGAAGCAGCGCAGCTTCCGCCGCGCGTGCCCATGAGCTCTCTTGCTGCGCCTGTTGATATTCCGCCCGAAGGTGAGAGGTGGACCAGAACAACAAAAACACCATGGGAATCCAGACCACCGCGCCTGTCAGCCCCACCTTCCACAGGGTCGACGTGACAGGCTCGAGAATGCGGTCGCGATCGATGCGCACCAGGACGTGCCAGCCGAAACCTCGGAAGTCTTCAAAGCCCTTGGTCTGCGCAAACCCCGTCACCACCGGCCGGCCACGATACTCCTCTTCGGTAAATCCCGCATCGCCGAACGGAGGAGCTTTCGAGGACAGCAGCTCCGATTGTTGAACAGTGAGGAGCCCTTTGTGGAGGAGATCCGAATCCAAGAAGACCATGCCTTCGGACGTCACCATTTGGAACGTGACGGCTCCGGCAAACTCCTGCCGCGCTTCCAACGAGCGCACTGTCCTCGTCGTGACGTCTTCCAACGTGGACATCGCCACGCGGCTGGTCACGACGCCAAGAAATGTCCCCGTGGAGTCCAGCACGGGCGCTGTGAACGCGATGGCTTCAGTCCCGGTGTCGGGATCGTGGACCGCGACGTCGTCGATCTGAATCGTCTTGGTGTCGCGGGCGCGCTGAAACCAACCGGTCTGGCTGTAGTCCCGGCCGCGCAACGAGGCGTCCGTCGCCGCCACCATGGTGCCCTGCCTGTCCGTCACCCCGAGCCACAAATAGACCGGCCGGTAGTTCGTGCGCATCCAGTCCAGAAAACTAGAAAGATATGTCGGGTCGGAGGGGCGCAGGGCAAACGCCCGCGCCATCATCTGCGCATCGCCGTACCGTTCGAATAGCAGCAGGTCGAGCTTGTCGGACACTTCCGCTGCTGCAATCCTCAGTTCCTCGCCGGCGGAATAGACCAGGCGTTCCTCCACACTGCGGAGGAGAAACATGGCTGCGGCCACGGCCACCAGGTTCATCAAGATGATCAGCTGAGGCAGCCAGCGGTAGCGGGTGGAATCGAGCGGCTGTTGGAAATCTTGTTTGCTCACGGCTGTCGGACCTCGGAGCAGATGAAGCTTTCGCTGCGGGCCAGGGGATGATAGGCCTCTTTCGATCCGCGCAAGCCCGCCAGCCCCGAATCATCGAGTGTATTGATGAATTCGGCGCCCTCCGAACGGGCTGTGCGGCAGGTCTCCCTGAACAGGTATTGCGCTAAACCTGGAATCGTACGATCCGCGACTTCCAGAAGCACGCACCAGGTTTTACCGTCCAGCCAATAGCCGAATGTGTAGCCGCAGAGCCGCCCGTTCTTTCGAATCACCGAGCCCACGAGGTTGAGTTCGGCGGCATGTGACCAGGCGACCTCATGAGCCGATGCCGCATCTTCGAGCAACAACCGGGCATAGGGATCGGCGCCCTGAGCCCGTTTTTGCCGTTTCCACTCGTCCAACAAGCGCCGGCAGTCGAACCGGTCGCCGGGGCGGTACGGCTCAACAACAACCCTTCCATCCCGCTCGACTCGATTGCATAACCCCCGCTGGGACTTGTACCGGTCACCGGCCAGCCGGACAAGAGCGTCGGCGCGATACAGATAATCGGGGTCCTTTCGAGAGAGATGATACCCCATCGCTCCCATGGTTGGAGCCAGTCCAGCCGGCACGCTTTCGACGCGGCTGACGGCGCTGGATGCGTTCCAGCGACGCATCAGCGCGAAGGCATCGCGCAGCGGCCGTTCAAGGGAACCCTCGGTGAGCGGCGGCAAGGGCATGAACCATCCGCTCGGCGATTGGACGAAGAGGCAGAAGGCATCATGAAGTTCGATCCACCAATAAGGGAGCAGGGCATTCCAGAGATAATGATACGGCGCGGAGTAGGCGGCGAGGGTCGCCGCCCGGAGGCCGGATCGGTCGATAGCATTCGTCAGGCGGGGGAGGTCCTCCCACAAGAGCCGGCGGAGCGGGTGCCCCCACCGGTCGATGATCGCCCGGGTCAGCGACTCAAGAGGGGCCAGCACCACCACGTCCTCCTGAAAGCGACCGATCAATCTTGGATGCCGGGCAATCTCCTCCAACGTGGCGGGCTCATCGAACATGGTCATCACCTGGTCGGCGTGGTGGCGCACGGACGCCGGCGCTTGCGTGCCCATGAACGGACACTTCCGGTCCCATCCGAGCACGATCCCATTATGAGCGGCATTCCACATGAGCGCCAGGGGGTAGAGTTGGCAGTCGAGCGGACGCTGAGCATAGAGACGGCAGGCGCCCGTCTCACTCTCGAAGGCGGGACAGTGGAACCCCTCTCCGTTCGAATCCGGGACGAGCGCCACTTGGCAGCCCTGCGGGTCGGGAAAGGCAGCTGACTCGAGGCCGTGCGCCATCGCTCGGCTGATCTCTTGGCCGGTGAAATACGGCCGCAGGACGCTGTCCGGATCGGGGAACCGGCAGCAGACCTCGCACCGGAAGCATGCGCTGCTCGGCACGAGTTGCGGGAAAGTTCTGGGTGCGATGGTCACCGGTGGGGCCTTCTTTGCAATCAGCGCAGTCATCAGTAATTCCGCTGGGATGGCACATTCTAACACCATTCCCAAAACACTCAAATTCTTGACCCAAACTGCCCTCACTGGAATACTGATCCATATTCGCTTCTCATCCGTACACGGCAACCATGGCGCTTCCTCCGGAAGGACCACATTACGATCCTCAGTTGTTGCTGAATTCGCAACCGGTGATCATCACGGTCATCGATCCCGCCACGCACAAAGTCGTGTTTCAAAACCAGACGTCACAGAACAAGTTCGGCGACATTTCCAACCGTACCTGCCATGAAAAAATCGCCGGATGTGCGACCCCTTGTGCCTTTTGCAAGATGCCGGAAGCCGTCGAAAGCGGGAAGCCTTCGGCCAGCGAGGTTCCCCTCCCCAACGACGAGCATCTCCTCGTCCAGTGGGCGCAGGTCCAAACGGCAAGCGGCCAGACGCATGTCGTCGAAACCATTACGGACATCACGGCGATCAAGCGCCAGCAGGCGGAAGCCGAAGGGCTCGTCAAGAAACTCTCCAATACCAACCGGGATCTCATGCAGGCCAACCAGTTGTTGCGCGACCAATCCATCCGCGACAGTCTCACCGGCCTGTACAATCACTCGCATTTTCAAGAAACACTCGCGCAGCACTGCGCCCTCGCGCTCCGCACGATGCGTCCGCTGTCGCTCTTGTTTATCGACCTCGATAATTTCAAGCAGATCAACGATGTGTACGGTCACACGATGGGCGATCAGGTCCTGCGCGAATTGGGCTGGTTGCTGGACAGCCAGCAAGCGCCTAGGCGAGGCATGGCGCGGGCCAGCGATTTTTCCGCCCGCTATGGCGGCGAAGAGTTCGCCTTGATTCTGCCTGACACCTCAATGGACGGGGCGCTGAGCGCCGCCGAACGGCTTCGCCACCGGGTGACGACCTTGACGATGCTTCCCGAGTTGACTGCGCTCAACAGGCAGCAACCCTTTGCGCTGACGTGCAGCATCGGGGTCGCGACCTTTCCGATTCATGCCTCTATTCCTTCCGATCTGATTGTCGCCGCAGATACCGCTCTGTATACGGCGAAGACAGCGGGCAAGAATTGTGTGCGCATGGCCTTACCAGCCAATCCCTCTCCCTCCGTCGTCGCGCCCCTTGTAGGTTCCTAGGGGGCGTGTTACGATTCTTCAGCTTGACGCCCATGGCCTGAACCCATCCCCTGTCTGATTTGGCTACCTCCGACCTCGTTCACCGCTGCTCCAGCATTCGAGATGGACTGATCCAGGCAGGTCTCTTCTCGCCGTTGCTCGACCCGCCCTCTGTTGGGACGTCTCGTCTGGAGTCCGGTCATACATCGTGGCGCATCGGCCTCAATCCGCTGCCCCTCTCAATCGACCAACTCGCGTTTTTCCAGGAATTGGGGAGCCAGCTGTTGCGCTTTTACCGCGCCTTGAACCACCTGTATATGGAGAGCGTCCGTGGGACACAGCCCGCGTGGATAGCCTCGTGGCTGGATCAAGGAAAGCCGGAAGCGTTGGTCACGTACAGCCAGATGAAGCGGTTTCGTGATGATTTGCCCGCCGTTATTCGGCCGGACATCATCCCCACACAGGACGGCATGGTCATCACTGAACTGGATTCGGTTCCCGGTGGCATCGGCTTGACGGCCTGCATGTCGGAACTCTATGCCCAGCATTCCGACGGCGGTCCTTCTCAGCTGATCGGCGGCGCCGACGGCGTGATCGACGGCTTCGCGGCCATGCTCCGGCATCACAGAGCACACCCGGAGGGACTGATCGCCATCGTTGTGTCCGAGGAGGCGAAGGACTACCGTCCGGAAATGAGGTGGGTCGCCAGACAACTCACCGCCAGAGGACTTGAAACGCATTGTATCGAGCCTCGCCAGATTCGGTTTACCGAAGAAGGATTGCGGCTTCAGGAGGCGGGCGACCGTCCCATCGGCCTGATGTATCGGTTTTTCGAACTCTTCGATCTACCCAATATTCCCAAAGCGGAGCTGATGCAGTATGCCGTGAAAAAGGGGTGGGTCTCCGTGACACCTCCCTATAAGCCAGCACTCGAGGAGAAATCCGCCTTTGCACTCCTGCATCATCCCGTACTCGCCCCCTACTGGCGGACAGAGCTGAGCGAGGAATTGTTTGTGCATCTGACAACCATCATGCCCCGTAGTTGGGTCGTGGACCCGGCGCCTGTACCGCCTTCCGCCGTCATTCCAGGCCTGTCGATCGGCGGTCGGGCGGTGACGAATTGGAGCGATCTTTCCGCCGCAACACAAAAGCAGAGGCATTTTGTCCTCAAACCGTCGGGATTTTCAGAACTCGCCTGGGGAAGCCGCGGGGTATCGGTCGGCCACGACCTTCCGCAACATGAATGGGCAGCCGCCATTGAGGCGGCGCTCGTGGCGTTTCCCCATACGCCCTATGTCCTGCAGGAGTTTCATAAAGGGCGGCAATATCATGTTGATTATTTCGATGCGCACAGCGGGGAGATCCGGTCCATGGCGGGGCGGGCGAGATTGTCGCCCTATTATTTCGTCACTGGCGAAACAGTCGAACTCGCTGGTATTCTTGCCACCATCTGTCCCGCAGACAAGAAAGTCATTCATGGCATGAAAGATGCCATCATGGTGCC
>DASTQE010000210.1:0-3690 GCA_035761895.1 Nitrospira sp. | reverse complement strand
GACAAGCGCGCCGCTCGACCGCTTGAAGCCGGCGTCAAACCCTGCCGATTGTCCATAATTGCGGTCGAAATGCAGGACCGTCACGGCGCGATGTTCCGAGGCCAAACGGTCCAGAATCTCGCTGCTGCCGTCCGTGCTGCCGTCGTCGACGTAAATGATTTCGAATGGCGCGTTCTTGGATTCTTCGCGTCCCTGCAACACCTTGACGAGTTGATCAGTCAGGGCAAGGAGATTGTCCCGTTCATCCTTGATCGGGATGACGACGGAGATCCATGGCTGTGTCGCATGTGTCATGAAGAGCGGAAAGGCCCGCCAGGTGACCCGTGCGGAGGACTCGCGACGGCATTCTACAGAAGGCCCTGAGGAGATTCAAATCGACTGGTCCGTCTCGAGCGTAATGCGCCGCTCGACGTACGTGGCGAATGTCGGATCGTTTGAGATGAAAATAATCGACCAGGGTTCGTCTTTGGAACAGAGGCGCCGTACAATGACTTCGCGCAAGGAGGGGGCCATGCTGTGCAATGTGCCCTCGACGATCAGCACGTGCGGTCGGGTGACGATGGCGCGTGCAAGCAGCAACCGGAGAATCTGGCTCAACGTGAATTGGCTGCTTTGCCCTGTGACGATCGTCGTGAGGCCAGCCGGCATCCGATCGATCTCTTCGTCGAGTTCCACGAATTGCAACGCCCACTGAACGTCCTCATACGTAATCGATTGCCGCCCCAGCGTGATGTTGTTTTCGATCGTGCCCTCGAGCAGGGTCGGATGCGAGTCCATCATGAGGCTCCGGCAGGCATCAATCGAGTCAAGGCTGATCTCGACCAGGTTCATGTCGTTGTAGCGCACCACGCCGGCTGAAGGCGGCAGGAGTCCTGCGAGAACCTTGGCGAGCGCGGTTTTCTGCATGTTGGACTGGCAGAGCACCATCACCTTCTCACCCGGCGCAATTTCGAGGTAAAAATGCTCGAAGAGAAAAGGCCCGTCGGCATAGGCAAATGCCAGGTCATTGGCCGTCACCTTGATGCCCGCAAGCCCGAACTGATCGTGAGGGACGACAGTCCGGGATCCGACCTCGTCCTGGGGGAGAGAGAAAAACGCATGCAGTTCACGAAAGGACACGAAGGCGAAAAACATGTGCACCATCCGGCGGGCCAACGTATCCATGTTGAGGAGAAGGTTGCCGGCGATCAGTTCCGCCGCCGCAAACTGGCCGACGGTCAGTTGGCCGATGGCTACCAACATCCCGGCGGTCCCGATCATTCCCGCATGGCCCGCCACTTGCCAGAGGGCGGCCGCCTTGTATTGCCGGCCGGTCAATAAATCCGACCGTCGTTGTCGAACCTTCGCGTAGAGATCGGTCAGTTCGTCCGTCTTCTCCATCAGATACGGGCTCTTCCCCACCGCCCGCAAGTGGGGCAGATTGGCGGCGATGTTCTGCATCCAATGATAGATGTCGTAATTGAGCCGTGACATCTCGAGCGTGATCAAAAAGCCGCCCTTGCCGAAGACCGTGAGGAGAAAGACCCAACCGACGAGCAGAATCGTGTTGTACAGCAGGAAGTAGGGATGAAAGAAGACGAGCAGCGACATGCCGATCGTGCCGACCACGGCCACATTGAACAGATCGGCAACCATCGCGACGAGCGCGCGCGTCAACAGGTCGGCTTCGGCAAACCGGTGCGCATGCTGGGGGAGGAAGACATCTTCGCGGATCCTCGGAAGGGTTTCGGTGAAGGCGATCGCAATGCGCGTGTAGATGCGCTGCTGTAAGGTTTCCACCGCTCTGGCTTGCAGGATGCGAAAGGCGGCGGTTGCCGCCAGGGCCGAGCCGACCACGAGGGTCAAGGTCACGATCATGATGGGCTGGATGGCGAAGGAGAACGTGCTCACGAGCTCCTGCACCGCAATCGGCACGCACAACATGAACATGCCGATGGCCACGGCGTACGACGCAATAATGCCCAACATCTTCCGCTCGAGCCGGATCAGCAGGGCGAGTTGAGCGAGGATGTCCCGGACGATGTTGGTGAGGCGATATTGCGGGAAAGCGGCTCGTGCGGGAGCGTCCGTCATCGGGTCCCGTTCGTGATGAGGCCCCTCATGGTGTGTCCGAGGCCGCCACCGTGAAGCGCATCGTGCCCATGAGGCTCACTTCATTCACCTGTTCTCCGGCATGGATTTCGACCTTGTATCGCCCGGGCGTCCAACGCCCCTGTGGCGACGACAGCTTCAGATAGCCGGATTCATCCTCGAGCGCAATATACATGGCGTCCTGCCCGATGACGGTGTGCGGATCGAGCCCTGGAACCGATTCCGGATAACACCGGCCGAACACCTGAAACGCCTGGTAGTGCTGGTGCAGCGAAAACACGATGAAGATGCCGGGTACGTCGGGGGTAAATCGTTCCGTTGGTTTGACGGGGACGATCTCATGCGTCCGGCGGTACCCCAGCTCTTCTTCGAAGCCCTCGGCCATCGTGATGCTGCGGAACAGACCTTGAGGCGGCGCATCGAAATCGTACGGCTTGGCGTCTTCCGTGCGGTTTTGGAAGTCGTTGATCGAAGGGTCTTTGAGGATCGGAAGTTCTTCCGCAGCCCCAACCGCCGACCACAGGCACACTAAAACACTGAAAAGGATTGCCCTTCCGCACGCATGGTGGTGAACCACCCAATCAGGCATAGCAAATTTCGTACACCCAGGGCGGAAGCGAGTCAAGCAGTTGAGCGGTGGAGATAGGCCCAGGATGATGCAAGGAGACTGGAGGCGCATGAGTCCCTGAGAAATGGACGCTTGGCCAATGCACACGCAGAACCCATAGGAGTCATCAGCCTGGCCAAGGCGGTTCATCGGGGGGACTCCATCCCCTGGATGTTCAAACTATAGCGAACCACTTGGTTGCATTTCAAGAAATCCACGACAAACCGTTGCGGCTCTTTCCGGCCATCTGTTAGAATTTTCCCCCGATATCGGAGTGATGCTCATGGGAAGCGCCGCATAATGTTACAGGACGCAGACGCCTTACCCCAGTTGATCGGCGATTGGAAAACCGTTGATCAGTGGCAAGCGCACATCAACCAGCTCTTCTATCGTTTTCGCGGCGATCAGATCCGCAATTTCTACCAGACGTTCGCCTCCGCCGATTACCGGCTCGCGCATGCGCTCGCATCCGATTACTACGATCGCGTCATCGCTCGCGAGAAGGCGAGGGGCAAGAGGCAAGAGGCGAGTGGAGCAGCCTCGAGGCTAACTGTCATCGAACTCGGCCCCGGCAACGGAAATCTTGCCGCCTGTTTCCTCAGCCATCTCAAGACGCTCGATCGTGAGGGGCGTGTCTACCCGCGTGTCCGTTATTTGCTCGTGGATTGGGAGCAAGCCGTGCTGGACGCCGCGACGAAGCATCCAGAGCTCAGCCCGCATCAGGATCGGATCCACACGGTTCGGTCGACGGTCGATCAGATTACCGCGATACCCGATGGGTCGGTAGACCGGATCTTCTGCAACGAATTGTGGAATGACCTGCCGACCAAGCTCATGTCGCGCCAGGGCGGTGACATCGAGGAAGAATACCTTCGGCCGAATCTCAGCGAGGTCCTCCACGCGAAGATCGAAGATTGGGGGGGATTTATCCGTGCCTTTGAAGCCAAGGACGCGGACCAGCTGAAGCAGTTCCCTCCCTTCTTCGATGATCT
>DASTQE010000209.1:0-13384 GCA_035761895.1 Nitrospira sp. | reverse complement strand
ACATCCGCGTGATCTCAAAGACCGCAGCGACGCAGCCATGTACCACAAGCATCTGGCCGGTGATCCGATGAAACAGCTTGTCGGCATGTCAAAAGGCCGGCGGGTGTTCGTCATGCAGTGCGGGTTCCACGCCTACATGGAAAGCTGGGGGTTGGCGATGGAAAATCCATACTATGCCACGACGGATCAAGACGGACGTTTCGAAATCAGCGACATCCCGCCGGGAACGTATAAGCTAGTCGTCTGGCATCCCTATATCGGTGGCGCCAAAGAACGAGTGATTACGATCCCGCCCAAGGGACAGGCTGCACTGGAGGTCGATATTCCGGCACCCGTCGGACGGCTTTATGCCAATCAAATGGTCGATCATCCGTATACGAGATTCGCTGTCACGGATGAAGCTCAGAGCCAGATCGTCCCGACTCTTCTTCGCCAGGAGCGGTAGGCCGATCGCCCGGAGATGACCCTTCTCTTTCTTCTGATGATTTTTGGGTATGCAGCCGGGCTGCTTCTCCCATTCTGTGTTCCAGCCAGCGCGCGAATCCAAAACCTGGTGGCCCATGGGTTCGCAGGATTGGCTAGCAGTGCCGGAATCACCCTCGGCATTGCCGGCCTTCTGGCTGATGAACCTTTGACGATGTCCCTGCCCTCGACCCTTCCACTTCTCACGTTCGCGGTCCGGCTCGACCCTCTCGCATCTTTCTTCGTACTGACGATTTCGCTAGCTGGCCTCTCGGCGGCCATCTATGCGTTCGGGTACGTCACGGAATTCTATGACCGCGTATCCCTCGGGGTCCTTGGCTCGCTGTTCAACGGGTTTCTGCTCTCCATGACGCTAGTCGTGCTCGCCGATAACGGGTTCTTTTTCCTGATTGTCTGGGAACTCATGTCATTACTGTCCTATTTTCTGGTGGTGACGGAGCATGAAAAGTCCGACGTGCGCTATGCGGGATTTTTCTACCTCATCATGACCCATGTGGGAACCGCCTTCATCATCCTGGCCTTCTTGATCTTCTTCCAAACTGGCGGGTCGTTCTCATTTGAATCCTTCCGGCATCCGGAGCAGCCATTGCCGGAAGGCATGCGAACGCTCGTCTTTGTGATGGCGCTGATCGGCTTTGGGACCAAAGCCGGCATTGTGCCGCTCCATGTGTGGTTGCCCTATGCGCATCCGGCGGCACCGTCGCATATTTCGGCCTTGATGTCCGGCGTCATGATCAAAACGGCGATCTACGCGTTGATCCGGTTGTACTTTGATTTCCTTGGAGCCCAATTCCCTTGGTGGTGGGGATTTGTCGTGCTCGTCATCGGGGCAGTTTCAGCGTTGTTGGGTGTGATGTACGCATTGATGGAACATGATCTCAAGAGCCTCCTGGCGTACCACAGCGTCGAAAACATCGGGATCATTCTGCTCGGGATCGGCGTTGGGATGATTTTTAAAACCTATGGACTCAATGAATTGGCAGCGCTTGGCTTATTGGCCGGCCTCTATCACACGATCAATCATGCCGTGTTCAAGGCTCTGCTGTTTATGGGTGCGGGTTCCCTTCTCTACGCCACCCACACGCGCAATATGGAGGAATACGGCGGCCTTTTGCGCCGGATGCCGTGGACCGGAGCCTTCTTTCTGGTTGGAGCGGTGTCCATCGCGGCGTTGCCGCCCACGAACGGATTTGTCAGCGAGTGGCTGGTCTTCCAAAGCCTTTTTCTCAGTTTTCAGCTGCCGACCGTATTTCTAAAACTCATGCTTCCAATTGCCGCAGCGATGCTGGCTCTGACCAGCGTGCTGGCCCTCGCGTGCTTCGCAAAGGCATTCGGGATTTCGTTTCTTGCACTGCCCAGAAGCACACATGCGCGCCATGCGAAGGAGGTTCCCATCCCGATGCGCATCGGAATGGGCATTCTGGCCATCGTCTGTGTCGCACTTGGCATCGCACCGATGGTGGTGGTGCCACTATTGGACCGGGTCGCGGCGGCCTTTGCGGGGGTGTCCATCGAAGGAAAGGTGCTCGCGCTGGACGGATGGGCTCTTGCACCGGTCAATGTCGAATTCTCGAGCCTCTCTACGCCGGTGCTGGCGCTGCTGCTGGTGGCACTATCGGCGCTCGCACTCGGGCTGGTCGCGGCGTTCGGTGGTCTTGCACCAAAACGCTATTACAAGACCTGGGGCTGTGGGATCAACCTTTCGCAGCGAATGGAATACACCGCGACCGGCTTCGTCCAGCCGATCAAACGAGTCTTCAGCACCATCTATCAGCCGACGGTCAAACTTGAGACGGAGTTTCTCGAAGAATCACGATACTTCGCCAAGCGACGACGCTTCGAGTTTCACATCGAACCGGTCTTTCAGAAGTATCTCTACGATCCCGTGGTCGTGTTCTTCACCACCATGGCCGACCGCCTGAGAGTGATCCAGGCGGGGAGCCTGCACCTGTACCTGACGTACATCTTTGTCACGCTGGTCCTCTTACTCTTACTCGCGGTGTAATCAGATGATGCAAAGCATGATTCTCATCGTCGCCCAACTGATCGTCTTACTGGCCGTTTCACCATTCATCGTGGGACTGATCAGAAAGGTGAAAGCCAGGCTCCAGATACGGCGGGGCGCCAGCGTCTTTCAACCCTATGCCGATCTGACCAAGCTGTTTCGCAAACAGCCGGTGGTCTCGACCACGACCTCGTGGGTCTTCACCGTGACACCCTACATTCTGTTTGCCTCGACGCTGGCGGCGGGACTGCTCGTACCCGTTTTTGCGTCCAAGACGCCGCTGGCGTTCGCAGGCAATATCATCGCGCTCGTCTATCTGCTGGCATTGGGCACATTCTTCCTGATCCTGGCGGGTCTCGACGCCGGGTCCGCCTTCGGCGGGATGGGAAGCAGCCGTGAAGCCATTGTCGCCTCGTTGACAGAACCCGCAATGATTCTCTCGATCTTTGCGATTGCTCTCACAGCGGGATCGACGAATCTCAACACCATCGTCCATAAGACGGCCTTGCTGCAAGGGATTGTGATCGATCCCTCGCCCCATCTCATGGCTCTCGCCGCACTGTTCATCGTGACCATCGCCGAAACAGGACGGGTTCCCGTGGACAATCCGGCTACCCACTTGGAACTGACCATGATCCATGAGGCGATGATTCTGGAATACTCTGGACGGTATCTCGCGCTCGTGGAATGGGCGTCCGGCTTGAAGTTGCTGGTCTTTCTCACCTTAATCACGAATATCTTCGCGCCATGGGGGATTGCAACCAGCATGGAACCGGTCGCACTCGGCATCGGGCTAGCGACCTATCTCATGAAAGTCTCGGGATTAGCCGTGCTGATCGGCGTGCTCGAGTCGATGTTCGCCAAGCTGCGACTGTTCAGAGTGACGGATTTACTCGGAGTCGCCTTCATTCTGGCGCTGCTCGGGTTGGTGTTCTTCTACGTGTTGCGAGGATAACGTGTCACTCTTTTCTCCTGACCTCGGTTCGCACATAGTGGACCTGGGTTCAGCGTTGCTGCTGCTGACCTGCTTTGCGATCGTGGCACAGCGTCGGCTATCGGCCTGCGTCGACCTCTTTGCCCTGCAGTCAGTGTTCCTCGCCTTCACCGCCGCCTTCGTCGCATTCCTCACCGGGATTCATCACATTTACATCGCCGCGGCGCTCACCATCATCATCAAGGTCGTTGTGATCCCGAGGATATTGAAGAACGTGATCGAGCGGCTCAATGTGTCCCGCGAATTAGTGATGAATGTGAACATCCCGGCAGGCTTGTTGATTTGCGGCGCGCTGGTGATGCTGGCCTTCTTTATTACACAACCCATCATTCCTCTGGGGTTTTTGCTCACGCGGGATTCGCTGGCCATCGCCCTGGCGATCATCCTGATCGGGTTTTTCACGATGATTGCCCGCAAAAAAGCCGTGACGCAGGTGATCGGATTTTTGGTCATGGAGAATGGCCTCTTTCTGGGTGCCACGGCGGCGGCATATGGCATGCCGCTCATCGTCGAATTAGGCGTCTTCTTCGACGTGTTGGTGGGCGCCCTGATCGTCGGCATCTATAGTCATCGGCTGCAGGACGCCTTCGACAGCGTCGATACGAGCAAGTTGACGGCTCTCAAGGAATAGTGTGGGACAGGCTCCGGCCTTCCCGGTGCCTGTCTCTGTCCCCTTTAGGAGCAAGACGGGGACACGCACCCGCTTCGCGGGAGCCAGTCCCCTTGGAAGGACTCATGGCAACTATGATGGCATGGCCTCTGATCGTCCTCGTGGCAGCGCCCATTCTGGCCGGACTCGGCAGCCTTCTTGCGCGACAGCGACACACGATCGAGGTCCTTCAGTGCGTACAGGCCGGGGCCATACTGGTTGCCGCCCTGCTCGTGGCGGAAGGGGTCATCGCCGACGGGATCGTGTCAGCCGGCGACTTGCTACGGGCCGATGCGTTGAGTGCCTGGCTCGACCTGATCATCGGCCTGGTGGGAAGTACTGGAACGTTGTATGCCACGGGATACATGGGTGAGCAATCGGATCGCGGGCACTTAGCAATGAGACAGTATCGTAGGTTCTTCTGCCTCTTTGACCTGTACCTCGCCGCAATGCTGCTGGCCGTCAATCTCGAAAACATCGCCATCATGTGGATCGCCATCGAAGGTTCCACCCTTTCAGCGGCACTGCTCATCGGATTTGACCAAAACAAGGCTGCGCTGGAGGCCGGCTGGAAGTATGTGATTCTCAGTTCGGTCGGCATTGCCCTCGCGTTGTTTGGCACCATCCTGATCTACTATGCCTCGGAACATGTCTTGGGCGTCTCGAGCAAGGCCTTGCACTGGTCTCAGTTATACCAGGCGGCCGAACGTCTGAATCCGACAGCCATCAAAATTGCCTTCATCTTCGTGCTGATCGGTTACGGCACAAAAGCGGGAATCGCACCCATGCATACCTGGCTCCCCGATGCGCATGCCGAAGCCCCCACACCCGTGAGCGCCATGCTGTCGGCCAATATGCTGACGCTCGCCGTCTACGCCATCCTCCGATTCAAAGCGGTGACGGATAGGACCGTGGGACCCGAATTTTCCGGCGACTTGATCATCGGCTTAGCGCTGCTGTCCATCGCCGTATCGGCGACCTTCTTCCTGGTCCAGCGCGATTACAAGCGACTGTTCGCCTATTCAAGCATCGAGCACATCGGCATCGCCTTGCTGGGATTCGGTATCGGCGGCCTCGGTGTCTTCGCCGGCGCATGGCATTTGATGCACCATGCGCTTGCGAAGTCCACGGCCTTCTACGGCGCCGGGCTCGTGTTTCTCCGGTATAACCACAAAGTGCTCGAGCGCGTGACGGGGATCCTTGGCCATATGCCGGTCGCCGGAACGGCCGTCCTGGTGGCGGGCGTCGCACTGGCCGGCATGCCGCCATTCGGCCTCTTCACCAGTGAGGTGCTGATTGCAACCGCAAGCTATCAGGCCAATCCGGAACTCGCCTATGTGTATCTCACTCTGCTGGCGCTGGCCTTTGCGACCCTGCTCTATCAGGTCTTGCGCATGACACTCGGCCCACCAGGAGCGCCGGGCACGGAAGTGGGCGGACAGTGCCGTGCCTTCACGCGTGTCGCTGTGGGAATCAACCTGGCCGTGTTGGGAATCCTCGGGCTTCAAGTACCGTCCGGAATGGGCACGCTGCTCGCGTCCATCATGAAGATCCTCAACGTTGAGATGAAGGCGCCTTGATGCACGCAATCACGGTGCCAGTGACGGTTCTCCTCGGCGCACCGCTGTTGGCTGCCGTGCTCAGCTTGGTGACGCCCCATGCCCGATTGCTGCACGGGATCAATCTCACCATGACGACCGGCATGGTCGTCTCCGAAATCGTTCTCATCCAACAGGTGCTGGCTCAAGGGCCGGTCACCACGCTCTGGGGGCTGGCTTACCTTGATGCACTCTCGACATTCATCCTGTTCATCGTCACCGTGATCGGATTATCCTGCTCCTTGTACACGTGGGCCTATTTTGACGACTATGCGGCGCAGGGCCTCATCACACCGCGACGTCTGAGCCGGTTCTTCGTCCTGTTTCATGCCTTCTTATTTGCCATGGTCGTGGCCACCGTGGCGAACAACCTGGGTGTGCTGTGGGTGGCCATCGAGGCGACGACCTTAGCGACGACCTTTCTGATCGCCTTCTTTCGAAAACGCGAAGGCCTGGAGGCGGGATGGAAATACTTGATCCTCTGCTCGGTCGGCATCGCCTTGGCACTCTTCGGCACCGTGCTGACTTACTACTCATCAGTCCGGGTTCTGGGAGACGAAAGCTCTGCATTGAATGTAACCAAACTTCTCGAGGTCGCGGGGCAACTGGATCCGCACGTACTCAAGCTCGCGTTCATCTTTCTCCTCGTCGGCTACGGGACCAAGATTGGACTGGTGCCCATGCATGCCTGGCTCCCGGATGCCTACAGCGAAGCGCCAGCCCCGGTGACGGCGATGCTGGCAGGGGTATTGGAGACGGTGGCCATGTATGCCGTGCTCCGCTGCAAAGCCATTATGGATCAGGCCCTCCCGCCGGCCTTCACTGGTAATCTGTTGCTGCTCTTCGGACTCATTTCGTTCGTCGTGGCCGGATTCTTTATCCTGATCCAGCACGACTACAAGCGGCTGTTTGCTTACTCAAGCGTCGAGCACATGGGACTGGCTATGATCGGGTTCGGGGTCGGTGGACCGGTCGGCATTTTCGGTGGCCTTTTCCATTTGCTCAACCATGCTCTGGCGAAATCGCTGGCATTTTTCTCTGCCGGCAATGTGCATCGCCGGTTTGCCACCCGTGAAATCGCAAACGTGCGGGGACTGGCGCAGGCTCAGCCGGTGACCGCCATAGCCATACTCATCGCGGGATTGGCCTTGGTCGGCATGCCGCCGTTTTCAATGTTTGCCAGCGAAGTCATGGTCGTGTCCGCCCTCGCTACCCAGAGTTTTGCCTCCGATACCCTGCATCTAGGCCGCTTTCTCACGGTCATCGTCGACGATGATGTGCGCAGCCTCTCCATCGTCGCGCTATTCCTACTGGTGGCCGTGGTCCTCTTCGGAGGGTTTACGTATCGGCTTGCCGCCATGGTATGGGGAGCGCCGCCGGACGGTGTGAAGCGTGGAGAAGAATGGGATATTGGGCATGTCCCACTCATCGTGACAGGGTTGGCGTTGGTAGGATTAGGCGTGATGCTTCCTGAGCCCATGAAACTGCTCTTGGATCGCGCCGTAGGCGTGCTTCTCGTGAGGTGATGTGATGGCTGACGTCGGGGAAAGCGTGAAGCAGTTAACATCGGCGTTTGGAGATTCGCTCGGCGAGCTACCATCCGTCCAGGGCATACCCAGGTTGAGAGTCGAAATCGAAGAGCTGCCGGTGGTGGCACACTATGTCCACACTCATCCAAACCTGAGGGGAACCTTGTCGTTGCTGTGGGCCGTGGACCATCGACCGTACGAAGTGCGCTATGAACTCTGCTATCTCTTCACATTGGCAGAGCACAAAGACTGGTTGCTGCTCTCCGCGGATTTGCAAGGAGACAATCGTCTGTTCCGATCCATTACACCTCACATCCATGCGGCGAAATGGTATGAGCGCGAGATCCGCGATATGTTCGGCCTGATCCCTGTGGGACACCCGGACATGCGACGACTCGTGCGCCACGAGCACTGGCCGAAAGGATGCCATCCGTTGAAGAAGGACTTCCCGTGGGACCGCCTGTTGGAGCGGACTCAAGGACAGTATGCGTTTCGCCAGATTGAGGGCGAAGGAGTCTTCGAGGTGCCTGTCGGGCCGATTCACGCGGGCATCATCGAGCCCGGGCATTTCCGGTTTTCGGTGGCCGGCGAGCCGATCATGCAGCTCGAAGTCCACCATTTCTGGAAGCACCGCGGGATAGAAAAACTGTTTGAGCGGGAAGGTCTCATGGACGCCGTCTCCCTCGCCGAGCGGATATCCGGCGATACGACTGTCGGCCATACGCTTGCGTATTGCCAAGCCGTCGAAACATTGATGCAGATCCAGGTGCCTCGCCGCGCTCGATATCTCCGGAGCCTGTTTCTCGAACTCGAGCGCCTCCACAACCATCTCGGAGACGTCGGCGCGATCTGCAACGATACGGCCTACACGCTTCCTCATTGCCACTCTGGGTTCATGAAAGAGCAAGTGATGCAGATCAACGACCGGCTGACCAACTCCCGCTTTCTGAGAGGCACGATGACGATCGGCGGGGTCGCCAATGATGTGTCAGCCATCCAATTGGCGGAAGTGGTCAATGCCGTGGATCGAATCGAAACGAACTTCTCTGAACTGGAGTCCATTATCTTCGCAAACGCCTCGCTCACCGACCGTTTGGAAACGACGGGCGTCCTGACGGAACGTATCGCCTGGGACCACGGGGCAGTAGGAGTCGTGGGGCGGGCGTCGGGACTCGATCAAGATGTCCGGCGGAATCGCCCATTTGCCGCCTATGATGAACAGCCGCCCCGAACGGTGCTGTATCGATACGGCGATGTCCGTGCCCGCTTACGCGTGCGGATGGATGAAATTCATGACTCGATCCGGCTGATCCGCGAAATTTGCCTCAAAATTCCGCAAGGTCCGATCGTCGCGGCGCCGGATCGTGCACCACAACGAGGCGAGTGGGCCCTTTCGGCCGTCGAAGGATGGCGGGGAGAAATTCTGTATTTCGTCATGGCCGGAACGGAGGGACAGATCCATCGCTGCAAAGTGCGCGATCCCTCTTTCGTGAACTGGCCTGCCATTCAGTGGGCCGTGGTGGGAAATATCATTCCTGATTTTCCGTTGATCAATAAGAGTTTTAATTTGTCATATGCCGGAAACGATTTATAAGACAGGCAAGGGGCGAGCGGCAAGGGGCAGGAAGACCTCCAGCCTCTAGCCCCTCGCCTAGGACCTCTGACCTGTGCGACGAAGGAGGACTCATGTTCCGAATTCTTAAGAAGAGTCTGAAAACCGGTGTGGTAACGGGGCAACACCCGCAGGCCGGGTTACCGTCCGAAACGTTGACGCCGGACGCTCGCACAAAAGCCATGCCGTTTAGAAAATCCCTGGCGATTCGCGAAGTGGACACTGGTTCCTGCAATGCCTGCGAGATGGAGATGAACGCCTTGACGAATCCGGTATACGACATCGAACGGTTCGGTGTTCACATCACCGCTTCGCCTCGCCACGCCGATGCACTGGTCGTGACGGGGCCGGTCACGGTCAATATGGAGCGCCCGTTGAAAGATGTCTACAAACACACCCCCGATCCCAAACTGGTGATTGCGCTCGGTGATTGCGCCATCAATTGCGGGGCCTTCAAAGGCAGCTATGCCGTGTCGGGACCAGTGGACCGTCACATTCCCGTCGATGTCCGGATCCCGGGCTGCCCTCCACGGCCGGTTGAGATTCTCCAGGCGCTGGAGGCCATCAGAAAACGACCCTTATCCGACACCTGATCGCCTTCGCACACGACCACTCCATTTGCTATTCGCGCATGGCCAGCCGTATTATCCGGCCCATGCAGGTCCAATTGAGCCATCCGGCCAGAACCGTGGACATCAAGGGTCCTAAGCGCGCCAAAGACGTCTTGCGCGAACTGAACCTCGTGGTCGAAGCGCACTTGGTCATCCGTGGCGACGAGTTGGTGACCGAGGATGAAATGCTCAATGACAAGGATCAGATCGAGATCAGGCCGGTCATTTCGGGCGGAACGCCTTAGCAGACCCTCCTCACTCTCCTCCCCTCCACTCGCGAACGTTATTTCGGCGGGAAATGCGACAAGATGTTCTGCACAATGGTCTTCGTGCGCTCGTCTCGTTGTTGTGAGGTCAGCCCAGGATCCACTTCGCCGGCAGCGGTCCCGCGCCACACCAATTTCTGCGAGGCGGCATCGATGATGTCGATGAGCAGGGAGCCCGTGAGAAAGGAGGGCGCCTCGGTGCTGGCAGGCGCGGACTTCCCCGCCTGACGGGTGTCCGCGGAGTGCGCGAAAGCATGGCCTGCCATACCATCGGAATAGTATTGCGTGGAGATGCTCGGAGCGCTGTCTTTGAGGCCGATATGGTACGCCACATAGAAATCAGGCTTTCCTTCTGGCAGCGCCTGATACCCTTTCAGGCGTAGTTGTGTCCCGACGGCGATCCGGATTCGCACATCCACGACGCTGCTGTCCGCGCGCCTGTCGCCGGATTTTTCCTGCTCGCCCGAGAGCCAGGCATATGTGTGGTAGGCACTGAAATCCACGCTGCGGTCAAAGTCGTACCCGATCTTGGGGGATGGTGCGCAGGCTGCGATCATCCAGAGGGCGGCCAGGAAGAGTGGCCACCTCGTCGTCCTGTCCATCCTGCTGCGGTACATATAAGAACTTACTGAGGCGGAAAGTGTGAGAGCATGGCCCTGACGACGCCGTTCACCCGAGCATCCCGTTCTTTTGGGCCAAGACTCCGGTCAACATCCGCTTGAGCCGAAGCCTGCCAGATGAGTTGCCGGGACTTGGCATCAACGATATCGATCAACAGCGTGCCTTCGTTATAGGGCTGGATGTCGCTAATGGTCGTGAAGGTCCCGTGCACCCGATCGCCAATGTAATTCTGTGTGGAAGCTCCCTTGATCATGTCCTTCATGCCCACGTGGTAGGCGACGAAGAAGTCGGGGCTGGCGTTCGCAGCTGCGAGATATCCTTTTGCACGCAGATGCGTATCGATGGCGGAGCGAATGCGCGAGTCAAGAAGCGAGCTATCCAGGCGCCGGTCGCCGGTCGTTTCTTGAGCGGCGGACACCCATGCGTAGGTGCGGTAGCGGCTGAAATCCGCGCTGCGGTCATAATCGTAGCCGATTTTTGGTGTCGTACAACCGCCGGCCAAAGCAGCCAGGATCATCCCATATAATGGTAGGCGCCAACACATCGCGGAATGGTAGCAGAATTAGCGTGCTGTCAAAAGCGGCAGTGTCAGCGTCGCCGTGGTGCCGTTACCGGGAGTGGACTGAATGTCGAACGATCCTCCCAGGGCCTGCATCCGCTCGCGGATACTGAACAGCCCAAACTTGGATGACAATCCTCCCGTCTGTGCCCCGGCCGCAGCAGCTGCGGCAGCCACATCGAAGCCCGCGCCATCATCGCGCACCTGTATTCGTAACTGATCGTCGCGGCATTCGAGGGTGACGGTGGCTGCGCCGGTCCCCGCATATTTCGAGGAGTTAATCAGGAGCTCCCGGACAGACTGAAACAGCAGCACCGCTTGATCCTCGGGGAGGCTGAGCGCTTGCTGTTCAGGCACTGTCACGGTCACGGTCATGGCGAGTTTTTGCATATACTCGCCCAGCCATTTCAAGGCCGCGACGAGCCCGTGGTCCCTCAATACGGCAGGACTTAATTCAGCGACCAAGGTCCTGGTATAGCGGAGGGCGTCGGACAAGACGTCGTCAACCTGTTTCATCACCTCCGCCAGAGCAGGAGGCGGGGCATACCGCTTCCCTTGGCCAATCTTTAACTTTCCCAAGACCAGCAGATGTTGCAGGTGATCGTGCAGTTCCACTGCCAGCCGCTTGCGCTCCTGCTGCTCGGCGAGATTCAGCTCCGTCGCCAAGGCGCGGAGCTGCTGTGTGCGGGTGGTGATTCGTTCTTCGAGATTTTTCGTGAGATCCGCCAGGGCTTCTTCGACGCGCTTCCGCTTGATGATCTCACCCAACAAGATGGCTTCACTCCGCAATCGGGCTTTCGCGACTGCCACGATAAATTGCGGCCGGGACGGCATGTTTGCGCTGAGCTCGCGGAGCGTGTCCGCCTGCACTCCATAACGCTCGGCCACCTCCCTCAACCGTTCATCGTCCTTCGGCGGATCCCCGTACCCAATGGCGATGGTTCCCACAGTTTCTCCATCGACTTTGATCGGCGCCGCATAAAGATTGATTCCCCCTTTGCAGGGGATGTCGGCGGGCTTCCCGGTCTGCATCGCCAGGGACGATACCTCCTTGCCTGATTCGCGGCAATGCCACTCCCCGCTCGCCAGGGCGGCCCGATTGTCGGTTGCGGCGCAGCGCCCACGCGATGCCTGGTCCAGGAACCGGCACCAGTCGGATGCCACGAGGCATGAGGCATAGTCTCCATTTTTTTCGCACACCGCACCGGAGGTGCCGATGAGATGGAGCGCGTCACCGGCAACATTGACGAGGAGTTCCTTTCCCACCGTACGAAGAATCGTCTGCTCACCGTTGAGTTCGGTGAGGTCCCCATAGGGCTGCAGTTCCGGCACCCTAAAAGGCTTCCCCCCTTCCCGGAGCAGCCAGGCAATGGCCTTGAGCTCCGCTTGCGCCTGTTTCCGCTGCGCGAGCAGCATGCGGATGGCGAGCGCCGAGAGAATCAAGAGGGAACCGACGAGATACTTCCGCCCTTGTGCACCCTTGCCCAAAAGCGCTTCCTTGACGGGAACACCGAAAGGCATGAGTTGCATGTTTTCTCGACAGCTCAGGTTGAGTGAAAAACGCGACAGTCGGAAAGAGTAATATCGGCAAGCCTTATGCCGAGCAGTCACCGTAGACGGCATTCACAACTTCATGATTTTGTGGAGAGCCATACGGAGAGCGGTGCGGCGATATTGTATCCTTGTATGAAGACGGATACGGATGGCTGCGGGATTTTACGTAGCCGCGTCTTACCAAGTAGAGGACAAGAGAGATTGCTAATTGCAATCGTGTCAATGCTGCCCGTATCATCAACCCATGAATTGTACGAAATGTAAGACGAAAGCCGTCATCAAGATTCCCAGGCACCATACGGCGTTCTGCAAGAGCTGTTTTACGACTTTTGTCCATGAGCAGGTGGCGCGGGCGATCAAATCAGAAAAAATGTTCACCAAAGGTGATCGCATTCTTGTGGCGGTCTCGGGTGGAAAAGACAGTCTGGCGCTGTGGGATATTCTGCTCAAGCTCGGTTACAAGGCGGACGGCTTCTACGTCCATCTGGGGATTGGCAGCTATTCGGAGCGCTCTTATAGTATGGTTCGTCGCTTCGCCGATGTCGTCGCCGCCCCGCTCGGCGCGGCCTTGCACACCCACACGGTGGAGCAAGAAGAGGGAGCCGGGATCAAGGAACTCGCCCAGCTGGTCCATCGCCCCACCTGTTCAACGTGTGGCACCATCAAACGCTATCAATTCAACCGCGCGGCGGTGCAACAAGACTATGACGTGATGGCCACCGGCCACAATCTGGACGACGAAGCCGCCCGCCTTCTGGGCAATGTATTGCACTGGCAGGAGGATTATTTGGAGAAGCAAGGGCCGACCCTGCCTGCTTCAGTCGAAGGATTCGCGAAGAAGGTCAAACCACTGTATCGTCTTTCAGAACGGGAACTTGCCGCCTATTGCGTGCTGCACAGGAT
>DASTQE010000208.1:0-2713 GCA_035761895.1 Nitrospira sp. | reverse complement strand
CGCGGTTAACCCGAAGGTATCCGTCCAGCTCGATACTTCGGCAACAACAGGGCAGTACAGCTGGCACAGCGTTTCCGGCGAGGGCACGTTCGAGGTAGTGACGGATCGGGATGAGATCGAGACGGTTTCGCCGCTTTTGGTCTCGCAGTTTCCGGATATGCCAGAGTGGATGCAATCAGAATATGCCGAGAAGCAGGAACGCGGCGAAGTCGTCATCGCGCGCGTCCGGCCGTCCCGGATGACCGGGAGAAAAAGCGAGCCTGCTTGATCGCGCCCACAAAACTGCCGCCCAATAAATCGTTGGAGAGAGATTGTTGTTACGCAGTAAGTGTTCGACGAAGTGCGTCTTGAGGGCCGGCCCCTCGCCGAGCGACGCTGAGCGCCGGAGCAGTCGCGATGGCGAAAACGGACGAAGAGCGGATGCGCCGGCTGGTGGCGCGGTGGCAGGCCGGGCGACAGTCTGAGAACCCGCATTCTGTCGACCGGCGCCGCTAATAGCTCCTATCGTCGACTCGCGGGGCACGACCCGGAACCGGTTGCGCCCCTTTCCAAGACTAGCGATAAACAAGGTCCGTTATGTGCGCCCCCACGACGAGGGCGCGGGGAAAGCAAGGAGATCAGGGGATCCATGGGTTTATTCAGTGCGATTGGTAAGCAGCTGCAGCACCCCAGGGGACCTTTCGGCAAGGCGTTGTTTCGGTGGATGACGAAGAAGACAATCGCGCATGCTCGTTGGACGGCAGACCTGATGGACGTGCAGCCAGATGACGACGTCCTTGAGATCGGCTTCGGAAATGGCGCGAACATCGAACTCCTCGCACAACGGGCATCCAATGGCCACGTTGCGGGAGCCGAAATCTCAGAGACGGCGATCGAGATGGCGTCGAAGAGAAACGCTCAGGCCATTTCGGAAGGCCGAGTGAAGCTGCATCGGGCCGCGGGCGGGGCGCTGCCGTTTGACGATGGCAGGTTCGACAAGGCGTGTACGGTCGCCACGGTATACGTGATCGCAGATCCGAGCGCGGTGTTCAGGGAAATGCACCGAGTCCTCAAACCCAACGGGCTGGCGGCTGTCACGTTCCCCGTCCGCGAAAAATTTGTGCGCTTCAAGCCAACTCGGACGGAAGGGTTTTACCTCCACCAGCTTGCCGATCTCGAAGCAGCCTTCCGCGATGCGGGCTTTATCGAGCCCCGGACGGAACGCAACGATACCGTGCGGTTCGGGGCCCATTGCATGCTGGGGCGCAAGCCGGCGAGCAATTGAGGCGGGGCGCTTTGGAAGCCATCGATCAGGCGCCGTTCAACTTCGATCCGCGAATCGGCCTGATCGTTGCGATCATGGTTGGTTTCTTGGTGTTCGCGGTTGCCCTCGACTTGACGTGGGAACAGCTGCGGCGGGTTCTCAAGAGTCCCAAGGCGCCTGCCATCGGACTGGTGGCTCAATTCGGCATCCTGCCCGCCGTAGCCTTCGGAGCCGGCATGTACCTGACCGACGTACCCAGCGTCGCACTCGGACTGTTGCTGGTCACGTGCTGCCCGGGCGGAGCCCTGTCGAATTATCTCACCGGCGTCGCCCGGGGCGATGTGGCGACATCCGTAAGCATGACAACGGTCTCCACGCTCTTCAGTCTGGTCCTCACGCCGCTCCTGTTCGCGTTGTGGGCTTCCATGAACCCATCCACCCGAGCGGTGCTCCAGGACATCCAGATGGATCCGAAGCGGGTGGTCATGACGCTGCTGGTCATGCTGATCGTCCCGGTCACGGCAGGCATGCTCCTTCGCGCTAAACGCCCCCACACCGCCGATAAGATCCGCGTTTGGATGCGTCGCATCGCGGGGATCGTGTTTGCCGTGGTGGTAGCGATGATCATCGGCGGCAACATCAAGTCTCTTGCGCTCTTTGCCAAGGTCGCACTCGTCTTGGTCCTCCTCACCTTCGTGATCGCGGTCGCGTTCGGTTGGGCGCTCGCGTGGCTGACCGGCCTCGTGGCCGCGGACCGTCGCGCCGTCGCGATCGAAGTGGCGTTCCAAAACGTGGCCCTCGCGATCGGCCTGGGGATCGCGTTCTTCCCTTCGCTCGCCGGTGTCGCGGCAGTGTCGATCCTGTGGGGTGTTGTCCACCTGGTCTTTGGGTTTGGCCTCGCGATCACGTGGAATCGCATCGCACCTCGATATTGAAGACGATCATCGGATCAGGGCATTGTTACGCAGGCTGCGCCTGCTCCGCAAAGCCCACTTCCGTCGTTTCGCCAACGCTCCCTGTCAACCCGCAGTAGACCGAACTCCCTCTAAGCCAGTTACCAGCATTCTGACGGCAGAGCGGATCCAATGTCGATGCGCTCCGCGCAGGAGCGCTCGGGCGGCGTATCACGTAACCGACACCTCGAAGGTGCGGCGATGTTCGCCGATGGCGTGTCCGCGGAAATTGGAATCGGGCTTGTGTCAGGACTGTGTCACATGCCCCTAAACCTTCGGTCGATTACCGTCACTTACGGGGACACGCCAATCCACATTGGTGCTGCGGGGTGTCGTTAAGGGAGCTGCGTTGGTGCGTTCTGGTGTGCGTCACTGAGCGCGGCCGGAATCTATTCCAAGCGTGCTCCTTCAACGGGGTCGGTAATGGGCAACTCGGTGGTGAAGGCAGCGTTCAAGAGAGCGCCGAGCGTCACAAGACCCAATCCTAGCGACCGTGCATGGGTTGATCGACGTCTCG
>DASTQE010000207.1:0-8971 GCA_035761895.1 Nitrospira sp. | reverse complement strand
CGAGCTGACTCCACCGGTGCTGAGGTCCTCGTGTGGGAAACTTCGAAAGAGCTGCGGCGTGAATAGAATAGAGCGGGTCCCGCCGTATTACGGGTCAAGTCGCCGGAGCATTGAACCAGCACGTCCTCCGGCTTCATCCCGGACCCTCGACCGGACGTGCGATGACGACGCCCAATCATGCGCAGGAGCCTAGGGATAGTGGCTGCATTTTGTGAGTGATTTTCATTCCGTAAACGCGGGTCTCATGCGTAAACTCCGGCGGCTTTTGAGCATGAGCCAGAGGAGGTCTTCATGACCGTATCGAGACAACACACGCAACGCCACAGCGATGCAGGAGCGGCCGGGCGCATCCCTCCTGGCGATACGAGGTCAGCCGCCGCGAAGGGCAACGAAGGGACGACGATGCCACCACGGAAAATGTGGCTATGGTTCTTGTTCCTTTTGTTCACCAACTATTTGTTCGTGCGGCTTCTCATGCCGGGCGCCGAAGAAGCCATCACCGTTCCTTATACTGTCTTTAAGGACGAAGTCACGAAAGGGAATGTCCAGGCGATTTATAGCCGAGGAGATACCATCACAGGACGGTTTGGGACGCCGATCACATATCCGCCGCCCCCCGATCAAGGCACAGTCACCAGTGGGGATGCCAAAGGTAAGACGAAACGCGGGTGGGTCCCTCCTGATCATCCTTCCAAAACGGCGAGCGCGTTTGAAACGACGCTGCCCGCCTTTGCAGATCCGGGCCTGGAAGCCTTTTTAATTGCGAACAATGTGGAAATCAGTGCCGAACCGGTCCAGGAAGGGGGCAACCCGTGGATGACGCTGCTGTTTAGCTTCGGTCCGGCACTCTTTTTCATCGGCTTTTATATCTGGATTTTTCGCCGCGCGGCGCAGCAGGGCGCCGGAATGATGGGCGGCGGATTGATGGGCATCGGAAAGAGCAAGGCCCGGCGCTACGATCAGGAAAAGGACACAAAGGTCACGTTCGACGATGTCGCAGGCATTGATGAAGCCGAGAACGAGCTAGTTGAGATCGTCGATTTCCTGAGAGATACCGATAAGTACACCCGCTTGGGTGGAACCGCTCCGAAAGGCGTGCTCTTGATTGGCGCGCCCGGCACAGGGAAGACACTGCTGGCGAAGGCGGTGGCAGGAGAGGCGGGGGTTCCGTTTTTCTCGATGAGCGCCGCAGAATTTGTGGAGATGATTGTGGGCGTTGGCGCGGCAAGAGTGCGGGACCTCTTCAAGGAGGCGCGGGAGCACGCTCCTGCGATCATCTTCATCGACGAACTGGATTCCATCGGCCGCGCCCGAGGGCGAATGGCGATCGGGGGCGCGAGCGAACAGGAGCAGACCTTGAATCAAATTTTGACCGAAATGGACGGTTTCTCTAGCCGCGAAGGCATTATCGTATTGGCGGCAACGAACCAACCGGAGGTCCTGGACAAAGCGCTCCTGCGGCCCGGGCGCTTCGACCGACGGGTCGTGGTGAACCTCCCGGACAAGGCCGGGCGAGAGGCGATCCTCAAAGTCCACACCCGCAACATCCCGTTAGCGAATGACGCCCTACTGGCGGACCTTGCCGCCATCACGCCAGGCCTCTCGGGGGCCGACCTGAAGAACCTGGTCAATGAGGCCGCGCTGCTGGCGGCTCGCCGCGAGCAGAACGACGTCCGTCACAAGGACTTCCTCGACGCGCTGGAGAAGATCGTGCTTGGGCCTGAGCGTCCGATTCTCATGAGCCGTGCGGATAAGGAGCGCATCGCCTACCACGAAGGTGGACATGCCATTCTTGGTCTTGTGGTGCCCGGTGCCGATCCGGTGAACCGGGTGACGATCGTGCCACGGGGGCAGGCCCTCGGCGTGACCTATCAGCGTCCCGATAGCGATCGCTACAACTATCCGGAAGCTTATCTTCGTGCGAGAATCGTCGGTATGTTGGGAGGCCGGGCGGCCGAGGAGATCGTCTACGGCACGAAGACGACCGGAGCCGAAAACGACATCGAGCAAGCCACCGGCTTGGCTCGGCGTATGGTTACTCGCTGGGGCATGAGTGAGCGGATTGGACTCGTTCAGCTGGCGCCCAAGGAGAACGCTTACCTGGGCTCGGATGGTTTTCCTGCAGAGAAGCCGTTCAGCGAGGAGACGGCGAAAGCCATCGACGCCGAGGTGCTCAAGATCATCAGCGAGAGCCACGATGAGGCCAAGCGACTCCTGACCGCACACCGTACGCAACTCGATGCGCTCGTCCAAGCCCTATTGTCGCGGGAGACGCTGAACGAGCTGGAGATCCTCGAGGTGACGGGTCTCCCTCCAGCGCCGGCTTTGCAGACGGCGATGCTGGACGTTCCCGGCGCGATCAAGAAGAGCGCAGCTTAAGGCGCTTCTCCGCCAAATTGTTCTTGTGCATCTGCCATTTTAAAGCATTTTTAAAAACGGTTGAGCGCACTTACGGTAGGGAAAGGACGAAGAGGTATTTTGGTCCGATTCAAGTTAGAGGTGTAACATGAGCGCCAGCTTGGATTTGTTTGGTGGCCTTCACTCCACTTTTTTCATTTTGCTCGAGTGAGACATCATGGTGACCGTGGTAACTGTGATAGTACGCAAGCACGTTTTGGATGTAGACCTTCGTTTCCCGAATCCTCGGTACGTCGCGCTTCACTCGATGGACCCCTGCATTATACGCCGCGAGTGCCAGCCGTAGATTGCCATGGTAGAGATTCAATAGATGCCGTAAGTGCTTCGCGCCTCCTTCGATATTTTGAAGTGGATCATGGATGTTAGCCACCTGCAGTCTAGCCGCCGTTGGCGGCATAAGCTGCATGAGGCCCACGGCCCCTCGTCGCGAGATGGCATCCTGCCTAAAATTCGACTCCACCTTGATGACGGCTTGCAGCAGTGCGGGATCTAAACGATAGAGCTTAGCGTATACGGTGACGGCACGGCGGATTTCCTGTTTGCTGTACGTGGACGGGCCCTTCAAATCTGACTTCAAAGTTGCGGGGAACCCTACAACTCCTCCTAGGAGAAGAATGACTGCCAGAATGAGGGGCTGGTTCTCCTTCACACTTTTGAATCTAATCCTGGCTACTTGCTTTCCCCAACTAGGGAAAGTACCAGGGAGGAGTCTGCTGGTTAATCGGATCATTGAGACAAGGTGACACAGCGCGGGCTGACCGCCAAAGGAAAGGATTATTCTTGCAGACGTTGAATGCTAAGGGAGGGTTGACGTCCAGGGGGAAAGCCTCATCAAACGGTCCTCCGCAACCCTGATCGGTTCAAATTATTTCAGAGGGCCGGGGCAGCGGAAAGAATCCGACTGCCCCTCTCCTGCTCGGATGTCTAACTGAGAAGAGAATATTCAGATGACGTCTTCGATGCAGTCGCGTGCTTTAGCTACCCCGCGAGAAAAAGATAAACTAGGTGCCTTTCCAGGAAGAACTAGGGAGCTCATGACAGCAGAACTAGGGGGTTTACTCGCCCATGCGGTCTTAACACCAGCTAGGCTTTCATTAGGAGACGGAGCAATCATCTAACATCGAGGGAGCATGGTATGGCTACATTCCGACAACGCCTCAACCGTGGGGGGCCACCTGTTGAAGCCTCTCTAATCGCCATGTGTTGTGTGTGCGGACTGGTGCGAGCACGAAAGACATTTGCTGGGGACCCAGATCGGTGGGTCACGAAGCGGGCCTACGAACAAATGTACGGGATTAGACTCGTGGGGAACCCTGTGACTCACACCTATTGTTTAGGATGTCATACGGACTTCATGCAACGGGTAAGGCCCAGTGGTCAGACCCTTTCCCCCTAGCAAACTGAGCTGGCTAACTGAGTCGTGTCCTTGGGATCCATCTGGACTGACCCGTGTATTAAGCCCCGATGAGGTGATAGGCGGACCTGTTTGGGCCGAGGAGGTCAGGCAAGCGAATGACAGAACGAGCGAGAAACCGAACGCAAGGAAGGGGATCAATCGCAAGTGCTCCCCGTCTTGCTTTTCAAGGGTGAACCTCCTCTTGGAATTGGTGTCTTCACCCCGCAAACATTGACTGCTGGATGATCCTCGAATGAGGCGCATGTCCCCTCTCGACAGGCGTAGGGAGACCAATTCTAGGAGTGCCTTGTCTGCGAAGCAATAGGGCTGAATGGGGGAACAAAATACGTGTATTTATGGATTTGATAGGTCCTGACAAGCCGCGGGTCGCCGCTCGCCTCTTCACGATTGGGGATTACCCTAGTTTTGCTCATCGTAGATTGGCTCTAAGTTGCCGAACTAAAATTGCTTAACAAGGCTTTTCACATTGCAGATTGTAGGTTCTATAACGGGCTCAACAATGAGGAGCTACCATGGGGAAAATCGTTGAGTGCGCCAAGGTTGATCCATCGTCCGGATGCACACATGTTGTACGGGGGAACACCGAGGAGGAAGTGCTAAAGAATGCCGCGGAACACGCAAAACAGCACGGGATTCGGGAGGTCACCCCGGAGCTCAAGGCTAAAGTAAAGGCAGCAATCCGAGACGAGTAGTAACTAGGCTTTCGGCAGTTGGTAGGCGTGGCGATCGAACCGCCCAACTGTGACCAGTTTTGTGACCAGACTAGGCAGGAAGGGAATGGAAAGGACAGGAAAACATAGAACTAATAGAACTCTTCAAGCTATCGAAATTGCAACTATTGTGGGGAAACCGTTGCAATAGCGAGCTTTGTCAAAAACTGCCTTTTATCCCTCTTAATCAGCAGGCCCGTAGGCTCGCGCGACATTTGCTCCTCATCGCAATGAATGGCGAATCATCGGAATTATCGGTGGCGAATCCTCGACGTGGATGTTCCCGACCGCTTCGAATCCATGTCGTTGGTACAGCGGGAGGTTTACGGCATTCGACGACTCCAGATAGGCGCTCTGTCCCTCACGGTCAATGCGTTCCAAAGCGTGGCATAAGAGCGCAGACCCGTGGCCACGTCCCTGCCTCGCGGGCTCGACCCCGCAACGCTCACCACCGGATAACTCATGGTAACGCCCCCCACCTGTTCAGGCATCTACGAGCACTTTGAACCCTCCGTAGGCCATCCGCTTCACGTCGAAAGGCATATTCTTCGGATCGCCCATGTCCCGTATTTGGGGGTCTTTCATCACCTTGGCGTTCACACGATCGCGATGCGCTCGCGACTTATATACGATGTACGAGAACACCACCGTTTCCCCGGGTTTAATCTTCATCTGCCGTGGGAACGGAACTCCCATCTTCACCTTGAGATCATCGCCCGCACATTCCTTGTAGTCGAGGGCGCCGTACTTGCGCCATATTTTCCCTGCCTTCACAGCCAAGCGACGATAGGCCGAAAGGTTTTTCTTCGGCAGAGGCAAGAGAAACCCATCTACGTAGCGCATGAGTGACCTCCTTTGTTTTTTGGTGCGACTAGTGGCGCGTCATATCCACCAGGTAAGGCACACAACTCTTACCAAGGTTCGGCATCTTGACGGTCTTCAGCCCCTTGTCCGCAACTCAAGAATGTGTCTATTCCATTAGTAGTCGTCTGAGATAGCCAGAATCGACAGTCATCAAGTCCCTGGGTGGATAAAAAATATCTACGAAGGAAAACACATTCCAAAGGCCAAAAGGAACCCCTGGAACCCCTTGAGACGAATGTGCCGTGTGAACGTTCGACCTTCTGGGTGGAAGAAAGCTGCTAAGCAGCCAAGGCTTTCACGTCAATCTGGAAGGTTAGGGGATTGGTTCCTCCTTTAGAAAGTCCCGTTGGGGACACCATTGTTTGGCAAACGCCCGAATTTCAATTAGCAACCTCAGAACCCACACAGCTTAGCGTGAGATATTCCGTCCGTTCTCAAACCTCTGACGGGGCCTTTTTGACGTTGTTGCGAATATCTCTGGAAGGGAATAATGCTCGATCTGTACTCCCGGTTATGCTGCTCCCCTTGAAATTGAGACCACCACCTCTACGACATGGTCCTGGAGCGGACCAAGGAGGTGGCGATTTGGGGAAACCAAACGCAATAACGAGCACCTATCAAAAACGGTCTATTCGAGCTTTTAAGGCGAGGGCCCTGGGTTCGAGTCCCAGGCGGCTCACCACCTAAATCAAACTGTATTGATCATCTGGAAATCGACCCTTCATCCTTATCTGCTACCACGTTGCTACCAGAACAGGACAAACCAGCCCCATCTGTACCCACTTCACCCAGTAGCCTGCTTTGTGGTTTTTTGTGGCTTTAGGTTGTCTGAGGTTGGAATCTCGGAAATTCGTAAACCGCAGGTCGCTGGTTCACTTCCAGTCGCCGGCTCCATACTCGTCCGAGGATTTCAGGAGTTGCACGAACGGTCCGGTCTGTGGATTCCCTGGAGTACTCTCTTCTGCTCGGTAGAACGATCTATCGTTGAAACTTGGGCTTATCCAGCCAGTTGAAATTCGTCACAATTGACATTGTAATGAGGTCTGGCTAGAGTGCCCGTCCGGTAATTATATTACACCCCCAATTAGGGCGTGTATTTCAAGTTTGGCATCACCATCACAATTCAGAAGTGAACAAATGGATAAGAGATTAGTGAATCCTGATCGATTGTATGACAGTAGCCCTTTTGGAATGTCGCAGGCAGTGGTTCATACCGCAGGTCCCCTGGTGTTTGTTTCCGGCCAAGTCGATTGGGATCACCAGTATCAGGTGTCCCATAGTTCCTTCCCCGGTCAGTTGGAAGCAGCATTGGAGAATTTGCGGACAGCGCTTGTCGCTGCCGGCGCAAGCGTTGGTAGTTTGCTACATGTGCGGATCTACGTCCGTGGAGAACTTGAAGACCACATGGAATCTCTGGTGCCCATCCTAACAAGATTTCTAGGCGATTCACGTCCAGCAGTAACTGGTATTGGTGTCGTTTCTCTTGCATCGAAAGCCCTGCTTGTGGAAGTAGAAGCGGTTGCCATAGCCGAAAAAGCTGCCTAACCCAGTTGTTCGGTGCCCGATGCGGCTGAACAAAACGAAGAAGCCTGCCTCGACTCTTCAGTCTCTTTCTTTAGGTGTAACCCAACGACATTGATTTCCACAACCTGCTGCAATGCAGGCAATTTGAGCTTTTATCCTGGGAAAAAGGAAGTTGTCATCGATAACACGAGCCTGGCTGTCCTATATAGGACAAGCCAACTGTAACTCATTGTAAATGGTTGTCACTCGTCCGACGGTCGTAGAGAATCATCGCATTGATTTTCTTCATCGGTGGCAGTGCTTTTAAGGCGAGGCCTTGGATCGTTCCTAGAGGCACGAGGCAGCTAGCGAGATGCACGGGTTAACTCGTTAGTTGAGTCGAACGGGGAAGAAGTAAAAAATATTTTCTCCGTGCAACCGCCTACACTGCGCCTACACGGAGAGTCATCAGAAGACGTGAGAGATGTAAGTCATTGATTTGTGGTGGGCCGTGTAGGGGTCGAACCTACGGCCCGCTGATTAAGAGTCAGCTGCTCTACCAACTGAGCTAACGGCCCACCGGGTATGTTCGAGAGATGGCTGGCGGTTTCTGGCTTTCCTGTTCGTGCTGTTGGTGCGCCTGACAGGATTTGAACCTGTGGCCCTCAGCTCCGGAGGCTGATGCTCTATCCAGCTGAGCTACAGGCGCTCCTGGTAGCAAGGAACGTCACATTATCACAGCGTTTTGCGGTCTGTCCACCCGCGTGGATAGATGGGCTAGGTCTTCTGGCAATCCTTCATTACAGTTCCTGCCTTCCGTAACTCGAACAAATGCACCGCCTCGCGCACCTTTCCCAGAACCGCCTCGTTGGTGGCAGGTTTGCGGATCCAGTCTCCGACGGCTTGCTTGCCGACGACGTCCAGGAACTTCGTTGGAGCGGCACCGCTCAGCACGATGATGGGAATCATCGGATGATGCCTGTGAAAATGCGCAATCACGGTCGCTCCATCCATTTCCGGCATTTCCAGGTCGCAGAGGATGGCGGCGACGCGAGCGGCCTGGTCACTGTGCCTCATGAGCTCAATTGCGGCCTGTCCACCCTCGGCCAAAAGAGGATGGTAACCCGCTCTCTTTAGCACCAGCTGCAGGGCAGTTCTGATATCCGCATCGTCATCAATGACCAGAATCGTATGCTGTGCCATGATGCCTTCCTGTGTCTGAAAGGATCGATCTACGTCCGGTTCGTTGCCGTCTCGGGAGACTTCAAAAAGCTGCGTTCACCTGGCCCCTCACATGCGGCCTCTTGAGTGTCGAGGCACACACTGTAGGGGAGGAATCCATAGGGAAGCAGTATCTCCTCACCGTGCGCAGCCACTTCCGGTAGCGCGGCGAGTTCGACAGCTTCTCGTTTCGCCAATTCCTGCTCTTCTGCCTCGAGAGCAGCCGAAAGTCGAGCGATCGGCACGAACGTTTGAACGCCACAGGCGCCGTTGATCGTCGCGCCCTGTCGTGCCGGAATCCCCATGGATCGACAGGCGAGGGGACGATGGGCATAAAGCAAGCACAGACCATTCTCCTCTAATGCCGGGCAGGGAATGTGGTGGAAAGCGTTCACGACTTCGTCGATGTCCGCATCCGACCAGTCATCGATCGAGGGTCTGGACTTGAACCGCGGAAAGGCAGCTTCAAGCGCGGCGAGCTGCCGAGCTGCGCGTGCCGTGATGCGTTCCCTCTGATCCTTTGGGAGTTGCGCGAGGCCTTCTTGCAAAAGGCGCCCGTCGAGACGAGTAATGGGGAACAGTCCAATGCAGCAATTGGAACAGCCGGGGCGGCAGGGAACCTCGCTCAAGAGGGCGGCACTGGCCCGTCGAAACCAGTCGTGAGTTTTCGTGGCGAGCGTCGTCACGTGCGAAGGTCGTGGGGCAGCTGCCCCTTATTCCTCCGGTTCGGGCGCGGACATGTCGACGATCAGGGTGCCTTTCGGAGAATAAAAGCCCTGGCCGTCGACGTGAACGATTCCGTTACAATTCTCCTGATAGAACTCCAAAATCCAACCGT
>DASTQE010000206.1:0-3659 GCA_035761895.1 Nitrospira sp. | reverse complement strand
GAACAAGAGCAAGCGCGCAAAAGATCGATCATTCCACATTTCACATTCATCACTTCACATTGCCGTCGAGGGAAAGTCGGCGGCCAAATCGGCCGGCCTGCGCTACGTGGACGATCGAGGTCCGGGGATTTCTCGAGTCAGGCGTGGACAGGGCGTGGGTTATTGCGGCCCCGATGGTCGTCCGATCCGCGACGGGGAAACGCTCGCCCGCATCCGCTCGCTCGCTGTGCCCCCAGCCTGGCGCGATGTGTGGATCTGCCCGGACGCCAATGGCCACCTGCAGGCGACTGGGCGCGACGCGAGAGGTCGCAAACAGTACCGGTATCATCCGCGCTGGCGCGAGGTGCGGGATGGCAACAAGTATGAGCGGATGATCGCCTTCGGCCGCGTGCTTCCCCTCATCCGGAACCGAGTGCAGAAGGATCTCGCGCGGCCCGGTCTTCCGCGGGAGAAAATCCTCGCCACGGTGGTCCGCCTGCTGGAGGTGACGCTAATCCGGGTGGGCAACGAGGAATATGCCAAACAGAACGAGTCGTTCGGTCTCGCCACCATGCGCAATCGCCACGTGCGCGTGAAGGGCTCGGCCCTTCGGTTCCAATTTCGCGGCAAGAGTGGCGTCCTCCATGCAGTTGACCTGGAAGACCGCCGCCTGGCCCGCATTGTTCGTCGAAGCCGCGATCTCCCAGGCTACGAACTGTTTCAATACGTCGATGCCGACGGGGAGCGGCGGACCATCGACGCCGGCGACGTCAATGCCTATCTGAAATCCATCGCCGGAGATGTCTTCACCGCCAAGGACTTTCGGACCTGGGCCGGTACGGTGCTCGCGGCCGGGGCGCTCCGCGAAGCTGCGGCGTTCGGCTCCAAGGCGCAGGCAAAACGCAACGTTCTGTGCGCCGTGGAAGCGGTGGCGAAACGGCTCGGCAACACCACGGCCGTCTGCCGCAAGTGCTATATCCACCCGGAGGTGGTGCATGCCTATTTCGACGGCACACTCGCAGCATCACTAGATCGGAAAGCCGGCCTGGAACTCCGTTCGAACATGCGGGACCTGTCTCCGGAGGAAGCGGCCGTCCTGGCGCTCCTCCATCGCGGATTGGAACAGGACGCCCGGAGGGCGGCATAGAGGAGAGACCGGCGCACGATGCCATCCACCCCCTGTTCGCTGGCCGTGCTCTCCTCTCTTCTCCTCAGTGCCTGCGCCTCGACACTGCCGGCGGGAAAAGCGACGTACATGTTTGATCGTCGATGTCTGCCCGCCTCGATGGAACTGCGCCGCATGCCGGTCAGCCAGTTCGAGAGTCCCGAAGCCACAACCCCGTCGGCCGATCGGCAGGAGGCGCAGAAACTGTACTCACGGATTGCGGTCCACGTTGCGGAAGTCACCGATCTATTGCCCCATCTCAACCGACTGGCCCGGCTAGAAATCGAGGGGGCGCCTCTGGCGGACATTGAGCGGGCCCGTCGGAAGGTGACGACCCATCTCCAACTTGTGACGCTTGAGGTTTCTAGCGTTGTCGCTGAGATCGAATGTGAAGTTCAACGGGCAGATGAAGTCCAAGACCGTCTGAAACACGTCCAAACCACCCGGACGACCACCCAGACTATTCTGGGCGTCATCTTCGGAGGGTTGGCGAATATTCTCTCGGGAGGGTTCGGTATGGCCTCGCAGGCAGGCGACGCCGGCAATATCGCTTCCGTCGCGGGCGGCGCACTGGAAGTGCTGTTCGGCTCCTCCGCCAATTTCACGAAAGTGCGGCAGGAGTTCAGCCATCCGCATAATCACTTGCAGGCGTTTTGGGACGGCGTAGGCAAGGAACACGAGTATTTCCCTCCCGGCGTCTGGCGGTTTCTGACCGAGCCGAACATCCGTGATGTCGAAGGACACAGCTTGCGCGATGTGCTCCTCGAGACCTGGACTGTCAAAGGCCGGTTGGGTGAACCCGGATCGCGGCAGGAGAAACAACGCAAGGCGCTGTTGTTCGGCGAAGGCGGCTTGTACGAGAGCGAGGATTTGCATGTCCGGGAGGCCATGCTGCATCAACTGGAATCCAGTATCCAACTCATGCACCAGGATTTGGAAACGCTGTTACGCGAAGTGCTGGTCCGCCAAGCACTTGAGGAAAGTGATGGGTGATGAGTGACGAACCAGTGATAGGTGGCAGATGGTGAGATGCATGGCTGAAGTACCGATCACACATCACTGATCACTCATCACGCAGGATTTTCGAGTATGGAAGCTCAACCACGTAAGCGTGTGCAACGAATGACATCGGAACGACCGTCAGGACGGCGCGGCCCCCACTTGTGGGAAATTCAAGCCGTGCTCGATGTGCTGCTGATCCTTTCCGCCGTCCTGGCGGTTTGGATGCTGTACGCGCTGAGTTCCGTGTTCACACCAGTCCTGTTCGCCTTGGGACTGGCGTATCTGTGCAATCCGTTAGTCACCTGGGCGGAACACCGATGGCGAGTGCCGCGTCCGGCCACGATCACCCTTGTGCTGCTGCTGGTCGCCGTCGCCACTGTGGCGTTTCTCGCATGGCTCGGTCCATTGCTGCTCCAACAGGCCCAGATGTTCATACGCAAAGCGCCGCAATATCTCGAGATGATCGGCGGCTACCTGGGTGTCGACTTGGACTCCATGGTCGAAGCCTTTCTCGGTCCGGAGTCGTCGAACGATCCAGTTGCGGCGATGCAACCGATCGTCAGCGGCACCGGCCAGGCGCTGGGCCTGCTCGGCGCAGTGATCGGCACGACAAGCTATCTCGCCGTGACGGCACTACTCCTGCCGTTTTATTTTTTCTTCTTTGCCTGGCGATTCGAAGCCATCTCGATGACGTTGAGGCGGCTGATTCCCACCGCCTATCGTCCCCGAACGCTCGAGATCCTGGGCAAGATCGATGACGCGGTTATGAATTTCTTCCGAGGCCGGCTGTTGATCGCCCTGATCACCGGCGTCCTCTATGCCGCAGGCTGGGCCTGGACGGGAGTGCCGTACTGGTTTCTGCTGGGCGCAGGCACCGGGTTGCTCTCGATCGTTCCCTATGTGAATGCCATCGGATGGCCGCTGGCCATTATGTTGAAATACCTCGATGCCGCGGCCAACTCCGGCGCCATGGACTGGGTGTCTCTTCTCGTTATGCCGAGCCTGCCATACCTCGTCGTGCAATTCTTCGAGAGTTGGTGGCTGACGCCATGGATCGAAGGGCGATCCAACGACCTCCATCCTGTGACGGTCATCATCGCCGTAATGGTCGGAGGAGCGGTCGGAGGATTTCTCGGGTTAACGCTGGCGATTCCAGCGGTGGCTTCATTGAAAATTCTTTTGCAGGAAGTTGTACTCCCTCGGTGGAAAGCCTGGGTTTCCCGCGCCTGAACCGTAGGGGGTGGCAGGCCCTTCGCTAAGCCCGCGTCAACACAGCCCCACTAGGGGTATCCCTAGTTCGCAATCTCTCATGCCCCGATGTACGTTGCTTCCGTTTGATCCCACCTTTCCCCCCGGAGGCCATGATGAAGCAGCCAGGCGACGAGCAAGAGAGAACGGCGCTGGAAGAGGCGCCCACCGTGGCCAACGGAGGGACCAGGCGACGTCACGAGATCGCCGACCAACTGGGCGAAATTCTTAATGTCATGGTCGCGTATCGCAACGGGGATTTCAG
>DASTQE010000205.1:0-9111 GCA_035761895.1 Nitrospira sp. | reverse complement strand
GATCTCCTAGTGCGCGCTTGGACGAGCACCGCCTTTCTAAGAATACGATGGATCTGGTGTGCGCGTTCGGCGAGCAAAGGAGATCAACCAGCCATGACGCCCCTCCCGTTGCGGAGCCAAGCCGGGATACGGCACTGCGGGTTTATCCATCGCTTGAGCAGGAGGCGCCCATCGACCTTCCACACTATTTTGCGGAGGCAAGCAGCGATAGGGCCATGCGGTTTCACTCCTGGCCGGAGCAGGCGGTCCCGCCATCCACATCCTACTCTTCGAGGCGCCGCACAAACGCGCGGGCGGAGACCAGATCGGCCCGGCTCACGAGCTCCTTTTCCCGGAGCAGATGCTCGAGCGCGGCCACCCGTGCCGTGACCTCCGGCAGGACGAGATCGAATTTCTCCGACAAATCTTCCAATTGCTGCCGTAAATCCGCGTTGCTGTCCTTTGCCTTTGCCGAGCTTGCTGGTCGGCGTGTCACCCGGCTGCGCGCATCAAGTTTTTTCATTGGTCGCTCCTTCCCGGGGAAAGTGTCTGTAGTGGCCAGCATAGAAGAAACGACGAGTTCAGGGCAACTCGGTGCTCTCAATGCTGGCCCAAAGCCCACCCGAGACGCCAATCTGGACATTTCCGGCAATCCCGCGTACGGTTTTCTTATGGCGACGGCTCGTCCCAAACATTTCTCGATGATCCGCGAGTTTCATTTGGCCGACGTGCTCACCCTCGCCAATGCGGCCTGCGGAGTCGCCGCCGTTTTGTGCGCGATGCTGTACATGGGGAGCCACTCGATCGCCCACTACTTGACCGCCGCCGCACTCACGCCCGCTGCCCTCGTGTTCGACTGGCTCGATGGCCGCGTTGCGCGCTGGCGGCACACACATTCCGCGCTTGGGCGCGAGCTGGATTCGCTGGCCGACATCATTTCGTTCGGCCTCGCGCCGGCGGCGCTCGGCTTCGCGGCTGGCCTCCGGGGGGCGTGGGACTGGCTGGCACTGATCTATTTCGTCTGCTGCGGCGTGAGCCGGCTCGCGCGCTACAACGTCACGGCCGAGCGCCTTTCGCAAGGCGGCGACAAGGTCGCCTACTTTGAGGGCACGCCGATTCCGACCACCTTCATGCTGACGGCCGTCCTGGCGTTCGCCGGCTGGCAGGGCAGGTTGGGCGAGCAACTGTATTGGGGCGTGTGGTCTCTTGGCCCATGGGAGTTCCATCCACTATCCTTGCTCTTCATTCTCTCCGGCAGTCTCATGGTGAGTAAGACCCTCCGCATCCCAAAGATGTGAACAGAGGCACATAAGCCCGCGATGCGATTCTCGAAGATCTCGCGCCGCTTTGCCGACCCGTCCCCCCCAGCCATCTTCCGCTGACGGCAAGATGATTTTTGCGGCTGGACATTGTATCGTGCAGGAACACAATCGGACCGAGAGACATCACGCCAAAAGGGAGCAATCGATGAAACGAAGATGGATCGCGATGGGGCTTTGTCTGTACCTGGCCGGAGCAGGCTGTGGAGGGGATAAGGCCGAGATCAAAGAAGACCGGTTGACTGTGGGGAAGGTGCAGGGAGAGATCAAAGTCGGCATGCCGGCCTCCCAGGTCGCAGAGCTGCTGGGCAGCCCGAACATCGTCACAACGGACGATAAGCGCCGCGAAGTCTGGATCTACGACAAGGTCTCGACTGATCGGGTAGATACATCAAGTTCCTCTTTTGGAGGCATCATCATTCTTGGCGGGAGTTCCAGCGACAGATCCAGCTCTCAGCGGCAGCGGACCCTCACCATTATCATCAAGTACGACGAAGAGAAGAAGGTCCGCGACTTTGCGTACAACTATACGCAGTTCTAACCGTGGCTGCCGCCGCGTGATGCGACGATGGGGCCTGGTGGCGACCGCTCTCTTCCTTTCCAGCCAGCTTGCCGGCTGCATGACGCCGACCGAGCCGGGTGAGCTGTTTCAACTCACGCCGGAAAGCGCGATACACCGCGCCATGCAGACCCGCCTGTTCGAGACCACCGATCAGACAGAATTGCTGTCGGCCTCCGCGGCAGTGCTTCAGGACCTTGGGTTTCAGGTGGAAGAAAGCGTCCGGGATGTCGGCTTTCTCCGAGCCACCAAGGAGCGGAGCGCCAGGCAATACGGTCAGGACATCGGCCGGTTTCTGATCTTCGTGCTGTCGCTGGGCCATGTCATCATTCCGGTGGATCTCCACCAGAAAATTGCGGCGGTCCTGATCGAGAGACCGGTCAATCCGGATGCCACGCGTCATGAAGTCCGGATCATGTTCTACCGGGTTGTCTGGAAGGGAGAGGGCCAGGCCGATCGCCAATACGTGCCGCCGGGCGAGCAAAAAATGGAAATGCTGCGCGACCCCGTGCTGTACCAACAATTCTTTGCCAAGCTCTCGAAGGCAGTGTTCCTGGAACCGTTCACGCTATAACGATGAGGTGATGATGAGACGAGCCTGGCGGGCTACCTTGGCCATCGCGGGACTACTGTCGGTGCAGGGCTGTACGGCACCGCAGCCGACCCAGGATTTGCTCGCGCCAACGGAAGCGCAGATGAAGATGCGGAGCTTCCAGACCCGCACCTTCGATGTGAAAGATCGTCAGCTGGCCATGCGCGGCGTCATCGCCGCGTTGCAGGACTTGGGTTTCATCATCGAACGGGCGAACGAATCTCTGGGCCTTGTCACCGCCGCGCGATTTGCCGAGCCGAACTATTACGACGTGGTGGGCATCACCGTCACCGTGCGTCAGGAGACGGAAGCCCGCATGATGATCCGCGCGAATGCCATCCACAACAACAAACCCATCGAAGACCCGAAAGTCTATCAGAACTTCTTTGCGACCCTTGAACGGTCGCTGTTTGTGACCAGGGAGTAGTCATGGAGGGCGCACCGGAAATCGGGATGAAGGCCGTCAAGACCGCAGCATGGTGGGGCACCGCTGCCCTGTTCGCGATGTGTCTCTGCCTGCCGTTGGCGGGCTGCCCCACGCCCTACGAGTGGCGGCATGAAGCGCAGTGGGATTCACTCGATCAGGTCTGGCTGTCTGAAAAAAGTCAGGTGAAGCTGCGCGCCGCCCAAAGCCGTGTGTTCGATACGACCGACCGTCGGCGCACGATTGAGGCCGTCATCGACACGATGCAAGACCTCGGCTTTATGGTGGAAGTCTTGGACGAAAACCTGGGCATCGTCTCCGGGAAGCGTTTCGAGCCGCTCGAACGCAGCGCCTATTTCAACGATCCGTTCTATCACCTTTATAGCGGCCAGAGCTTGTTAGTCTTTACCAAATCCTACCGGACCTGGGGACCGTTCTGGCATCGCAGTGACCTCGTTCGCCTGACGATCACCGTGCGCAAGCGTAATGAGACACAACTGGTGGTGCGTGCCAGCGCCCAATACTACCTCCGAGCCGTCGAGGATCCGTTGCCCTATCAGAGATTCTTTCGCACACTCGAACAAGCGCTCTTTCTCCAGGGTACGTCCGCGGAGTGAAGCACATCCGCACGACACGCTCGCGGAAAGATCCGCATTGACCGGCATCGGTTAACAGCACACACAGATGACAGACCCGGACCAGAGCAAGTGTATGCGCCTCCCTCTCTATACCCAGGTCGTTCTCGCCGTGATCTGCGGGACCCTCGTCGGGGCATTCTTCGGCCAGGAGCCGTATCTGGGCGGCCTCCGCAACGAGCAGCTTGGCCAGTTGGGCATGTACGTCATTCTCTTGCTCAAGACGCTTGCGGTTCCGCTCATCTTCTTTGCGGTGCTCGACGCCTTTCTCACGACGGTACTGCCACTGAAGCAAGGGACGCGCCTGATCCTCATCTGTCTCATCAACGTGTCGGTGGCGATGGGGATCGGCCTCATGATCATGAACACCTGGCAGCCTGGGCTCTCCTGGAGAGGCCACGTCGACGAGTTGCTGAACCTCGCACCCGGCTCGACGTCCATCGGTGCTCCGCTGGCCGGCGCCAACGGCCATCCGCTCGAGGAAATCGCCGCGTACATTCCTCGCACGATGCTACAGCCGTTCACGACCAACAACGTGATCGGCGTCGTCATCCTGGCCCTGGTCCTGGGCGCGCTCTTGCGGCGTCTTCATGGTCCTGCAGGCGAACACAGGGGAGCGCTCGAACCGCTGGTCCACGCCGTCGGAAGCATCTATCGCTGGCTCGTCCGCGTCCTTTGGTGGATCATCCGCTTGGTGCCGTTTGCCGTCTTTGGCGTCTTGGCCTCCACCGTGGGTCGGGTGGGGCTGGGCGTCTTCTCCGCCCTCTGGATCTTTCTCGTGACCATCCTGGTCGGGCTCTCGCTGCATGCCTTCGTCTACTATCCGACCGTCGCCTGGCTCGCCGGCAAGAAACCGCTCCGCATCTATGTTGGCCAGGGTGCAGATGCAATCATGACCGCGATCTCGTGCAACAGCAGTCTTGCCACCGTGCCGGTCACGCTCCGCTGTCTCGACCGCATGGGCGTGTCTCCACAGTCGGCCCGCCTCGCGGCTTGCGTCGGCACCAATCTCAACAATGACGGCGTCACGCTCTATGAAGCGATGGCTGCACTTTTTCTCGCCCAGGCGCTTGGGTATGAACTGTCCATGGGACATCAGCTCCTGATCGTCGTGGCCTCAATCATGGCGGGGGTCGGGGTGGCGGGCATTCCCGAGGCCGGCTTGGTCGTCCTCCCGCTCGTGCTCTCAGCCGCGGGCCTCCCCAACCAGGTGATCGCCGCCGCCATTCCGCTCATCATGACGGTCGACTGGATCCTGGCGCGCGTGCGCTCCGGCGTGAATGTGATGAGCGACATGCTCGTCGCCATCTTGCTCCATGAATTGGAAAGCAAAGAGTCCTCTGACCTGCAGCTGGCGTCACCATCCGCCGAAGCCAATCCCCGTATCATGCCCGAGTGAATTGGGCGCACGTCCGATCAGGCGGCGGTCCAGCACAATCAGGGCAACGTCTCAGTTTTCTTCGGCCTCTCCGGCAGAGTGCTCACTGAGGGAGGCATAGTGGCGGGCCCAGGTCAGATACATGTGTCCACTGCCGTGCATCACCTCGGCGCCCTTCAGCAACTTGTCGACCACTTCGACGTCCTTTCCTTCCGCCGCGAGGTCTGCGGCGCGCCGTTTCATTGCGGGGGCTAATGCGGCCATCAATGTGGCCATCTCACCGATGAGTTGCCACACCTCATTTCCCATTTCATCCGGGCGGGCTCCTGTTGTCTCCAACGCCGTTCCGCTTGCTGCGTTTTTGGCTTCGGACGGGTGCGGATACAGGCGCTCGAGGCAATCGATGAGGACCTGCGCTTCCGGTGTGCTGGTGCGTATCGGTTCGCTGGACGGAAGATCCCACGTCAGCCTTTGGATGCCTGCTTCGGTGAGGATCACGCGGATGGTCTCCACCATCGCCTCGACGGTCACCTCCGACCAGGGGCGCAAGTCTAACACCCGCTCCTCGGGCTTGCGCGGCGGTGGGCTGTCGTGGATGAGCATCCAACAGCGGTCGAAAATCGTTGTGCGAAGCTCATTCGGGATGTTGAGCGCGGGCAGGCGAGAGGTGCAGAGTGCCGTCACCAACAGCACGAACTGAAGATCGGGCATGTCGGGACGATGGAGATCCAGCGTCGGCATGGTCGGTTGCCTTCCGTCCGCTTCAGAGCTCGGCGTGGATGTCGAAGAACGCGTCGACGCTCTCGAGCAGTCGCGCCTTGATTTCGTCCGGCGTGCCGTTGATGACGTGTAACGTCATGAGTCCTTCCGATCCGTCCGGCAGGGTCACGGACACCTGCGGATGCGCCAGCTCGGGCGCCGTGCCCTTATCCAGCCGCATGCCGTAGCCCAGCGTATATTGCGAATTAACGGCTGTGAGAGGTTGTGTATGGTTGGCCATGGATGCTCCTTTCTGCCAAATGGCAGTGTGTTCAGACGGGTGACAACGCGTGCATTCCGTGCCCCTTTTGCGCTGTATGTCATTCCGACCCTCCTCCAATCTAAACCGCGGAAGTGGGAACGTGAGCCGCCGTTAGACCTTGTCGAACTCATGCCGTTCCCATCGCCGCCGTCGCCTTCAGGGCAAACTCTTTGTACCCATACCGCGACTTGAGATATTCCCTGGCCTCATCGTCGCGACGGTAAACTCACGCCTCTTGCAACACCGCCGCCTTCGCGGCCGACTTTTTTTCCTTCGCCTTGGCGGCGAGTTCCGCCAGTAGCGCCTTCGCAGGCTCGCTGACGTATTCCTTAAACGCAAATCGCTCGTTAGGCTTTTCGGAATCACGCATTTCCTGCAGGCCCTCCATGCTGTCCTTGCCGATCTCGAGGATGCATGGCGTATAGAGCTGGACGTAGGTCGGGCCGATTTCGCGTGCGATCAAGACCGCGTTGCGGATGACTTTCTCGACGACCGAGGGTTTGCTCACCGTACAATTCACGATGTAGTGACACCCCGACTCCCGCGCGATCTCCGGGAGGCGGACTTTATCGAAAAGCTTTCCGACGGGGGCCATTTTGGCCACGAATCCCTTCTGCATCAGGCCGCTTTCCTGCCCACCGGTGTTGGCGTACAACTCGTTGTCGAAGCAAATAGTCGTAAACTTTTCCTGGCGGAACCAGGCTTGGAGCGTCATGTCCAGGCCGATGTCCACCGTCGCGCCGTCTCCTGCCAGCACGACCACATCCTTGATGCGATTCGGAAAACGGACCGTTAAGGCCCGCTTCAGGCCGGAGGCCACCGCGTTCTGATTGCCGAACAATGAATGGATGTTGTGGATGGCGACATGCGGGAAGACCAGGCTGGTGCAGCCTGTGGAGCCGACCATGACGGTGTCTTCCGGGTTGGGAAGCGCGGCGAGTACATAGCGAAACGCCATGGACTCGGGACATCCGGCACAGAGCGAGTGCTGTTCAATGAGTTCCTTCGAGCTGCCGATATCTTTCCACCCCCGGTCTTCCTTGCCATAGGTGGCATGGTTGACGAGGTCCTGATAATCCAACGGCATGATGTCGTAAAGATCCGGCGATATGGTGATGCGTTCCTTGCTCATGTTGTCTCCTTTTAGAATTCCGATTGTGCCCTGGCTATGGCAATTGTACGAACGTGCTTTGCCGCGACATGTATGCCGCCGTCACGAGCGCTCCTGACATGCACACCAAGAAGAATGCCAGCCAGAGCTCCGGAGCCATGTGACGAAGAAAATCCATCTGCGACACCCTCGATCGACTCGCGTGCCGAGGCGCCTGTCCTCGCCGGAGGGATGGCATTCGCCCCCGGTCATGCGAAAGCGGTGCACGCGTCCTGAATGATATTCGGCGTAGAAGCGGCGGAGACCAGGAAATCAGTCGCGCAGAAAGGAAGGGGACGCGCGAGGGATAGGACAGTCGGCGTGGCTCAATACGTCATAGCTTCACGCTAAGCGCTATAGACACAGGAGTCAAGCGCTATAAAGGGTACCTTATCCAATCTCCTCATTATATCGCTTGACTCCCTGGCCCATTGCGCCCAGGGTTGCATTGACGTGTAAGCTCCGTTGACTGTCCTATCCTCCCGCTTCCTACTGCTTCCCAGCGAGACCGATTCCCCAGTCTCCGCCGTCTTTGCACACGGGGTGCCCCTGACTCGTTTGCCTGTCCGGTGTTCTGATCCGCTGATGGAGGCGGCTAAGGCTCCGGTCACTGCGTCAGAGGCTGTTCGATTCACGCTCGCATTCCATAGAGAGGAGTGAACCATGCTCTACTATGCACTGGTCTTTTTGACGATCGGTCTGATCGCCGGCGTCCTGAATTTCAGCGGAGTGTCCTCGGTAGCAGTCGAGGTGCCGTTGGTGCTGTCGTTGATCGGGATCGTGTTGGTCGCGATGTACATGTTCAAGGGACGCCCCGCCCGGATTGCGTGACGGGAGGCTGCGGAGGAGGATGTAGTGAACGCTGATCGACTCAATGCCACCATGAATACACGGCAGCGTGAGGAGGTGCACGATGGTCAGGGAAAAGGGTTCGAACCCAACAACGCCGGGTGTGTCGGCCGGCACGTCCGGAGCCAGCCAGGAGGATGAACAGTCCGGTCCGCCTTTTCAGATATCGAAGGCCGGATGGGATTACGAACGCATTGCCCGGCGGGCCTACGAGCTGTATGAACAGCGGGGTCGGCAGGAAGGCCGGGACGTCGAGGACTGGTTGAACGCGGAGCAGCAACTGGCCGGCGCAGCCGGCAGGTAATCACATGATGCGTTGATCGAGTGGGAATTCCATTTCGATCACAAGGAGATGAGGCCATGAACACATTGTTAGGGTGGGACCCCACGACGAGCAGAACACGATGGAATCCTTTCAAAGATGGAGATGAGTTGGAAAGCCGGTTGGCGACGCTGCTTGCGAACCGGGAGGCGACGGGAAACGGGGGAAAGGAGGCCCTGACGGTCGCCCAGTGGTCGCCGCTGGTGGACATCACGGAGGATGAGAAGGAATATCTCATCAAAGCCGAGTTGCCGGATATAAAGAAGGAGGACGTGCGGCTCACGGTGGAAAACGACGTCCTGGCGATTTCCGGCGAACGGAAATTCGAGAAGGAAGAAAAGGGCAGAAAATATCACCGCATCGAACGCGCCTACGGGAGCTTCGTGCGCAGGTTCTCCCTTTCGGAGGATGCGGATGCGCGCAACGTGACAGCCGATTTCAAAAACGGCGTGCTTCAGGTGCATCTCCCGAAATCCGTGAAGGCGAAACAGAAAGCAGTCGAGATCAAGATTGGCTAGTGGTGCGTTGATTCGTGGGGCGTCGGCGAAGGCTTCGTACGCACATGCGACGATGGAGTCTTGCTGACGCCCGGCATTCGTTTCCTCTTCCATCACTCTCCGCAACATTCTTCTCTGCCTTCCTGCTCTTCCTCAAGGGCTGTCACGACCCACGTCAGGGATGGCGCTAGTTCATTTTCTTCCGTCACCGATGCGTTAATGACGGGACGACATGGGGAGGTGGACGAGCGCCTTCCTGCTCAAGCGATGGATAAACTGCAGGGCCCTATCCCGGCTTGGTCTCCGCAAAATAGTGAATGGGTAGGCTAGGCAGCTTCCATTGCTCGCCCAACGCGCACACCAGAGTGGGAGGGAGGCAGCCTGGT
>DASTQE010000204.1:0-13524 GCA_035761895.1 Nitrospira sp. | reverse complement strand
CGGTCTCGGCATGGAGCATGTACCGCATCCCGACCCGCCCGGTGTTGTCGGGACGCGCGGCGAACGACGGATTGGAGATGAAGGCGCCAGCCAGCAGATAGCCGCCGATCAGCGATTCGTCGTCATGGTCCTCGGCCTGCGCCCCCTTGTCCATCTCGGGCAGAGGCCGCCCGTATTTCTCGAGCGCGCAGGCCACCTGCCCCTGCCAGGGCGCCCACCATGTGAGGAGACCGGCCACGCACACGGCGACCACTCGAAGACTGAATGAAGTGCGGCCTCGCATGATGCGGCAATTGGGGGGATGCTCGGCAGCGTTATGGACTGACACAGGCCTCGAAGATCTCCTCGCAATGGTCTTCGTCCCGATAGGTGCTCGGCTCGCTCTCGTACCGTATGTCGCGGACCCGATCCTCCTCAAACGTGATCACCGCGCGGCAGCCGTGCCGGACCATGGAAAAGCTGCTCTTAGAGCCTCCGAACGATTCTTCGAACTGCGGGGCCTCGCGATAGTACACGAAGAGCGTTTTGCCTTCTTTTGCACGTTCGACAACCGGCGGGCCGGCGCAGGCCAGCAACGCCTGCTTCGTCATGCCGAGTAGCGCCCGCTGGGCAGGCGTGGGTCCGGACACTTCTGGAGTGACTTCGACGCAGCCGGTCAGGACCACCAGTCCCAACCCGCACCACCACACTGCATGGCGGCAAGTCCTGTATCCCATGGTCACGCCGCAGAATACCCTAGGAAAATCCGAAAGAAAAGTCGCGAACAGCCTACGGTTGTTTGCGGAGGAGGGAAGAACTTTGCTATAGTCCGCGCCGGAGAGACAGGCGATGGGATTGGAGCCAAACTACATCATCGTGGACGGCCAGACCTTCAGTAAGACCAAACTCGCCCTCGACAATCACGTCTACAAGAACTGCCATATCGACGACTGCGATCTGTACTACAGCGGCGGGCAATACGAGCTGCTCGACACGCATATCACCAATTCGCGGCTGATCCTGAACCACCCCGCCAAGGGCATCTACAACGCGCTGCAGATTTTTCGGATGAAGTCGCCCGGCTCTCGAATCATCTACGAGTAACGTTGGTGATGGGTGAAGAGTCACCACTGATCACCTCATCACTCATCATGATCACTCCCCGAAGCCAGCGCCCAGACTTCCGCTGCCGCGCGGAGACCGCTTTCCACGGCGCCATTCATGTAGCCCTGCCACTGGGTGCTGGTATGCTCGCCGGCGAACAACAGGCGGCCGTGAGGACGGGCGAGCCAAGGCCGCCAGGCCGGATCGAATGAGGGATCGAAATAAACATAGCCGCCTTGCGCCCAGGAGTCATGCTCCCAGGTGAGGTGATAGTGACGCAGGAGCTCGGTACCACCCGGCTTCAGCCAGTCGAGGGCGCGCACCAGGCCCCCCACGCCTTCCTGGGCCAGAATCTTTTGCGTATCTTCACTCGCCTGGCCGCCCGCCATGAGCGTCAGAATGCCAAGGGAGCCGCGTTGTTCCTCGTTGGCGTCCCAGATCGCGCCGGTCGGTGCGTCGGTGCCGTAGGCGGGAGCACGCCCTTTCCGCTTCCAGAAGCGCCGGTTGAACTGTAAGAGGCTTTTGGTGACGCGGCCGTACTTCAATCGGGCAAAAGCCTTTGCCTGCTCGGGCGGAAGGTCCGGGGTAATCTCGATGGCGCGCAGGGCGGTCACCGGCACGGCAAGGATGACATAGTCCGCCTTCATCTGCGTCCGATCGCCGCCCGCGGTCTGCGCGGTCACACGGATCATCTTCTGATTCTCCTGCACCGCGAGCGCCGCGGTCTTGAGATGCAAGTGCTCCCTCAATTCATCCGCCATGGCCTTCGGGAGACGATCGTTCCCGCCCTCAATGCGTCCCATCGTTTCCTGTCCCGGAGCATCTGAGGCGAGCTGTTCAATGAGCACCAATAGCGAGAGGTCCTCCGGATCGGCGAGGAAGAACCCTCGCAGGCCGCGCACCATGGCGCGCAGGCGGGCATCGGCGTCAATCTCGTCGAGCCATTGAGCGACCGACCGCTGAGCGAGGCTCCTCAGGATGGCGCTTTCCCAGCGCTGCTCCGCCCGGTGATAGGCATCGAGCAAGGGTTTGGCATGCTCCATGAGCGGCGTCCATGCCCGTTCGCCTTTGACCGGACGGCCATGGATCGTCCCTCTGCCCTTGTAGCGTACGAAGGAAAATCCACGCCGCAGAATCGGATGCACGGTCAGGCCATACTCATCCGCGAGCTGCCGGATGTCTTCTTGGCCGCTGTCGATCAAGTCGCCGCCGGCTTCCGCGTGCTGCCCGCCGGCAAAAATATCCCGGACCGTGTGGACCCTGCCGCCGACGCGGTCGCGCGCCTCGAGAACGGTTACGCGCGCACCGTCCTTCAGGAGCCGAACAGCCGCGGACAGTCCGGCCAGGCCGGCGCCAACCACGATGACCGAGGTGCCCGTGAGACGCATGGGAAGAGCCTACTCCCGGAGGCTGAGGATGCGCCAGATCCGGTTTCCCTAGTGCAGGCGAGGGGCTAGGGGCTAGAGGCGAGGGGGCTGTTTACTTGACGATGGGGATGTTTTCGGCCTTTTTTACGATGTCGATCGGCTGAAAGACGGGATCGGAGGCGCCTTTGGAGGATTCCGCTTCGATGCGTTGCAGGAAGGCCGGCGGACCGCTGATGGGGGCATAGCTGAGTGTGGCCTCGACATCGAACGTCCGCGTGTCTTTCGGCGTGGGGAAGGTGAAGGTTTCGATGCGCAATTCTTCAGGCTTCAACACCGTATCCTCGACGACCTTCACGGCTTCAAAGTCGAACACGGTCTTCTGGCCCTTGGCATCCTGATAGACCCTGCCGTAGACGCGCTTGTCTGCATAGACCGTTTTGAGATTCTTGCCCTTGATGTCCAGCTGCAGCACGACCCTTGCCCAAGCAGGATGCGTTGTCGGAAGATTATGGGGCACCAGGCTCTGCACCTTGACCACGACGGTCGTCTTCTCACCCTCGATTTTCGTCTCGATGTCGAGCTTGGCCGCTTCCTGCCGCAATTTGCCGATGCGTCCGGGGAAAGTATGATTGGCCACCGTCCGTTTCTTTTCGCCGTTCGCTGACTCCCCCGTCTGCTCCGGCATGTGACAGGACTGGCATTCCTTGCCGGATTTAATGGCTTTGCTTTGATCCCAGTTGCCGAGGAGATCGTTGCTCTTGCCGAGATTGGCCGCCGACGGCACGGACTGGTGGCAGTTGAGGCAGAGATCGGACTTGTGAAACAGTCCCAACTCCATCGACTGATGGGCGAGGTTCTGGGCGAAATCCTTATAAGGACCGTAGAGCATCTTGCTGCCGGCCGGTTCGTACTTCGGCTCCGGCGGCTGCTTCGTGCGATCGACCTGTTTGATCAGGTGGCACTGCGAGCAGGCCACGCCATCCATCTGGGGATCGCCCGATTTGGCCTGGTCGATGAACAGCTGGACCTGTTCGGGAAATTCGCGCACATGCGGCGCATGGCAGCGGAAACAGAGCGCCTTGTCTTTGCCGGCGGGCGACGCCAGAAATGCGTCCAGCGATGCCCGGAATGCAGGCGAATGGATCGAGCGCGACAAGGGCGAGGTCTCCCACTCTTCGAACACGCGTTCATGGCAGCGCTTGCACTTGTTGGAATTGGGAAAGGCCTTGTCCATCGTGATGGGGGCTTTGCCGTCCTGTTGCGCGAAGAGCTGGTCCGAGACAAGGATGGAGACAGACCAGGCGAGGATCCCGACCATGCAGAGCAGGAACAATACAACCCTTGCCGTCACCGTCCGACCCGCCGCGGGCTCACGACACTCGGCTCTGTTCGCTTTATCGCTCATCACGCATCACACATCGCTCGTTACGGGGGTTATAGATTTTTCGCCCGGTAGGTCAGCATCCGAGGCTGCGTATACTCGTCCAGAATCCTTTTGGCGCTCTCCCGCTCTTTATCGTCCTTGAGCGTCGCGAGATATTTGTCTTTCAAGGCCGGCTCAGGCGTCGGAATCAACCTGTAGTTCAACACCGCCTCCACCGAGGCCGGCGCGGCGCTGCTGGGCACCGCGAAAGAGAAGGGCACCTTCCTGGTGTTGCCTCCTTTGATGAACGGATCGGGAATCGGCCCGCGCAGAATCTTGTCGTACGGCAAGCCGAAGCGCTTCGTCTCCTGCGCGAGCACCTTGCCGTGCGCATCCTTGACGGTGATGGCCAAGTCGAATTGTTTCAGCACGGGGTCGCCGTCCGGAAAGCTGTGTGGCAGGCTCCCAACCTTGACCAGCGCCGTGCCTTCGACTTTGTCAGCCGACTTTTTGCTCTCGATGTCGATGCGCGGCATCCACTCGGCTTGGAGGTTGCGATTCTTGAGCAGGATGCCGGGGATCACGACGCCCCGGAAGTAATGGCGTCCGATCGAACGCGTCATGGCGCCCCGCTTCGAGGTGGAACTTCCCGTCGAGGGCTCCATGTGGCAATCCTGACAGATCGTGCCCTGCAAAATTTCGCCCGGCAGATCCTTCTGCGTGACGTCTTTGACCTTGTCGAAATGGCACGAGGCGCAGTAATTGGCCCCGCGGAACAACGGAACTTGCACGGCGGGATGGACGAGGTTTTCCTCCGGATCCGCATACGGGCCGTGCATCGTCTTCCCCGGCTCGATCTTGAAGGTCGGCGGCGGGCTCACGGTGCTCTCGACGGACTTGATCAGATGACAGGACGCGCAGCCGATGCCCTCGATCTGCGGCTTGCCGGACATGACCTGGGCGGTAATCTTCTCGACATATTGCGGGAACACCGTTGCCGAGGGAACGTGGCAGGACAGGCAGCGCTTGCGCTCGTCCGCCGTCGGATTCGTCTGCAGCCAGACACCCAGCACGGTGCGGAAGACCGGCGACTCCAACGACGTGCCGTGCAGGAGGGCGGCATCCACCCGGCCGAACGTTTTGAGATCGGGCGTCTGCTCCCGGGCACCCTTCCATTCTTCGTAGTGCCGGTCATGGCACTGCTTGCAATCCTCCGAGCGGATGAAGATCTTCTCGATCTCGTCCACCCACTTTTCCGGGCTCTGGCCGTTCGGCGACTGCCCGTCGGCCTTCTGCGCCACCGCCCACCCTTGATAGAAGACCGTGACGGCGAGAAAGAGCAGCATAATACACGCTGCGGCGGTTCTCCGACCGATTCGAAGCCGCCTATGGCTCTGCGCATCATTCATCACGCGTCACTCGTCACGCCCGGCTAATCCCGTTTGCAGCCGACAAAGTGGAAATTCACGCCCCATCCCACGGGATCTCCGGGGTCGGCCGGCTCATAGGTGCCGACCGTGAAATTGCATTCGTTCATGGCTTTTTTCATGTGTCGTCCGAAGTCGATCATGTTCTTGACTTCGTGCTTGTCGATCTCCTTGATCACCGACCGCACCTTGATCCCGGCATAGTCGGCGCGTGAATTGCCGATGACTTCGAACACGGCCACGCCCTGGGGCCGTTGCAGCTTGAGTTCCTTCTGGATCTCCTCGTCCACATCGCCGATGATAACCCCGAAGTCTTCGCCCAGCTTGGCCGCTTCATCCACGGTCATGCCGTCGGCGGCCCCGTCCGTGGCCGTCCATCCCGGGGGCGGGCCGATGAGAAGAGCGGTCAGCACACCCGCACACACAACAAGGGCCCTTCCCTGTCGAAGGGCCCCTATGCCGTTCACGCGACTATTGTGATGTTCCTCCAAGGTCGGCGCCTCATGATGCCCCGATTCACCCGCGGGATGATCCTCGGTGCATCACACCATGAAACCTAGATTTTCGCAATCGGATCAATGACCAACTGAAACCAGGGCGCCACGGCCTTTTGACCGTTCCGTTCCTTGTTCTCTCCGTTCCAGACGGCGAAGGCGACCGTTTGCACGCGGCCGGGCACCAGCTTGGCCTCGTTCTCCTGCTCCTCGCTCCCAAGCGGCCGGCGCATCACCACGTGCCAGACCCCGTCCTTCCAGGTCGCCTTGCCCTGCACCCGGCCCTGCTTTTCCTTCGTCGTGAGCGTGCTGAATCCGCCGCCGATCAGGTCCTCCACGGAGGACACGCGGCGGGGGATGACTTCGAAGGTCCGCACGCCTTCCCGCTGCTTCTCGCCGCTGCGTGCGGCCCGCCGGTCGATGTCGCTCTGCCAATCCGCCTTCCAATGCCAGATATTGATGTAGTGGTCGAGCTGGCCCATGCAAAAAAACGCCGGCGCATCGCCGAGCGGCAGGCCGATGGCGACGCCGTCGCGGAACGTGCCGGGTGTCAAGCGGTCGTTCTTGGTGTTGTCCTGCCATTCCAACAGAAACGCAATATCGGTCCCGTTGTGAACGGCGCGGACGCTCAAGGCGCGCGCGGTCGGCTCCGGCCAGACAGGCCGGGTGATCACCTGGCCGCTCAAGGGCAGCGTCATGGGGGCGACCTTTGCCCAGGCGGCGTCTTCAGGCGTCACCGGCAGATCGCCTTCGATCAGACGGGCGCGGATGATCATGCCTTCGGAACTCACGAGCGGAATGCCCATGCCGCCGAGGACCGCGGCCGACACGAGAATGCAGAAAAAGAGGAAGAGGAGCGAGCGGGGAGGCTTTTTGGTTGTCTTGCGCAGCATGCTCATGTCCTGGTTGACCAAGCCGAGAGCGGCTATCGAAAACAGCCTGCGGACCACCCAGTGGCGGCAGCCGATGTCACCATAGCACAAAACACCTGACCGACCAATGAAAGGGGATGCGGGATTCTACCAAAGACGCACGCGACGAATTTTGTTTTCACCGCGCTCGCAGATGTAGAGGTGCCCGGCCGAATCCAATGCCAGCCCGACGGGTGAATTGACGACCGCCTCGACGCCCAGCAGGCCGTCCCCATGCTTGAGCGTGCCGGCGGATTCCTTGGCGACGAATCGCGCCGCGCCGCAGCCACCCATGTTCTTGTCCTCGTAGCCGCTGTCGCCGTTGCCGGCCACGGTCGTGATGATGCCGGTCGCTGCCTCGACGCGACGCACTCGATGGTTCATTGTGTCGGAGACATAGAGATTGTCCTGCGCGTCGAAGACCACGGCCTCGGGGGCGTGCAGCATCGCGCGGGTGGCCGGCTTGTTGTCGCCGTCGTACCCGTAGCGGCAGACGCCGGCCAGCGTGGAAATGATGCCCGTATTCCGATCGATCTTCCGCACACGGTTGCTGCCTTTATCCACAATCACCACGTCACCCTGCCCGTCCACCGCGATGCCGACCACATCATAGAGACGGGCCTCCAGAGCCAGCCTGCCGTCGTCCAGATACATCGACATGTCGAGGCCGTCCGAGCAGACCGGCATGAGCCAGCCGTGATCGTCGCTGAAATCGATGCCGATGGCGTCGCCCGAGAGCACCACAAGATTGCGAGCCACGAGCGGCTGCTCGCGCGCATCGTCCTCGGCAGACCAGGTCCCGGCGATGGTGGTTACGAGGCCGGTGCGGGGATCGTATCGGCGGATCTTATGGGCCTGCGTGTCGGCGATGTAGAGCACGTCGTCCTTGTCGAACGCCATCGCCGCGGGCCAGGTCAGATTAACCTCGAGCGCCGGACCGTCGCCATTGAAGCCATGCTGGCCGGTGCCGACGACCGTGGTGATCACCCCCGTGTCGCGGTCGACTCTGCGGATGCGGTTGCTGCCGGAGTCACAGATATAGAGATGGTTCTGGGAATCGAAGGCGACGTCGAGCGGAAGATACAGGCCGGCTTCGCCGCAGGGGCCCTCGTCGCCGCTGTAGCAGGTTTCCCCGATGCCGGCGAAATTGTGGAGCGTGCACTCCTGAAGGTCGATCCGCCGAACGCGGTCGGAGCCGGACTCGGCGAAATACAACCAGCGCTCGTTCTTGTCGAGCGCGGCGTGGTGCGGCAGTGGAATGCCGGCCTTCACGGCGCGTTTGCCGTCTCCGGTGCTGCGCGCCTTGCCGTTCCCCGCAAAGGTTTCGATGTACCCGACGGCGAGCTGAAGTTCCGTGTCCATGGCGTCCCTGGCGCTCAGGCGCGGGTCGCGGACTGCGCGGCCGGCTGTTCCACGGCCGGCGCCGGGTTCGCCTGCATGGACGGCTGAGGCGCCGCCATCTGCTGCTGGGCGGCGGCTTCCGCCTCGGCTTCGATGGCATCCGCTTCATGCACCGACTTCTTGAAGCCCTTGATGGCCTTCCCCAATCCCTCGCCCAGTTGCGGCAGCTTGCCCGCGCCGAAAATGATCAGAACGATGAAGAGGATCAGGATCAGTTCTGTAAATCCCATACTCCCAAACATGGTGTGTTCCTCCGTAAGGTAAATCAGGTTGTGCTCGGTTTACTTCGTTTCGCAAAGCGTTCTTTCAACCGCTGCCTCGCCTGCTCGGCCTGCTCGAACATCTTGCACTTGTCGTAGACACTGATCAGATTGTAATAGGCCAGAGGCTCGTCGGCGTTGTGCTCGACGGCGTCTTCCATGACCTTGATGGCCAGATCCGATTTCTTGTGATTGAGCGCGAGTTCCATCAGCTTGAAGCTGGCTTCCAGGTGTTTGGGGTCCAGCTCGAGCGTGCGGAGATAGCACTGGATCGCCGCATCGATTGTGTTGTAGTCGGACACCTGCGGGTTGTCGAGCTCGACGTAGACGCCCGCCAGATTGTACCAGGCCATCGGATCGTCCGGCGTGATCTCCACCAGCCGTTCATAGTAGCCCTTGGCGTCCATGTACTTTTTCTTGTCGGCGCAGAGCCGGCCCAGGTTGAAGAGCGCCAGCACATCGTGCGCGAACACGTCCAGCGCCCGCTTGAACTCGGTCTCCGCCTCGTCCGCCATGTTCTTGGTCGCATAGATCGTTCCGAGATTCGAGTAGTACATGGCGAGCGAGCGGTTCATTTCCGCACGGATGCTTTCCGCCATTTCGATCGATTTCTTCACTTCGACCAAGGCGTCATCCAACCGGCCTTTGCTGAAGTACAGCTCGCCCAATCGGCAACGGGCTTGAAAATCGTCGGGCTCGGCGGCCAGGAGCTTTTCGAGTTCAGCGATTTCCTCGTCCGGGTTCAACGGCTGATCGCCCGGATCGACCGCGGCCCTGCTTTGCGTTGTTTCTTCCATGACAGCCCCTATGGCAAAAGATTACACATGTCCGCCGACCAACGAGTCAGACGTTCTCATCACCGGCTGATCCGCCACCGAGTCGGGTGCATCGCGCCGGTGGCGATCCATCGTCAACAACATCACGCCCAAGACGACCATCAGCGTCAAATTCGAGTACAGGAGTGCGTAGCCCGCGATAAACATGAGCCCCAGGCCGTAGCCCGCCAGGCGTCCCATGGTCAACAGCTTGATGACGGTGTAGGACCAGCACAGCAGGCCCGCCATGTACAACGCGAACGGAAGATAAAAGGTGTACCCCATCCCGAACTGGAAAATCCACCCGATGCCGTCCGCACCCTTGCGCACGTTGTTGGCCAACGCCGGGTTGTACCGGTTGAGCAGATAGTCCAGAAAAAACATGGCGACGAAGATCGCGCCGGCTGTGCCCCAGAACCACAGGGCCCGGTGCCGTTGGCGCTGGTTGCGCGACCGGAACGAGACGCCCCGCCCGTAGGCCCAGAAGACCAGAATACTGGCGAGCACCATGAAGGCTTCCCCGGCCCGATGCGATTCGTACACCATCGGCGGCGCCGCTACGGTCCCCGTGAAGCTGAAGAAGGTCGACACGATCTGGTAATAGAGCCACCCGCCGATTCCCAACAGATACGTGACACCGAGGAGGCGATGGGACCGGTCGTGATGCGTCGAGAGGTATTCCGTCATCAAAAGGACGATGGCCATGAGAGCCACGGAATTGTACATCGCCGACCCGAGCATGGACGGTGGCACGAACAAGAAACCGATGGTCAGCAACAGTAAAAGTGCGATGCAGGGGACGATGAAGCGGGTCAGGCCGGTGAACCCGCGCACGGACAGCCGGTTGACTACTCCCACCGTCAATCCGAGGAACAAGAGAATGGCGACGACGTTGAGCAGCCACTGCCCGACTTCGGTGAGGGCCGTAAACGTCGGCACGATCCACTGATGGTCGGCGGCCAACTTGCTGAGATGCATGCCGAGGCGGGACACCAGTCGGTACAGGATCAGCTCCAAGAAGGCGGCCAACAGCACGAGCTTAATCGTGTATTGGAAGAGGAGCGGCTGATCGCTCAGCTTTCCGGTGATGCGTTCGATGGTCGTTGCGGTTGCCGGCACGCGTACTCCGAGGGTGGTTGAAAATTATACCGACCGCCAAAAAAACCGGTCAACGTGTCTGCCGTTATGATTGCGCGGCCGGGACCGCGCCCCGCTCTTCCGCCTTGGCCCGTGCGATGTACAGGAGCCCGTCCGCCATCGAATAGTTGAATGGCAACTCGCACACCACTTCGCTGATCTTCCCGTACACATGTTGATAGAGCCGCTCGGCCTGCTCGGGCGTCATACCTTCCTGCACTTCGTAGAAAAACCCGAGGCTCAGATCTTCGGCCGAGGGGCGCATGATCCGCCTGATGCCGTAGCCCCCGGGATCGCTCATGATCGGCGCTTCCTTCTCGAGATCGAACAAGCAGGGCTGGCACGAGAAGCCGTAGGACTCGTTCAGTTTCTTGTTCTCGATGATGAAGTTCATCGTCTCCAGCGCTTCCTCTTCCTTCTCCGTCGGGAAGCCGACGATGATATAGCAGTGGACCGCGATGCCGAGATCGACGCAGTCGCTCGCGATCCGCCGCACCCACTCCTGCTGGATGCCCTTCTTCATAAAATCCATGATCCGCTGATTGAACGATTCGAGGCCGAACACGATCTTGAGGCAGCCGGCATCCCGCATGGAGGCCAGCAGCTCGCGCGTCAGATGCTTCTCGAAGCGCATCTCGCAGGTCCATCTCACGTCGAGCCGCCGCTGGATCATCTGCTGGCAGAGCCGCTTCGTCGGCGACAGTGCAAAGCATTCGTCGGTGAAGAAGAAATTCCGCACGCCATAGCGCTGCTTAAGCCACTCCAGTTCCTCGATCGTGCGGGCCGGCTCCTTTTGCCGGAAATTCTGGTGGTCGAGCGTCAGCGCGCAGAAGGCGCAATCCTTGTAATAGCAGCCGCGCGAGAACTGCACGGGCAGCACCGGCTCCGGCGAAAGATAGCGGCCGAGGGGGAAGCCGTCGTAGTTTGGCGCCGGTAGTTGATTCACGTTCTCCGAGTAAAACGGCTGATTCACCTGGATCTTGCCGTTCTGGCGATAGATCAAATTGGGGACCCGGCTGAAATCCTGTTTCCCCGCCATCTGATTGACCAGTTCGAGCAAGGCGGTCTCGCCCTCGAATACCACGATGTCGTCGGTGATGTCGAAGAGGTTGGGACAACGGCGAAGATTGTCAACAAGGCGAGTGAAGATGCTGCCCCCGATTGTCAGATGGATCTGCGGGGCGGCTTCCTTGATCAGCCGGCAGAGCGTCAGGCCGGGAATGATCTGCGAGGTGGCGGTGATGGACACCCCGATCAGATCCGGACGGTCGGCGATGATCGAGGGCAGGAAGCGGTCGCGGAACAGACTGATATACGGATTTTGCTGCTCGTCGCGGATGACCTTCATCAAGTCCTTCGACGAGTAAATGGAATACGTGCTAAATTGATTGTCGACGACCGTGAGCCTGGTCGGGAAATAGACCGTGGACAGCATTTCCAGCCACTTGTCGATCAAAAACAGGCTTTCCCGGTAGGCCTCCATGTCGTAAAAGCCTTCGCCCCGGAGCGTCTCCTTGGCCAGTTCGATGCGGTCGATCAGATAGGGAAACCGGTCGAGCGACTCGATGACTCTGGCCAGGTGCTCGGCGCTGCCAGGCCCCGTTTCGCCGGTCCGTTCCCGTTCAAGCGCCTGCTTTTTATCGAGCAGATCCTGATACAGCCCCGCGCCGTAGGATTTCGTAACGACTTCGTCGAGAAGTTCGATGCCAAGATCGCGCTGCGTCACGTTCGTGACACCGGCTTGGGCGAGAAACCCCGTCAGTGAAGGTAGGCTTAGATAGGGTTGGGACGGATGCCAGGTTGGAGGGAACAGCAGTGAAACTTTCATGCCTAATCTCTACCGAGAGAATTGAAAAATAAGATAAATCTCGAAAGATAAGGACTTAGTTTTATACACTCCGCTCTTGGCCAAATGCAACCCTCTCCAAGGTCAAATCAGCCCCCATCCTGAGATGGGAAATTCGAGATTTCTGTCGTCCGATGGCGCCATCTGAGATTTGCGATTTGAAATTGAAGATTCTCCCAAGATGGCCCCCATAAATAGAAAAGCCCCAGCTCGGAGAACTGGGGCTTTTCGTCGGTTGTCTGCTCCACCCCACGGGAGGGATGGAACAAAGGTCACTCAGACCCGTTCAGCTCACGGAAGCTTAAGCGTGAACCAGGTAGAGAGCGCCTTCATACCGTTACGCTCGATGTTGTTGCCGTCCCACACCGCAAACGCGATGGGCACGGACATCCCTGCCTTGAACTGCACATCGTTCGCATCGCCTGTTTCCAGGGTGCGTTTCACGACGACGCGCCAGGTCGGGCCGCTGTACCCGCCGCCCTTGACGGAACCGGCCGGCTCCCACACGCCGTTGCCGATGACGTCCTGATGGGCCTGGGTCGTCAAGGTGCTGAAGCCGTTGGCGTTCAGATCCTCAACGGAGCTCACGCGCAGGGTCGGATCCGACATAATGTTGCCTGACCAAATGCCCGGATTGAAGGGTCCAAGGCTGCGGCCGATCCGGTCTGGATAGGTCACGCCGCCGGCGGGCTCTTCAAAGTAGTAATCCCAGAAGATGCCGGGATACTGATCGTCCACGTCCCACAGGCCCGCGCTGTCCTTGCCGAGATCCTTCTGCCACTCCGCATTCCACCGCCAGATGTTGGTGGTTCCACCGGACTGGCCCATGCACTGAAATGGCGGCGCACCGGACGTGTTGACCGGGAACATAATTGCAGCCTGGTCACGGAAGTCCTGCGGACCGATCGTCGTGTCGTTCTTGGTCTGATCGCTCCATTCGACGCGCAGTCCCACTTCCTTGCCGTTCGACATGGCCTTTACGAACACCGATTTCACCGAGATGTTCGGGTGCATCGGCGTAGTAATCAACTGGCCGCTCAACGGCACGATGACACCGGGGACGCTCTCCCACACAGGGTTCGCTCCATCCATCGGGATAGGTCCCTTGACGGCCTTCGCCGGTATGGTCACCGGTTGGCTGACGGCCAACGGCACCTGCCCAATCGTCAACATCACGCCAACGATCAGGGCAGAGAGAAGAATGCCAAACACCACAGACTTGTTGTGTGTCTGCACTACTCTCATGGACTATGCCCTCCTCTGATTAAATGATTAAAAAGCTGACCCAAAATTGCTGCAACAAACGAACAGTATAAAAGCGACCACGGACACCAACGGATAACTAGGCGGTCCCGACCGGCCCCCCTTCCTCCTTGTCCTTGTCCTTCTGATCCATGAAGTTTTGCGCGCCTGTTTCGTT
>DASTQE010000203.1:0-10365 GCA_035761895.1 Nitrospira sp. | reverse complement strand
AATACGTGGTGATTTCATCCAGTGGATTGGCCAAAAAGCCTTTGCCGCCGTGTGGACGAAGGCGAACGTCGAGATGGAAGATGCCTTCCTGTTTGGCCTCGATCCACTGCAGCAGCTCCTGCGCGAGGCGTTCGAAATATTCGCTATTCTCGATGCCGGCTTTGCCGTTCGTTCGACCTGCACCGCCGTACACGAACAACACCTCGATATCCGATGCATAGCCCAGCTCCCGGCCGCCGAATTTGCCTGCGCCCATGATGGCAAAGGTGCACGGTTTGCCGCTTGCCAATCGGGGAGTGCCGTAAACCTTTTTGAGCTTGGCCTGGCAGTCTTTCAGGCTGCGTTCGACGATCACTTCCGCCAGTTGGGTCAGCGCGAGTGAGAAGTCGGCGAGGCTCGTGTCCGGATCGACGATGTGTTTCATGTCGATGCGGAACAGCTCTTGATCCTTGAACCGATTCAACGTTTCCTTCCGTCCCGGGTCGTCCTTGGTCCGGTCCACCGCGCGGTCGAGCGACTTTCGGAGGGTCGCGCGCGGCGTGATGAGGGGGGCATCACGATAATCGTGAAGCAGCGGTAGGAGGTGGTCGTGCTGGCGGCGGAGAAAGTCCTCCCAGAGGAAATCGCTGGCTCCAAGGAGCCGCGCCAGCAATGGAAAAGTTTTCTTGTCGCTCAAGAACGCCAGGGCTTCTTCCCGCGCCCTGCCTTTCGTGTCCTGCACCGTCAAATCGAGAAATTGATCAAAAGCCTCCAAAGCCTTGGTGGGGTCCGCAGCCCAGGTAAGGGCATGGGTAAACTGCTTGATCAGGACGGCGGTCAGTCGCAACTGCTGTTGTTCGGCCGGGTCCGTGAGCTTCTGACCATAGCGGTTGCGGACCGCAAAGTGGTCATGCAGCTTGCCGGCTTCCAGATCGATACGGGCCTTTGAGATGTACACATTTCTCATCGCCAGTGCATTGGCGAAGGCATATAGAAAGGCGGGCGTATCGTCGGATCGGATATCCATGATGGTATCCGTCGGCGACTGGCTGTTGTCGAATGTAATCTGTACTGGATGCAGCAGTCCGCTGAATGACCCTCGCCGCTTGCCCAGATGTTCCACGAGATGTCGATTCACCGCATGACGGGCCTCCTCGAACTTGCCTTCGTCCAGCATGCCAATCAAGGAGCCGAGTTCGCGTGCGAAGCGGGTCCGGTCGTCTGGCCCGAACGAGGCGTCGCCTACCGGTTGGACGCGAAAGACATCCACGATCTTTTTCCGGCTCAGGCCTGGGCGCAGTTTTGGCCGCTGACGCATGCCCTCGCCATAAGGAACCCTCGTTGGCTGAGTGGAAGCCGCCGCCTCCGTGAACGTGTAGATCTGGCCCTCCTCGATGTTCAGTCCGAATGCCGACAGGAGTCCGCAGATGGTCGCGAATTCGGCGAAGTAGTCGTAGGCGACAACCGTCAGGTCGAAGTGGCCGTCCCGATGTTCTAAGACTGTGCATTCGCAGAGGTGGTCCGGCGTCAATGCCGCCGCTAACCGAATATGCTGCGCAATCACTGGGAGCGGGAACCGGCGGAAATACTCGCCATCCATCCGAGTCACAAAATCACGGCGCACATCGGGTGGGACATCCATGGAGAGAGGCGTGAGTGCTTGAAGGAACTCTTCGCGGTCGGATGCGGTCATGGGAGCGCCAGTATAGCTCAGGACCCTTCATTGTGCGCAATCTTGGCTGACAGTATAATGCCGCGCCATCCAGGGACTGGCTCCGGCGTCGCCGGTGCCTGTCCCTTTGAGGCCATGAAGAGATCGGACTCCGGCGTCCGCCGGTGCCCGTCCCTTTTGACGAGGAACTCTTGGCTGCGAAACACTCGGCTTCCACCAAAAAAACACCATCCTGGAAAAGACAGCAACCGCAGATACCTCTATCGGGAAAGCCTGATCCTGCCCCGCTGTTGCTGGCATCTGAACGCGATCCACAGGAGGTCCACGGCATCCTTACGGCATATGGACTGACGGACGTCGCACAGGCCGACCGCAATCTGCAGGCGATGGCCGGCGAGCCGCATGAACGCCACCAACTGGTTGCGATTTTGCCGATCCTCATGGAGTCGATTGCGCGAACCGCCGACCCGGATCAGGCGCTGAATCACTGGGAGCGGTTTCTCGACAACGTCACGCGCTCCACGCTGTTCGACTACCTGCGCACCTCTCCGCGCATGCTCGACCTGCTGTCCACCATCTTCGGCAACAGCGATTCGCTTGCCTTCACGATCATTCGCGATCCCACATTGGTCTATTGGCTGGCCGAGGAAGAGGTGCTGTCGAAGCCCTCGACCAGGACCGGTCTGGACCAGGCGCTTCACAAGCAGTTGGCGCGTCTCACGGTGAAGGAACTGAAACTGGCCGCGCTCCGCCGTTTTCGCCGGCGGGAAATGCTTCGGATCGGCGTGCGTGACCTGTTGCGGCTGGCGGACGTGTCCGAGACGACGGCATCGCTGTCCGATCTGGCTGCGCTGTTGATTCATGCGGCATACGAGATCGTCGATGCCGATCTGCGTCGTCAATATGGCCGGCCCATGCACAGGAACCGGCAGGGCAAGCGGATGGAAACGGGGTTCGCGGTGATTGGGATGGGCAAGCTCGGCGGCCACGAACTGAACTACAGCTCGGACGTGGATCTGATCTATGTCTATGCGTCTCACGAAGGCGAAACAAGAGCTCCGACCGCACAATCTACCGGCAAGGTGGTGGCCGCGGGTATTTCGAATGAAGAATATTTCGAGATTCTCTCGCGTGAGCTGACCAAAGCCTTGAGCGAGCCGACGAAGGAAGGCCACGTGTTCCGCGTCGACCTCCGCCTTCGCGCGGAGGGCTCGGTGGGACAACTTGCCCGTTCGCTGGACGACTACCGAAACTACTACATGACGCGAGGGCAGATCTGGGAGCGGCTGGCCCTGCTGAAAGCGTGGCCGGTGGCCGGATCTTTTGAAGTGGGAAAGGCATTCTTAAAGGTTGTGAGGCCGTTCGTGTTGGGACGAAGCACTGCCAAGCCCGGCCTGGCCGGCGCGATGACCATCATCGAGGATGTGCGGGCGGTGAAAGAAATGATCGATGCCAAAATGGCCGATCGGGGGCATGAGCATCGCAACGTCAAACTCGGCACCGGCGGCATCAGGGAAATCGAATTCCTGGTGCAGACGATCCAGGTTCTGGCGGGGAAAAGCGTTCCTGCCCTATTAGATCGCAACACGCTTAGTTCGTTGAAGCGGTTTGCCGACAAAAAGTTGCTCAGCGGCAGGGAACGGGATGCACTCAACGCGGCCTATTTGTTTCTCCGTGACGTTGAGCATAAGTTGCAAATGGTTCACGATCTTCAAACGCATGCGTTGCCGGACGAAGCCGAAGAGCTCGCCCGCTGCGCGATTCGAATGGGCTACGAGACAGATGACCGGGTCACAGGTGTCGCGCGATTCGCAGAGGACCATCGCCGCCATACGGCACTGGTGAACCGGACGTTCCGAGCGCTCTTTTACGAGCCCAAAACCTCGCGCCTACTCAAAGCGGCGTTCGGTTCAATCGGTCTGCGGCAGTAGAAACCGTGTTCTTTCTGCGCGTGGCCAGGCGCAAATCTGCACTGATGGAGTCGCGCAAACAATGCAAAGAACGGAGGAATATGCGCAGCAGCATGCGTATGGCTACCATTGGAATGTGCCTGGGCGTGATCAGTCTCCAAGCCTGCCAACATTACATCCCGGACTTCGACGGAACGTATGTTGCAAATTCCGCTGATATCCAAGCAGACCGGAAGACGGTGAACGACATCTTGTCAGCCTTCAAGCAGGCCGAGGCGGCACTTCAGCGCCAGGATATCGATGGCATCATGGAGCTCTATTCAGACAGCTACAAGTCCCAGAGTTTTGACAAGCCCATGTTTCGTAGGGTATGGGCAGAGCTGTTTCAGGAGAATCACGACTTCTCAACGACCCATGTCTTTACCCAGGTCAAGGTTGATGCTCAGAGCACACCTCAGACGGCTCAGATCGTCTGTACTGGCAGTCTTTGGGCGATCTCAAATAAGACCAACGCACGAATCAACCTCGACAGTTGGTTCGGAGAGGTCCATTACATGGTTTTGGAAAATGGGAAATGGCGTATGCGCGGTCATGCCTGGGAAGTCCCAGGCGAAAAGGAACCGCAGGTCACCCGACCTCCGCATCCCTTCTTCTGAGCCACGGTGTAAACGACGGTCGTTACTGCAGTAGTTTCTGTCTAAAGCACTGTCTTAGGCCGCATAGCGGAGGTCTCGCTCGCTGGAGAGCGAAAGATGGGTCTCTCCCCATTGAAGAGAACTCTTGAGGCTCCACGACTCCTCGAGGTCAAGCGGTTTGAACCGCAGACCGTTGATGCCGCCGTAGACCAGATGGGCGAGGCCCGAGCCGGAATCTTCGACGAGTTGCGCATAGGCGGGGCACTCCGGCGTCTCAGAATTGTCGCTCCACCCCGTGACCCAGTACCACTCGCCGGCGGGGCTCCGATCGTAGAGTCGCACTTGAATGACCGGACGGGCGGGACCGGCCTCTTTGAACCGGGCGAAAAGGCTGGCTTCGCAGTTCTCGCTGGACTCGACTTCGACGATCACAACGGGACCTCGAGCGGTGACCGCCATTGTAGCGCCGCTGCAGCGGCGCCCACAAACACAAAGGGCCGGGCGGTTGCCCGCCAGGCCCTAAGGTAACAGCTATCTCGATCTCAGCACTCAGTCCTAAGGACTCAGCACTGATTTAGTACATCCCTTCCATGCCGTGGCTGTGGCCAGGGCCACCGCCCATCGGTTCCTTCTTCTCTTCAGGAATGTCCGTGACCATCACCTCGGTCGTGAGCATCAAGGCCGCCACGCTGGCCGCGTTCTGCAGCGCCGTGCGGGAGACTTTCGTCGGATCGATGATGCCCGCCTTGATCATGTCCACATACTCTTCGGTCGCCGCATTGTAGCCGGCGTTCACGTTCTTGTCCTCGCGGACCTTTCCAACCACCACCGAGGCTTCACCGCCCGCATTGTTGACGATCTGGCGGATCGGCTCTTCGAGCGCGCGGCGGATAATGTCCAAGCCGACTTTCTGCTCGGCTGGGACATCCTTGATGCCATCGAGCGCCTTGATGCAGCGGAGATATGCGGTGCCGCCGCCGGGAACAATGCCCTCTTCCACCGCCGCCTTGGTCGCGTGAAGTGCGTCCTCGACGCGGGCCTTCTTTTCCTTCATTTCAGTCTCGGTCGCGGCGCCGACATTGATGACGGCCACACCGCCGACGATCTTCGCCAGCCTTTCCTGTAATTTCTCACGATCGTAATCCGAGGTCGTCTCTTCGATCTGAGCCTTGATCTGCTTCACGCGCGCTTCGATCTTCTTCGGGTCGCCGTAGCCCTCGACGATCGTGCTGTTGTCCTTGTCGATCGTCACGCGCTTCGCACGGCCGAGGTCAGTGAGCTTCACGTTTTCCAGCTTGATGCCGAGGTCTTCAGAGATCACCTGGCCGCCGGTGAGGATCGCAATGTCCTCCAGCATCGCCTTGCGACGATCGCCGAAGCCGGGCGCCTTCACAGCTGCCACGTTCAGGGTACCGCGCAGCTTGTTGACCACGAGGGTGGCCAGCGCTTCACCTTCGACTTCTTCCGCGATGATCACGAGCGGCTTGCCCATCTTGGCCACCTGCTCGAGGATCGGGAGGAGGTCCTTCATGCTGCTGATCTTCTTTTCGTTGATAAGAATGAGCGGCTCTTCGACCGAACATTCCATCCGCTCGGCGTTGGTGACGAAATAGGGGGAGATGTACCCGCGATCGAACTGCATGCCTTCGACAACATCGAGGGAGGTCGTCATAGACTTGGCTTCTTCGACCGTGATCACGCCGTCCTTGCCGACCTTCTCCATCGCTTCCGCGATCAAATCGCCGATGGTCTTGTCGTTGTTGGCTGAAATGGTCCCGACCTGGGAGATCTCGGTCTTGTTCTGACAGGGCTTGCTGAGCTTCTTCAACTCGGCCACCACCGCTTCAACGGCTTTGTCGATCCCGCGCTTGATTTCCATCGGGTTCGCGCCTGCGGTGATGTTCTTCGCGCCTTCGCGGAAGATCGCCTGCGCCAAGACGGTGGCGGTCGTGGTCCCGTCACCTGCCGTGTCACTGGTCTTACTGGCGACTTCGCGGACGAGTTGGGCGCCCATGTTCTCGTACGGGTTCTTGAGTTCGATTTCCTTGGCGACGGTCACGCCGTCCTTCGTGATGGTCGGGGCACCAAACTTCTTGTCGAGAATGGCGTTGCGGCCCTTCGGCCCGAGCGTCGCCTTTACGGCGTCGGCCAGCTGGTTGACCCCCTTGAGAATGGCGGCCCGAGCGGCCTCGCTGTAGAGTAATTGCTTTGCCATGTGATTCCTCCGTTATATGATCCGTCTCTTCAGACAGTTGAGATTAGCTGCTGAATACTCCGAGAATGTCTTCTTCCTTAAGGATCAAACACTCCTCGTCCTCGATCCGGAGCTTGCTACCGGAATACTTGTCAAAAAGCACCTGGTCACCGACTTTCACGTTCTCGACCTTCTTGCCGATGGCTTGAACGATGCCCCGCTGTGGCTTTTCCTTGGCCGAATCCGGCACATAAATTCCGCCGGCCGTCCGGTCCAATTCTTCAGTGTAGGTGACGAACACGCGGTCACCCAGGGGCTGAAAGCCCTTGGCCACGTTCTTCTTTTCCTTCGCGGCTGTACTCATGGCAGAACCTCCTCGTGATGAAAGTTAACTCGAACGATGTCGACGATTTAAAACGGGTCCGCACTCGATGACGTGGGTCTGAAGCACCCCAACGCGAGCAGATCCCTGATCTGCCGAAACTGCGGGACAGATAGACCCGGCTTCGGGTGAGTCAAGGGGGCGGGCAAAAAAATCTTTGCCCCCAGCACTCGAGGAAGGGGAATAATACCCGAGGGGCCTTCGGATATGCCAGCTTATTCGGCGTGAGGGGAAGAAAAACGATCAGGCGCGTAACCGGTCGAAATCTTTTATGTCTTTCTTCATGTAATCCCGCAGGCGCTTGATAATGCGGGCTTCCAGTTGGCGGGTGCGTTCTTTTGTAACGCCATATTTTGCGCCCAAGTCGTCGAGCGTTAGCGGCGTTTCGGAAAGAAGGCGGTTACGCAAGATGTCCTCATCACGCTCGTCGAGCGTCTTAACAAATTCTGCCAGCTTCTCCCGGAAGAGGGTCTGGAGCTGGTCCTGGGCAAGCTGCTCATCGGCAGGAACCTGTTGGGAGGGGAGAATATCGAGCAGGCTGCCGTCCTGGTCTTCTCCGATGGGTTGATCGAGCGACAGCTCCCAGTTGCCGAGCCGCTGGTCCATCTCGACGACGTCGCGCTCGCGGACGTTCAACCGGTCGGCCAGCAGCTTGGTGTCGGGTGCAAATCCCTCACGCTCGAGTTTGGATTTTTCCTTTTTGAGGTTATAGAAGAGCTTGCGCTGGTCCTGCGTGGTCCCGATCTTGACCAGTCGATACGTATTCAGCAGGTACCGCAGGATATACGCCCGCGACCACCATGCCGCGTATGCATGAAAACGCACATTCTTTGAGGGGTCGAATTTTTTGATGGCCTGGAGCAGGCCGACGTTGCCTTCCTGGATCAAATCCATGTGGTCGGTGCCGGTATGCAGATACTCCGAGGCAATGGCCACGGAGACCCGCAAATTGGCCATGATGAGCTTTACGGCCGCCTCCCGGCTGCCATGCGTGCGATATTCCTCAAAGAGCAGGAGTTCTTCCTCCTTCGACAAGTAGGGGTGACGGCGGATTTCTGCCAGGTACTGTTGGAGAGCGGTGACCGGCACCACCGCCGTGGTATCGGGCTTGCCGTCTGCCGACGGGGGCAATTCGGTGGCCGGCGCGTTCCCCTCCGGGAGTTCGTCGGCCGGACCGAGGACTTCCGGCTCAAGGATTTCTTCTTCCTGCTTCTTGACGCGGCGTTTGGCCATATGAATTCGGAAACTATAGCAGAACCTTCCTCCTCCACAAAGCTGCCGGTGACCCTGGGGTTCTCTTGCGGGGATAGCACCGCTCCCCTATAGTGAACGGCCTCTTTCGACCGGATCCATAACGCGCGGGAAGATCAGGGGCCTGGCTCACTGATGCGTGGAATTTTCAAAGGACTCAAAAGCGGACATTGGCCGTCTCTGGCGGGGGCCTGGCTGCATTTTGAAGTCAGTTTCATGAGCTGGCTGCTGATCGGCTCGCTTGGTGTGTCGATCGCGGAAGAATTCGGGCTCTCCGCCACACAAAAAGGGATACTGGTCGCGTGCCCGCTGTTGAGCGGGGCGCTGCTCCGCGTATGGGTAGGGTTCAGCAGCGATCGTCTGGGAGCCAAGACGACCGGCCTGATTCTATTGTTTTGCGAAATGGGAGCATTGGTGTGGGGCTGGTTGGGTGGGGCAAGTTTCGTAGAAGTGCTCGGTGTCGGACTTCTGCTCGGCGTAGCTGGAGCCAGCTTCGCAGTCGCGCTTCCGGTTGCCAGTCGGGCGTATCCTCCGGCTCATCAAGGCTTGGCCATGGGAGTGGCCGCGTCGGCGAATAGCGGCACGGTGCTGGCGATGTTCCTGGCACCACGTTTGGCAGAGGCGGTGGGTTGGCACGGCGTGTTCGGGGTCATGCTTGGGCCGCTTCTGTTGACTACTATTCTGTTCGCAGTGCTTGTGCGCGGCGACGAAGGGATCTCTCGACGAACGTTGCCCCTACATTGGCGTCAGGAGTTGCATGACAGTCTCAGGCGACCTTCGATGTTCTGGCTCTGTTTGTTGTATGGCGTCACCTTTGGCGGGTTCGTGGGAGTCTGCAGTTTTCTTCCGATTTTCCTGCACGATCAATATGGGTTTGACCGCGTGACAGCTGGATCAATCACCGCTTTGGGCGGGTTACTCGGGAGTTTGATTCGGCCACTTGGTGGCTATATCGCCGACCACATCGGTGGCATTCGCATGCTACCGTTCGTCTTCGTCGCGATTGCAACTTTCATTGGGGTAGCGGGCGGGCTACCGCCGGTACCGTGGAGCGTGGCCATCCTGATGGCAGCGCTCACCGCGATGGGATTCGGCAATGGCGTGGTGTTCCAGGTGGTGTCAAACCGGTTTCCCAAACAAATCGGACTGGCTTCCGGCGTGATTGGCGCGGCCGGAGGACTCGGCGGTTTTTTTCTTCCGCTTTGGTTGGGCGGACTCAAGGATCTTACCGGCAGTTTTGCCGCAGGGTTTTGGCTCTTTGCGGCGGTGGCAGCTGGCGCTGCGATCAGTACATTGATCGCTCGATCGCGTCAGCCGCCGGCCCGAGACGATCTGTAGAGAGCAGCCCTGTCTTGCGTTGGGAACTGTGGCCTCAAAAAAACCCATGTTAATCATCGATGTTCAATGTTAAATTGATCCTTCTCTATGCCGGATGATTTCACATCTCCGATCTCAGATTTCAGATATGCCTAAGCCCTTCGACGATATCGAAGAAGCGATCCGCGACATTAAGAAGGGGAAATTCGTCATTCTGGTCGACGACGAAGACCGGGAGAACGAAGGCGACCTGGTCATAGCTGCGGAAAAGGTCACCCCTCAGGCCATCAATTTCATGGCCAGGCATGGGCGCGGATTGATCTGTCTGGCGCTCACTCCCGAGCGCGTCGAAGAGCTGCAGCTGCCGCAGCAAGCCGTCGAAAATACTGCAGCGTTTGGGACGGCATTCACCGTCTCGATCGACGCGCGCAAGGACATTACCACGGGGATTTCGGCGGCCGATCGCGCGACCACGATTCATGTCGCAATTGATCCCAAATCCAAGCCGTCAGACCTCGCGCGTCCGGGGCATATCTTTCCACTGAAAGCGCAGAAGGGCGGTGTGTTGCGACGGGCGGGGCAAACGGAAGGCTCCGTTGACCTGGCGCGTCTAGCTGGACTCCAACCGGCCGGCGTCATCTGCGAGATCATGAACGAAGACGGCACAATGGCTCGTGTCCCGGAACTCACGAAGTTCGCCAAGAGACACAAGCTCAAAATGGTGACCGTCAAGGCGCTGATCGAATACCGCATGCGCCGGGAGACCTTCATCAAGCGAGTGGCAAGCGCGCGGCTCCCGACGATTTTCGGCGAATTCGATGCCGTGGCCTTTGAGAACGAGATCGACCACATCACGCATATCGCGCTTGTCAAAGGCCGGGTGGACAACGGCGAACCTACACTTGTGCGAGTGCATTCCGGCTGTCTCACCGCTGATGCGTTGGGGTCGTTGCGATGCGACTGCCGTGATCAACTGCATGCGGCAATGGCAGTCATTCAGAAGGAAGGACGCGGCGTGCTGCTCT
>DASTQE010000202.1:0-3723 GCA_035761895.1 Nitrospira sp. | reverse complement strand
GGGTGAGCGCGAGACCGGTCATGAAATGACGACTCGCCCGGTCAGACTCACGGTGACGGTGGTGCGGTAATGTTCCCGATCATGAATGACAATGGTGCTGGCGCTGGCTGAACGGCCGCTGGGATGGAAGAACAGATCGGTGCCCGCGGTGGGTTGGTTCACGACGATCTCCTTGTCTCCATAGCTATAGACATTCAGGACCGTGGTGGTATCTGCCCCGCGAAGCGTAATTGTGCGCTCCGACAGATCGAACCGGAGAAGAAGACGCTCTCGCCGTGCCATCGCGAGCTGTCTTGCCATTCTGAGTGTCGAAGCAATTTCAGCAGTGGCGGCTCGTCCCTGGAGGCGGGTATGGAAGCTTTGATACGCCGGAGCCGCCATCGCCGCGACAATGCCCACGATCGCGGTCACGATGATGAGTTCCATAAGACTCTTTCCCGCTGACGTTGAGAGGCGTGCGACCATTCCCATGGTCGCCCACTGCTTCCAAAACCCGTGCCGTATGAGGAACGCGGCAATCGCTGGCCTTCTTCTCTAGACAGCCTGAGGAATCAACACTTCTGCTCATTCGTCCGGCTGAGTGACGGCAAGATCGAGGGAATTTTCGGATACGAGTACGAGGTCAAACAGATACAGACTGCCATCACAACAGGAGGGGTGTCCCGCCGCCAAAGGCCGCAAGTCACCAGAACGGGTCTGCACAGGGGCTGACTAGAACGAAGGACTGAGCAGGCGCTGGTACCAATCCAGCAACGGTTGGGCGAAAAACATGGATACGAGCGCACCTAACACGAGGAAGGGGCCGAAGGGAATATACTCATCCCGTTTCATCAACCGGAAGGCGATCAAGCTAATGCCGATGACCGACCCGACGAGCGATCCAATCATGATCGTCAAGAGTGCCGGTTTCCAACCCAGAAAGGCGCCGACCATCGCCAGCAATTTGATGTCGCCACCGCCCATTCCCTCCTTGCCGAACAGATAAGGACTGGCCCAGGCGAGGGCCCAGAGTATTCCACCGCCCACGGCCACGCCGAGCAAGGCATTGACCGGGCCGACGGGCAACACCGTGGCCGCTCCCAGAAGTCCGAGGATCGTTCCCGGGACGGTCACGACATTTGGAATAATTTTGTGGGTGAGGTCGGTGCCGGTCACGACCAGCAACGCCGAGAACAGGACGCAATAGAGCACGGAGGTCCAGTTGAGGCCAAAGGTATTGAGAATGATCACATAGCCGGCGGCATTCGCTCCTTCTACGACCGGGTACCGTATCGAGATCGGCGCACGACACCTCCGGCACTGTCCTAACAGCGCGAGATAGCTCAACACCGGAACATTGTCGTGCCATGCGATGGATGTCCCGCAGGCCGGGCAATGAGACCCAGGCCAAACAATCGATTCACCCCGGGGAAGCCGGTAGATGCAGACGTTCAAAAAACTACCGATCAAGGCCCCGAAAGCCGCTGCAGTCACATACCAGAATCCATCAATTATCATAGACATCACAGACTTGCCCGTACCGATGAATCCGTACGGTCAATAATTGAATACGTAGTTACACTAGGGCCATTGTGCATTGGTTTACATGACCTAGAGGACTTCCTATAATTTCCCACAGGCCTTCGCACACGTTCTCCGGGAGGGGCGGTCCCCGGCTGCAGTATAACGCAACCGATCTGCGATCAAAGGAGAACCTGAAACATGGCACGCAGCGCAAGACCGAGATCCCGGGCCTCCCTGGCGGATCTCGCCCCCCCGCCCCGCAAAAAACGCCCGGAATCCCTGACCAGCCGAGAGCAGGAAATTCTCGAGCTGATCTGGGCCGGATTCAAGAACAAGGAAATCGGGCAACGGCTGAAAATCAGCGTCAAAACCGTTGAAGCGCATCGCGCCAACATGATGAAGAAGATGCGCGTCTCGAACACGGCGCAATTGCTCAAGACGGCGATTCAAGGGAACATGATCAGAGTCCGCTAACGCCGTTACCGTGCGAGTCGTCGCTGGCGGACCCCTTCGAAGAGCGTCACCGCGACGGCCGCCGAGACATTTAAGGATTCGACCTTCCCCCGCATCGGGATGCTGATCAGGCTATCACACTCCTGAGCGATCCCCCGGCGAATGCCTCCGCCCTCTCCGCCAAACACAAATGCGATCGGTCCGGTCATATCGATGGCGGTGAATTCGGCGGGTGCCGCGGGCTCCACCCCGTAAATCCAGAGGCCGGCCTCCTTGAGCTCCTTGATCAGGCGGGACAGGTTGACGACGCGGGCGATGAGCATATGCTCGAGGGCGCCTGCGGAAGTTTTGGCCACGACGGGCGTCAGTCCGGCCGCTCGCCGCTCCGGAATGAAGACACCATGCACGCCGGCCGCCTCGGCGGTTCGGACGACCGCGCCCAGATTATGGGGATCTTCAACACCGTCGAGAATCACCAGGAATGGGGGTTCGCCCTTCTGACGAGCCCGTTCGAGAATGTCCTCCGTACTGTCGTAGGCTTTGGCCGCGACAAAGGCAATGATCCCTTGATGATTGCCGTCGGGAACCAACCGGTCGAAGGCAGGAGGAGGCTCGATGTGGACAGGAATATGTCGGGACTTGGCCTGCTGCACCAGTTCGGCAAACTGCCGATCAGTCCGCTGAACGAGGACACGTTGGAGCGGCCGGCTGCCGGCACGCAAGGCTTCACGCACGGCATGTAGCCCAAACAGCAGTTCCGGCCGGCTATCGCTTCCAGCGGCTGGTGCCATCGGGCTTGTCTTCGATGATGACGCCGTCTGCCGCGAGAATCTGCCGAATTTCATCGGCCTTCTTGAAGTCCTTTTGTCTTCTGGCCGCATTGCGTTCTGCCACCTTTGCGTCGATTTCTTCTTCCTTCAGTTTGTACTGTCCGGATGCCGATACAGTCCCGTAATCCCACTGGTCCAATTGAAACAACCCCAAAACGGCACCAAGCTGACGAAACTCTTCACGAGCCCGCTGCCTTGCTTCTGTAGAAAGCCCGAGATCTAACAACTTGTTTACATCGCTTCGAAGTTTCTGAAATTCGGCAACTGCCATCGGTGTATTTAAATCGTCGTCCATGGCTTTCTTAAACGACTCTCGAGTTCGAGACACCACGGATGAGAGATCTGTGTCCCCTGCGGTCTTGCCTTCCGTCTCACGCAGCCTATTAAACAATCCATAAAATCCCTCTATCGCTTGTCGTGCCTCCTGCAACGCCTGGTCTGAAAAGTCGAGTGGCCCGTGGTAATGGGTCGACAACAGAAAATACCTGAGGACTTCGCCAGTGACCCTTTCTGACCACTTGGACTTTTCAAAAATTTCACGAATAGTGAAAAAGTTCCCTAACGACTTCGACATTTTTTCCTGGTTGATCTGCACGAAGCCATTGTGAACCCAGTAATTGGCGAATTCTCTTCCCGTCGCGCCGCAGGATTGCGCGATTTCGTTTTCGTGATGCGGGAAAATCAGATCCATGCCTCCGCCATGGATGTCGAACGTTTCCCCCAGATGCTTGAGGGACATGGCTGAGCATTCGATATGCCATCCGGGACGGCCTGCTCCCCAAGGGCTATCCCATGAAGGCTCACCAGGCTTACTGCTTTTCCACAGCGCAAAATCCATCGGATGGCGTTTCCGCTCATCGACCTCCACCCGTGCGCCGGCCTGCATATCGTCAAGGTTTCTTTTCGAGAGACGCCCGTATGCCGAGTATTTCCCGAC
>DASTQE010000201.1:0-17057 GCA_035761895.1 Nitrospira sp. | reverse complement strand
TCCCTCCTATTAGTCCGTAAAGAGTCTCGCATACGATCTAGCGCCTAGGAGTCTAGTAACCCGCATGGCCTTTATGTACTAGGCATCTCCCTAAGCATCTTTCTCACTTAAGGGCGGAGCTGAATTTATGCACCGCCGCTTCCTTCGAGACAAAGGCTTCAATTCCATTCATCGTTGGCCTGTCAAAAGTCCATCACAATCACGGCAGGATGCAGTAGTGCGGCGATCTTCGCCATCGCCTACGACTTCGAGATGCGAATAATTCCGGAGACGGCTTTTCAGACCTTGTCGGACCATCGCATGGTCATCGACAACCACGATCCTAAATGCACGCCTCATCGCTCCAGACACTGGGTGCCGGTATTCATAGAACATACCGCAACAACCCTGGGTATTGGCCTTTGAATATCTAAGGAGAATCACGCAACAATATCGCGCGAGTCCCTGCCCAGCATACAGCTAGGGTCCCTCCTAGTAGTTGCTGCCTACAGACTGAAGGAGGCAAAAAAACAGAAATGAACACGAATGAGGACATCTCAAGGAGAATTGAGGCGGAACGCGCGATTTTATACCCGATTAAGTATCAAACACATGCTGGCTCGGACTTTGCTCCTAGGACTCCGCATGCCAGCCCAAGACCATCATCGGCTTGCCGCCAGCCCTTCGCAGACTGATCCGCCGCGCTAACGCTCTACACATCACCGTCTTTTCACCGTTTTCTCAACTTTTACGTGAGGTGAATCATGGCTACGATGCTACCACCCTCGATCAATCAGGAAGGCCCGACTGCAAGTCGTGTTCGTCATTCCAGCGTCTCTGCCACGCCCCCGCCTACGGCGCATATGAACGCCTGTCTCATCGCCCGCATTGGATGGTGTCACAGGCAGGCGATGAACGCGCTGACAGCTGCTGAAATGGAAGAATGGTGGGCGGAAAAGCAGGGTCTTATAGACGCTCTGCTTCATCGAGATTCCACGTATGAGTTCGAAGGCCGACCTGGCCTCCGTCATCGATACGCCACTGGGCTGGAGGACGGCGGAGTACTCATCCGGACGGCAAGGGTGAGACCCTCCTGTCATCACAGCTACAGCATGCGCCTCGAACAGTCGTAATGGGCGCAGACCGGAGCGAAGACTGGACACAGGGACGAGAGGCGGGGACAGTGCGTCAGAACCGGTATTCACCGCCTATCGAAAAGATGTTATCGTGGAAGTCGCGCGAGGCCTGATTGGAGGAGCGTTGCGTCCGCTGATAGCCCAAGGTGGCGGCGGCCTTTTCGGCAAATTGATATCGCAACTCAGCGCGTCCTTGATGAGTCTCGTCCTGCCGCCCCTGATGCGTGTCTCCTGTGATCCCACTCGTAAAGTTCTTTTGCACATAGACATACAGCAACGACAGCGAGAGCTTGGGCATGAGGCGAAGTTCCGTGTTGAATGAGAGCAAATGCAGGTAGTACGAAACGTCGTCCATAAACTGTAGTTCCTGCCGCCCGTCCGCAAGCCCTCGCTCATAGAAATATCCCAGCTCGAAGTCAACCCAGGAGGCAGCGCGATAATTGACTCGGGGACCCAGCGTGTAGAACTTCGTGTCCCTTTCCGCAAAAGCTTCATTGTAGAAGCGCAGACCATACCGACCCACGAGAGTCGCCGTCAGCTGGTCGTTCAACCGGCGCTCGAATTCCCCTCTAAAGCTGTGAGAGGTGACCCGTTCCTCTTGAACAGTCCGGTTTCCGCTGCGCCGCTCGAAATTCGGTCCGAGAAACAGGTTCGGCAAATAGCGATACCGCAGGAGAACCGACGTGTCGCGGTTCAACCATTGGCGATCCTGAATGCGATACTCTCCATGATTAAAGATCGGTTTGTCGGTATAGATGAATCCGTGCGCTTTGACCGAAAGCTCATTGCGGCCGAGGCCGACCGTTCCGGAACGGATGACCTCAACCGAGGGTTCCCAAATCACATCCTCCGGATTCCCCAGTCCAACCGCGGTCGGTAACGAAGGATCTTCACTCAGCGCGAGCCTGCGGGCGGATGAAAATTGGAACGCATCCGTCGTGTAACTGACTCGTTGTTCCGCAATTGCCGACCATTCCGCTCTGGCCGGTTGGTCAATGCCCGAACCAGCCATCCAGGTTCCGACGACGACACAGGCGACCAGCCTCGATTCAAGACGAGACGCGCTGATCCATCGCGGCATCGCTCATTTGCCCAACGACCGCACAAAGAGTAACACCTGCCAGGCCTCTTCTTCCGTGAGGACCAATGGGATGAACGGCGCCATGTCGGTGCCTGGACTTCCGTTCTTGAGGATCCAGAAGAGCTCGCCGTCCGTCCTGGCGGCTTGCCACGCCTGATCAGTGAAGTTCCGCGGTAATTTGCCCCGGAGACCTTGAATATCACCCAACCCCCGCCCGTCCCGTCCATGACACGTCGCGCAAAACGCTTTGCCGAGAAATATCGCCTTGCCTTTCTCGAGGTTGTCTTCCGTCGCCTGCAACGGATTGGCCCAACGGCGAGCCTCATCGATCACATCGGCAGGCACCCTCGGTCGCAACACCTCCGCATCGCTACCGAGGGTGGGATTAGGCCACGCAGGCAGCAGTCCTGCAATAACGAAGACCACAGAGCCTGTCACGGCCCCCAGCCGCCGAGCCTTAGGCCTGCTCCAAGGCGCGGATCGACTCATTTGCTCTCGTGTCCAGGGAATTTGTGGCCCAAGGACTGCGGGAAGCTGACGCTGCCATCGGGGAACTCCAACCCCTTCTGCCACAGATGGTAGATCACGCCGTCCGTCTTGGAGGCCGCTTCAGCCACCGCCTTCGCCTTGTCCTCCGGCATGTCCAAGACCTGAACCCGGCCGGTCTCAATCTCCACCTTATGATCATGGAAGTATCGATGCCATTGGATCGGAGAGAGTCTTCTTGAAAGGTCTTTCGCGACGAAATATTCAATCCCCACCAAGGCTGCCTTGGGATCAGTCGATTCAAAGAGAAGACACTGCAGAATTTTATCGGAGATTCCCTTGCAATAGTGATGGTACGGGCCGCCCGGCGTTCCATCGGGCATCATGTGGGGTGCTTGCACGTGTATATCGTAGCCGGTCGCCGGCGAAGAGGGCTCCGCACTGACGGCCGTCCCTGGCATGCCCCCGAGGAGCGACGCACCTGACAACATGACTCCACTGATGAACGCACTGATCCTGGACATAAGAGCCTCCTTTGTTGAACCGAACAGATGGATAATTGTTGCCTATGAGAGTCTTGAGCTCAGAAAAGGATTCAGCGCAGGATTGTGCTTCCCGGCGTGTCTGTTACTCATGGCTCAGTTTTTTTTCATAGGGAAGGATACTCTAAACACGACAGGAGAATCGATATCGTACTCGCGGACCCGGTTCATCGCGTGCCGCGAAGGTCCCATCACGGATTCTCCATAGATCTGTCAGGCCAAAAAACAGTACAATGCCTCCCGCTTTTTCACCGCAATTGGGAGCGGGTTTGGCGAGATTTTCTCCCTCCACACACAGGAGGCTGATTGAATGAAGCACTTGAAAAAGTTGTCGAGGAGGCAGACACGTGGGCCGGGCCATGGAATGACGGTCGAAGCGGAGGTTCAGCCGGTTCTCATGATTTTCTCAGGATAAAAATACTTCTCATACCCATCTCTTCCCTTCCTGTAGTCGTTGTCAGTCGCATACTTCAGCCGGTAATTGAATCGACACTTATGGTCTTTCTCGTATTCGTAGACGTCCTGAATAAACGACACGATTTGGTCGAGATCTGACGTTTGGTCCCCCTTCACCAGATTCACCATCAAGTCGGAGGGAATCTCTCCAATCACGTGAACGGTTTCCGCGCCATTTTGGATGCTGGCTTCGATCAACGTATTGTCATCCTTCTGACAGAGCGAATACCCTCGTTTCACGCTGTCAATGGCCTCTTGAAACGCTTCCTTCGATGGAGCTTTCGCGCCTACCATCAATTTCACTTCGTCAACTAACAGGGCCATGTCGCCGAGCCGTTTTTCTAACGCATTGCTTTTCTCGGTTGCCGCATCAAGCCGGGCCTGGAGACTCGCACCTTGTCCGCTCGTCTCCTCTTGTCCCCTGACCTCTCCATTCTCTGTCACAGAGATGAGCATCGCCGCAAAGACGAGCAGGAGCATCACTTGAACCAGTGACAACCCAAACACCCAGTCTGATTGCGATTTAGGGTCTCCCACTGGACTGCTTCTCCGCCACTCGTTCCCTCATGAAGAACATGACGTCCCGCATCGTTGACTCGATCGCTTTGCTCGCTTCGAGGCTCGAGCGGATGGCCTGTTGCACGTTCATGAGGCCGGTTCTGACCTCCGCCGATATCGAAGCCGACGGGATCTCCCTCAATTCCGCTTCGAATGCCGCCAATTGCGTGGCGACGATCGCAACTGTCGATCGTAGCGACTGCAAGCTGTTCAGCTGACCATCCAACTCTGTTCGACTCTTCTCCAACGCTGTGGTCATCTCGACAAATTCTGCGGTTCTTTCCTTGATCCTGCCGCACAAATCATTCATCGCGACCCCCACCTGCTTCGCGGCTTCTGATTCATACAGCGAATCACCGAACGACGCCACCGTTTCGGATGCGTGCAGCAGGCGCTTTTCCAAATTGCCCGCAGCCTGTTCAAGGTCTTCTCCCCGGTTTCTTAATGTTGCCACGAGTTTCTCCACCTCTGCCGCGAGAAACTCCTGGGGAATTTGTATTGCCGAAAGCCGGCCAAGGATGTCCCGGAGTGATGATTCAAAACCTTCGCTCATCACTTGGGTCATCGCCCGGTGTTGCTCGGCAATCTTGGCGCGAACATCTGCCAATGACTGCACAAGATCTGAAAGCGTGCCTCCCAGGTCAGTGGCTGCGCGATCTCTGAAGGCCGTGATTTCCAGAGTGGCCTCATTGAGCTGTTGTACGAGAGCCGCCACGCGGCGATCCAGCGTTTCTTGGGCATGAACGAGCCGATCGGGAAACGTGTCTTGGAATTGGATCACCACGAATCGGAGAAGCATTCCGCAAAATGTGGTGATCAGTGCATAGCCAAAAGTCGTGAGGACTGCGTCAGTTGTCAGTTTAGGAGCGGGCCAGAGCACGAACGTCGCGATCAGGGCAAACAGGGCCCAGAGAAACGCCATATAGTAGAGCGAGTCTGCAAATTGGAGTGTGTTCTTCTTTGGAAGGAAATACCCATAGCCTGCATAGGCCACGAGGAGCACGGCAAGACCCAGCATGACCGTCGTGGGTGAAGCTTGTGACACCGAAGCGTATGCCACTGCGGCAACACCCGCCAGCGTCGCGCACAACCACGCGGTCCCCAGTTTAACGTGACTTAACGCCGAATCGTCGCTTGAGAGCCCGCTGTCGTCAAGATCATCAGAAGCCGGCATTGGCCTTTCAAAAGATACCGTTGGAAGGCGATGCATAACTCCACCCCCGTTGTTTGATGAACACTCTCTGTTCCGCCCTATATTCGGGTCTGGCCCTATCCCCAATAACTGGGGATTCCCCTAGTTGATTGAATTCCTAAACGCACGGACCGGTGAGAGGGTCAGCGTATCAGGGGATCAGGTGTGGACAAGAAGCCACAGATTCTCTTTGGCAGGACACTTTCCCTTCAGTCCCCCGGCTACTTCTGTGGTTGCGAGCAGCTTTACGTCATACGTACCGGCGTAGTGCCGCTGCACTTCCTCGTCGCTGATTGAAAATGGGGGCCCTTCCATCAAACGCTGATCGTAGACGTAGCAAATGAGCAGCTGCGGCGCCTTATCAGTCATCTCTGTCAGATGCGCCGTATACCGGTAGCGCATGGATTCTGATAAGGCCACTAATGCTGCCCTGTCATAGACGGCATCGACTGGGCCAAGGATTTTTCTCGTCACTGCAAAGATATCCCCAACAAAGATGTCGATATTCTTTGCGCTCCACTGCGCTACCTGACCCACGGTCGATATGTCCGGCTGCACACCAAGTTCAAAGAATAGTTGCTCAATGGCGAGTTGACTCAGCTCAGCTCCAGCAACACGATAACCTTTGGATAAGAGCCACGAAATATCCAGCGTTTTGCCGCACAACGGGACAAAGACACGCCTCCCTTTGGCCAACGACAACTCATTGAAATACTTTACTAAGAGTGGGTTGGCCTGGCTTTCATGCCAAGCAGTTTCATTTTTTTCCCACCTCTGGTGCCAAAAATTCGGGTCCATCATGACACCTCCCCATTGGTCGGCACCGGATGCACGGATCGGTGCAGCAACGGGTTGATTGTTGAGGACTGTCTTATCACCTGTCAACCGTGATGAACAGGCGCTTGAGAGTGCCTGCCTCTCTCGGCTGCCTATGGATGAGAGTCCTGTCCAAAGGTGTTCACTCACTGATGGACGCGACCTACAGCGTCAAGAGCAGCGCGAAGGGGCATAGAAAGCGAATGAGTAATAAATCTCATGTCACAATCCCGTTTTCATTACAGCGCCCCGCGCATCGAGTGGTATTCTGATTGCTCTTATGGCGGTACAAACACCGGGGAGGCAGGTCAACGCCAAAGACGCTTGGAGGGAGGAACTATGGGACTGTCATGGACATGGCGACGATTCCGAAACTTTCGGCGATGGAAAAAAGCGACCACTCCCATGTTGCTCAATGCCGACACAGGCGAACTGCTTCCCCTCTCCAGCTACACGGCACCCGCGCCCAGTCCCGGCAAGTGGATGCTTCGCCGTCCACTTACCTTACCCGGAAGCCCAGTGCCTCTCTTCCTCGAAGTTCGGGGTATCCCGGTGCGGAAAAAGCGGAGTGGCGCCAAACCTATTGTGCCTTCGACCTAGATCATAGGTCTCTTCGATCCTGCCTCATCGATGCCTAGGAGAGTCCCTATCAGCCGAATCGCACAAAAATCCTTATAATTCATATTGCTATGTCGATAAGAAGGATGTGTACAATACAACATCAACACACAGGTCAAGCGATGGACGCACCTGAACTCAGAAACTTTTATGTGGCGACCCAGAATCTTCGGGAGGCCATGACACGCGATCTGCACCTGGATGTGTTTGATCGAATTTGTCTCGAAAACTACATCGCCTTGCTTCAGATCACGTATGTAGAGTGGAAACGACGGAACGTCGAGCAGACCCGCTATCGGCCTGCGGCCTGAAGTCGATAGCAACAGATCCATCCTTCCTGTTCAGGTGTCCCAACCAGCGGAGCGTTGATTATCCACCGTCCCTGTCCAGGGACCCCAGACTCGCCGGACTACGGTCTTGGGCTGTGTCATAACGGCATAGACCAGACGAGGCTCGAACCACTACAATCCCCGCTCTGTCTCTCGGTTTCATTCTGCCGGCCGGCACGACGGAGGTTCCATGATGACCGACCCGGAGCGCGTTCGCATCTTCGATTCCCAAGGCGAGGCCTACAAACGGGCCTTTCAAATCTTTCTGGACCATACGGACCAGAAACGGAACGCCAAGCGCTGGCTTCAGCAGGTCGTGGATCGTCTTCCGGAGCGGAATGTGTTTATCGACGCCGGTGCAGGGAACGGCGAAGTCACTCGAACCTTCACTGGCGCCTTTGAGCGCACGATCGCGATCGAGCCGAATGCCTATTTACTGCAGCAGTTGCAGGAGGCCATTCCCGACGCCGAGGCCATCGGCCAGCCGATCATGACCGCTCAACCGCCTGCGCAGGGCGATCTGGTCCTGTGCTCGCATACGCTCTATTACGTGGCGGCCGAGAACTGGCTCGCGCACCTCGAGCGCCTCGTGTCTTGGATGTCGCCCACCGGCGTCACCATTGTCGTTCTCCAATACCGGGAAAGCGGGTGCATGAACATGGTCCATCACTTCTTCGGACACCGTTTCGAATTGCGCCGGACCGCCGAGATTTTCCGCATGAAACACGGCGATCGGTACGAGGTGGAGACGACGCTCGATCCCGCACACGTGGCAACGCCGGATCTGGACAAAACCTATGCGGTCGCGGAATTCATGCTCAATCTGTTGGAGATGACCACCGCGCCCACCAGGCAGGACGTGGAAACGTATGTTCAGGCCAACTTCGCGTGCGCTGACGGCAGCTACCGTATTCCCGTGCATCAAGACTTCTTGCAGATCCGTGCCCGAGCAGCCCACGCCGTGTCCTAAGCGGGACGCGCTCTGCTTCTTCTCCGCTGCCCTTCTTCGCCTATCCGTTTTTCGTCGCTACATTCGTCGGTTGAATCTGGATGCTCTTAAAGGTCGAGGCTCCGTGACCCAGCCGCGGGCACGACTGTCTGACCTGTGTTTCTCAGCCGAGAATACTCACAACGAGAAACGGCACGAGGTTGAAGAGCAGAACGCCTATCTTGTAAACCGCCATGCCCGCGTAGTGAACGGTGTCGAAATGTTCGTTGGACAAACGGAACCATCTGCCGTGCAAGTGCCGCATCCAGTCATGGAGGAGCACAAAGGCACAAAACCACACGAGCAGGATGCCGTAATTGATCACCGTGCTCCAGAGGAGAAAGTGTCGCGTCTGTTCGATATCCATTGTTTTCCTCCCACTTTGACATAGCACTTCTGTTGGTTAGAGGCATCCTATGCGTATAGACAATAACCAGATAGGCGCACCATTGCGGCGGCTTCATCTTTGTTGACCAGCGTTGCACACTCTGAGTTTCTGAACAAAGTCAGTAGCATGCCGAACACATGGTGAGTGACTGGCGCTTGAAGCGACTCTTGGAGGATGTGGGAAGTCTCACATGAGCCGATGCCGTGGCCCGCACGACCGCACGCCACCATTGAGATATCGCGGAGACATTGGCAGGTATAGTGCCCGACGTGAAGACCCGCCTGGAAACAACGGATGGCTATGCGGACGGGCTGTTCCTATGGCATTCCAAACTGGGCATCGAGCCAGTTGATTCTGGTCCGGAGCCAGTTGCGCAGGTAGTCGATCTCTCCCTCATAGGATCCTGTGACGACGGGGTTAGGCGGCACAGCGATGTCGAGGATATCCCATCGTTCGAAATTGCGCCTCTGACTATCCTCAAGAGCTCTTGCGGATGCGCTAATGGCGTCCAACATCGCAGACCCACGGCTTTCGAGAAACCTCCATCGGTCTTTCACTCGCTGTTCGAACTCAGGATATCGAAACGCCGCTCGTGGATAGACTTGCTCTCTCGTCCAAAAGCCTGTGGGGTCATCATTGCCGTTGCGGTCAATATTTCCTGCTGCGATGTCAAAATCCCAGGCGGGCCCGAACCGGAGCCTCTCGTCTTGTCGTCGAAAGAAAAACGTGCTCGAAAAATGAAACGCGTCGTTGTTCTTTAACAATTCATTGACGAGATACAAGTTGACAAATGACCCGATGTCGACCCTCTCTGCGAAGGAGGCGAAGTCAGTGCTTAATCTCCTCTCTACGTCGTTCACATACTGCTCGATTGCGATCATTTGCTGAGGTGTTGGATCTGACTTGAACACAAACGGCAACTCCATTGAACTGATAAACCACGCCGGTTCTTGCGCAAACATGCCGTCGTGCTCTATAAAGAATCCGTTGCTTGTTTCCGTCTCGGGGCCAATATTCACTTTGTGAGGTGCCACTTCCACATGCTCCGTCAACTGATAGACCCCATCGTATTGTCCGTTCAAGGTCAGCTCTACAAATCTTGATTTTGGGGTGTATTCCATTTCAAGAGTTTCGCTCACGCAGAACGCCAACGCATTGCGTAAGAGTGTCTTGTCAGCGTAATTCGCAAGAAGCGCCCAGTTTCTCGCCGCGGGCATTCCCAGAAGTGAGGTCGCCTCGTTGAGGTTGAGCCGATAAGGTTTTTTCGGCATTTGCCAGGTACTGTTTCCGCGCCCTCTGATTCTTGTTGCCAGTGCTTGGCCGTTCAGGTTCAACGTGGCATTGACATAATCCTCTCTCGACGTAATGGGTACCATTCCGGCGGTGGTGATGGACAGTGAGGCGGGACGTTGTGCGACACAAGCAGCGGCGATAGCGGCATTCTGCGAAGAATTAGGATTGCTCGGAGAGCTCGCAACCGGGGCACTATCGTCTCCGCCGCATGCCGTAAGAAAACAGAAGAAGCATGCCACCCACACCGCTCCTTTATGATGCGTGGTTGGCGACAGGTGCTCTATTGAAGCCGGCATTTGTGGAACCTCCCTTGGTGACACCCTAGTTCTAACCATTCCCGACAGCCACGCATTCTGCAATAAAAAGCCCGCTTCCTTTCGGAAGCGGGCTCGGCAAGCACAATGTCGGAGCGTTTCGGCTATCGCAATGTCTCATTGAGCGTCGTTCTCTTGTAAAGCCACTCTATCCCGGCTCAATCTGAGCGGCACAGGGAAAACCACTAGCTTCGTCATCGATCACCCCCGGCAGGCGATGGACACCATTGACTTTTTGGCACACCTTCTTTGTCGAACGCGGCCCGCTCTTCCCCGCACTGGGTTGTTCTCAACGCCAAACGGCTCCGAGCCTCCCCTGCCACCCTTCGCCACCGCATGGGGCATTCCGCCCATACCGGCCAACTCGATATTCCGTCACCTGTGATGTGCTCCACCGGCCGGACGAAGCAATCCCGATCCGCGAGTAGAGCAACGCGTACTGGACCACTTACACGCAACCGCTGAACAAGGCGGCGCATCCCACAAAGTCCGACGTTACGTTCGTGAAATGTTCCGAGAGGACGGCCTGCACATTCTTGAGATCGTCTCCTTCGTTGGTGAAGATGCCCTTTGAATTGTAGAAAGCCTGAGTCCCTTGGTGGCCGGAGTATCATGCAAAATGCTTTTCACTGGCATGAACAAGAAAAAGTGATGAGCGTTTGCGCTCTCTCGATCCCTGATCTACAATCCCGCCCATGTCCCAGGAGCGACAGTCGTTCAGGTCCCGCAGCCTTCTGCTGTGCTTTGTGGTGCTCACGGGGGTGGCCGCTGGCTGCACGGATCAGTCGAGTACGGCTTCGAGCGCAGTGTTTGCCACCACTGTCATCGGCGAACCGGTCGTTCAGGCGAGTGAGACCGCGCTGAAGTTGAGTGGATACCGGTTGACCGAAAGAAACGATGCGAAAGAGAAACATGAATCGCCGAGTCGAGTGATCCGTGGTGAGCGGTACGGAATGTCAACGGCTTTTGGTCCTGCTGTCGTGCAGATCAGGATCGTGGTCACGCCGGTAGAGAAAGGGTCCCACATTCAAGTCGACATCATTCCGCCCAAGGGCGCGTATGGCAGCACGGCGATCCCTCTGAACGATTACCAATATACGCTCTCCCAACTCCTTCCTGGTCTTTCTGTGAAAAGCAAAAAAGTCCCCAGCTCATGGTTTTGAGTTCGTTGTTGGCATACCCCCGCCTCCAGTTGCGTCGGCATACAAAGCGAGTCACAATCCGTGCATGGATTCCCCCGTCCCGCGGCCATTTCGCTATCCTGTGGCTCTTCTCTTTATCGTGCTGGTCGCACAGGGCTGCCCTTCCAAACCAGCGCCAGGCGTTCGATTTCCCATTACGAGTGGTTCCCACACCGTCCTGCCCGCCACCGAACAGCGGATCCTCGTCTGGGGCGATCCTCCCCTGGCAGACGCGGCGGTGGAATGGCTGCGGGCTCACCACTATACGAGTGTCCTGAGGCCCGAGAGGCAGCCCCTTCAGCCTTCTCATATGGCTCACACGTTCTCGACTCGAACGGCGGCGCTTGCTGTCGCACGGGAGATGAAGGCGGAGATGGTGCTCTTCCTCGATCGGGAAGCCACGAAGGATGGAGCACTGATCGAGCCGGACTGCGGCCCACTCTTCCATGTGACGGTCGAGGTGCGAGGTCTGTCGGTGGAGAGCGGGGACACGGCGCTGCGAGGCAGGGCCCATTATCCGCACTGTGTCGATGTCAGCGACAAAACGATCCGGAGCCTCACCTGCCAGGCCTTCGCCACTGCATGGGGATTCCGCCCGTCCGGTCAACTCGACATTCCGTCAGCTCTGATGTGCACAGCCGGCCAGACCGAGCCGATACCGATTCGCTAGTTTGAGGTTGGGCAAGCATCGAGTCGCCGCCATTTCTCGACGCAGCCCATCCACTCACACACGACCTGAAAACAACGCGGCGCATCCCACGACTTCAACGGTCGGAGCGGTGAGATGCTCCGAGAGCACTGCTCGCAATCCTTGGAGGTCATCCTGATCGTTGGTAAATATTTCCTTCGAGTTGTAGAACGCCATTAATCGCTTCGCCGCCCAGCCTCGCCCCACTCCCTCAGTCAAGAGCGTGGCACCGAACACGACGCCTCCCGGGTTGAGCAATGGTGTGAGATGCCGGAACACCGCGCCCTTGGTTTTGATGGTCCCCGGCAAACAGTGCAGGAGATACGTCATGCTGATCGAATCGAATCGCGGGATATCAAGGGTGATCGGATCCAGGACATTCGCTCGATAGACGGCTGGTCGGTACCGTCCCACGCGGTTGCTGGCCGCATGGAGACAATTGGGGTTCAAATCCATCAAGCCCAGTCGCGGATGATCGTTCGGGAACCGGCAGCGGTCCAGGAAATATCCGGTGCCCACCCCGACATCCAGGTGATTTGCCGTCACGTGCCGGTCATACAGAGCGAGAATGTTTTTCGAGGGACACTTCCAAATCAGGCGATTTGAGAATCGCAAGACCAACCAATCATAGATCGCCAGCATTGGGTTGGAATACACAGCCTGCCCCGCCTCAACCTGTTGCTGAGTAATGGTCATAATGGGGTGCTCCGTTCAGTCACGTTCCCCGCGCCGCTTGCTGGATTGCTGTTCCGCCTCACTGCTCTTGGCCGGCTCCCTCACCGCGACAGCATCGTCCGCGGCGACCAGTCGCGAGCCGCACTCGCTGGCGTACACCGCCGTAAATTCTGCGCCGAACAATAAGATTTGCGAGGAGTAAAACGCCCACAGCAGAATGATCACCAGCGGAGCAGCGTTCCCGTACAACGACACGATAATCGTCTTGCCGAGGTACAGCACGATCAGCCATTTGCCGGCGGAAAATAATGCGGCGGTGACCGCAGCACCGATCCACACATCGGCCCAGGCGACCTTGGCTTGTGGCAGCAGCTTGAAGATCATTCCAAACACGAGCGTGACGGCGGTGAATGAGATCACGCTCACGAGGCTCTGGGTCAGCAAACCGCTCCCAGGAAGATGCGATGTTAGCGCCTGCCCGCCGGCCGCCGTCACCAGCGACACGAGCAGGAGAAAGGCTGTCCCGAGCACCCCGAGGCTCGAAAGAAACCGGCGGCGGAATCGACTCAGTAAGCTGCCCTGCCGCTTCGGTTCCACACCCCAAATCCAGTTCAACGCGTCCTGCAACTGATCAAAAGCTCCGATCAGCGCGAAAAGCAGCGTGGCCACCTCTACCACCGCGGCCACCCCTCCCACGCCGTTTTTCTGCCAGCTATCGAGAAGGTGATGAATGGCCTGCGCCCCTTGCTCCCCGATGAGCCGTTCGACTTGCTCCATGAGCAGTCCTTCCGCGGCATTCGTCCCAACCATGAGCGTCGCCAGTTCCACGACGATGAATACCAGCGGCACCACGGCAAAGGCGGTGTAGTAGGCCAGCCCTGCGCCGAATCGTAAGGTCGGGTCATCGTTCCACTTGGACAGGGTCTTGCGGATCAGTGCCCAGAACGTGCGCGGGTGCAGTGGGCTCCGAGGGTGGCGTGACGGAACATATTGGCGAGACGTCTCTGCAGCACGGTGAGAGCGGGCCATGCGGGGGCCTTCTAAGCGTTCGGTGCGAGGAGCAAACGTCTTGAGCATGCCTCAAATGACGGGCAAAGGTCTACGCAAGAAATGGAAGGACAGCAATTCGTTGCCAGACCGTGGCTTTGTTGATAACGTCGAATGTGTACGACGAATTGGGGCCTTTTCAGGCAACTCTCCATGTCGCAGAGCACCAGTTCCTGGGCGATCGAAGACGACGGTTCTGCCAGAGTCTTGACCATTGGCGATCGCCGGTTCAGGACTAATTACTCAAGAAACATCATCGAGCTCCTCATCACGCGCAAAGGACCCGAACGGGCATCCCAGTTTCTTGTTCATCAAGCCGAACGTTGCTGGTTCCTGAAACCGCTCTTTGCCCGGCTCAATACCGAACATCGTCAGTTGCGCGTTCTGGAGGTCGGCTGCTCGGCGGGGCACTTGACAGAATTCTTGAATGGGCAGCCCTCAATAGGCGAGATCTACGCCTTTGATGTCGACACAGCCATGGTCGACGTGGCGCGCCTCAAACGGGAAGAACTGAACTTATCGAAGGTCAAGCGCATTGACCATTTCACGGTGCGAGCGACGCAATCCCTGCCGTACGATAATGACTTTTTCGACGTGGTGATTGCGGCCGCAATCGTCGAGCACTTACCGTACGAAGGTCGGCACGCGTATGTCGATGAGTACTATCGGGTGCTTCGTGTCGGCGGGTTCATCGGCTTTTGGGACACACCCAATCGATACTACCCATTTGAGTCGCATTCCATTGGTCTTCCCTTGATCTCCCTGCTGCCCCCTCAAATCGCCTATGCGTATGCGAGACTGCTCAAGACCAAGATGAAGGATGTGAGTTTCCCGTTATTCGTTCGAGCCGGCACCGGCTGGAGAAACTCGAGTTACTATGAATTGCTTCCCAAATCGCTCATGATTGATGTGGCTGACGTGTCGCAGGAATTTGGCTACCAGTCTGGATGTGGACGATTCTGCAGGCTCATCGCGAAGATACTGCGTGTTCCAGCACCCTTCTTTACTCCCCGCCTGAATGTGGTGTTCAGGAAAGTACGTCAGTACGAGTGAATCGCACCGCGGAAAGAGGGCAAGGCTTCTGTTCTGAAGCCTTGAGCGAACGACGCCGCATCGGCACCTCTACGCTGGAGGAATCATTGGCCCAGCCCATTCGCCAGAACAATCATCCAGCCGCACGGTAATATCTGCTCGTCCATCTTCTTCGATCGGCCAGACGTAGAACAGACTCCCGACAGTGTAAATTTTCACTGGATGCGAATGAGCGACCGGAGTGGCTCGGTGCCAATACACACCCACCATTGTCGGTCGTTCGGTGGTCCACCTCATTGCCACGTCTCTCGATGTTGGGAAGGGAGTTTGTCCCTCGTTGGGGGCGCAGTCTGTCAGACAGTTAGACCGCGGTCAATAAGACATTTAGCGGCTTGCATGGCCAATTAGCCGCGTCTCGATGAAAACCCTAAATGCCCGGCGCATGTCACCACAGAACAAGTCCCCGGAGCTCGCCCACGATGCCGCTCAACCCCGCCAACTCTTATCGCTGAGTCCCTTGCCGCCGTCGCAAAGAACAATTCAGGCACGGTCGCCGGGTGTTTTGCCGAAGATGCCGCGATGCAGGTCGAAGACGGGACCTATCGTGAGCGCGACGCTATCAAAGCTCTCCCTCCATCATTCAGATTTCAGCGAAGCCATATCGATGGAGAACCGGTACTTCACATCGGACTTCAGCAGCCTGTCGTAGGCTTCGTTTACCTTCTGAATAGGAATCACTTCGACATCGGCCGTAATGTGGTGTGTTCCGCAAAACTCCAGCATCTCCTGCGTCTCCGGGATCCCGCCAATAGGCGAGCCGGAAAGGCTGCGACGTCCGATGAGCAGGCTGAAGGCCGCGACGGCGAGTGGTTTCTCCGGCGCGCCCACGAGCGTGAGGGTCCCATCTCGGCGAAGAAGCTCGATATACGCATTGATATCATGATCGGCGGAGACGGCATCGAGGATAAAATCGAAGCTGCCGGTCTGCTTCTTCATCTCTCCGCTGTGGCGTGAGATGACGACCTCGTCGGCCCCGAGGCGGAGCGCATCATCCCTTTTGTTGGGTGACGTCGTGAAGACAACCACGTAGGCTCCGAGGGCATGTGCAAACTTTACGGCCATGTGTCCCAGCCCGCCGAGACCCACCACGCCGACCTTCTTGCCTTTGGTGACACCCCAGTGACGCAGGGGCGAATAGGTCGTAATTCCTGCACAAAGGAGCGGTGCCGCACCGGCGAGATCGAGCTTGGGAGGGACGCGCAGGACAAACCGTTCGTCGACGACGATGCCTTCCGAGTAACCGCCGAAGGTGACACCGCCGAGATGCGTGTCCGGGGAGTTGTAGGTGAGCGTCCCCTTGGGGCAAAACTGCTCAAGACCGGCCCGGCACTCGCTGCATGTGCGATCGGAATCGACCAGACAGCCCACAGCCGCAAGTTCTCCGACCTTGAACTTCGTCACTGCCGCGCCCACCCTTGTCACACGACCAACAATTTCATGGCCTGGGACACAGGGGTAGACGGTTGGCATGACGCTTTTCCATTCATTGCGCACCGTGTGGAGGTCGGAGTGACAGATGCCGCAGAACAGGATGTCGATGTGGACATCGCGTTCGGTAGGATCTCGCCGTTGGATCGTGGTGGAGGCCATTGACGATGTCGGACTGGCAGCGGCGTATGCTTTGGCCTTCCAAGTCCCGGCCATGATGTATCCTCCTTTTCTGCGAAGCTTATTGCCCTGAGTGCAGCGCCCACCGAGTCTTGTAGTTGTATTGCCAGGAATGTAAAGCGTAGCTAGCGTAGTCATTCAGGTCAACTATCCATTTTCCCTATACTCTTACGGTGGAACAGGACGATCTGAGCCGGTAGAATGTGTCGGCGTCAATCACGCTTCCCACGTTCTCGTCAAGGAGCATGGCATGGGCATACGGCAGTGGTTCGCGGGCGTAGCCCTAGTCGGCTGGCTGTTGGTGGTCACGGGACCAGGCGGCTCAGCCCAACAATCCCGTCCTGACAACGAGATCGCGAAGCTGGCCGATGGCGTGTATCTGTTCCGCCATCAGTTCCATCAGGCTATTTTCATCACTACGGCAGAAGGCGTCATTCTCACTGATCCGATCAGCTCCGAGGCGGCGACCTGGCTGAAGGCCGAGCTCAAGACCCTCACAGATCAACCTGTGCGCTACGTGGTGTACAGCCACCACCACAGCGATCACATCGCTGGCGGGAGCGTGTTCGCCGATCAGGCGATCTTCGTCA
>DASTQE010000200.1:0-9218 GCA_035761895.1 Nitrospira sp. | reverse complement strand
TCATTATGAAGTCGCGTCCCAAAAATCACACCTGCTCAAGTACAGGGTTTTCACATAGGCGACGAGCTGATCGAGCGCTTTGTTCCACCCTTCATGGAATTTCATCTCCTGATGCTGCTTTTTTCCCGCTTCGTCTTTGTTAGCTACGAGCGCCGTGTACCTCGTTCCCTTCTGATGCCGTTCGAGGAGCAGGATGGCCGTAAAGAAAAACGTGTCGCACGCTGCCGCGTTGTCGGCGGCTGGGGGAGCCGGGCGATAACCGGGCAAGAGGGCGTTGGTCCACACGAGTTTCTCCATTGGCATAATCTCAAGATAGCAGGCGACATTGGGGAACTCCTGTCCCTCCGGTGAGCGCATCACCGTTCGGAAGAGTCCGCCTGGACGGAGATCGATTTCGCAAGTAACGGTTTTCCATGGCACTGGGTGAACCAGGGTTTGAGGTGCTCCGGCGAGGTCCAAGCCTTCCAGACCTCTCGAGGGACATCAATGATACGCTCAAAGAACAAATCAAGCCGAGGATCGGGTTGGTGCTTCAAGGGTGTCATCGGTTGGTTTCCTCTCATTGTGCATGTACGGCATCGCCTACAAAACTGTAGGCTGATGTAACATATCGATTAATCTAGTAAAACAAAACTAGCAGCCCATGTTACAGTACGCCGGCTCGGTTCCCCACTTTAACATTGGGGTGAACTATGGCAGCTACACGCGTGTTGCTCGTAGATGATGAATCTTTGGTCCGCCGTATTCTCAAGCAAATCCTCGGAGGCTACCCGGATATGGAATTGGTTGGCGAAGCAGCAAATGGCGAGGAAGCCATTGCCGCTGTGGAGAGGCTTCAGCCCGACATTGTGGTCATGGACATTCGCATGCCAGCATTGGATGGGATTGCCGCAGCTCGGGAGATTAAGCTCAGATATCCCGATGTGAAAATTATCGGCTTGTCAGAGTATGCGTATGGGTACAATGCAGATGCGATGGAAAAGGCTGGGGCTTTGGGCGTGTATCAAAAGTCGAATGCTTTGGAAGAACTTTATCCGGCTATAAAGAAAGTTACAGCGGTTCATCCAACTACTTAGGATAAAGCGCATTCAAAAAGCGATCGCCTCTATCAGCCCCCAACGACCTTCCACCGAATGTTCCAACCTCAATTTTGCTTTGCTTCCGCAGTGGAGCGGAGTAACCCGTAGAGCGTGAGGAACAGGGCGATCATCATCGTCACCCCGCACAGTTGCAGCAAAGCCGTCACAGCCGTATGGTCGCTTCCGTGGGGGGCCGGGAACTTTTCGTTAGTCGTTGGCATCAACACCGATGAGTAGCCAATGAAGGCGCCGATAAGGCCGGCTGTGCCATTCGTCCATGTGCCGATCTGTAGCGTCGCGAACCATACCTTCAAGGCCATCGATTGGAGCCGGAGTTCGTGAAGTAAGAAGCCAAAGACGACCATCAACACGCCATTGGCGGTATATTCGATGTGTCCCATGACAATCCCGCGAAACCACTGCACAGCTGTTGGAGGAATAAACCCCACCAGGCAGCCTAGAGTGATCTGCGCGACACCCAGGATCAACGTCCAGCGTCTCAAGCGTAACTGCAATGCAGGGAGATCGTGCGACATCGTGGCCTCCTGGCAAAGGTGAAGAGCGTTGGCCATTCTAATGGATCGACCGGAGCTTTGCGATCAGAAATCATGACGCTGCGCAGGGGCAGCGGAAAGGCGGAGAAGTCGTCAAGCGGCTAAGACAGCACTGCAGTATTAGGACAGTTGGTAGGCTTGAAGCTTCTGGGTATTGGTCTTCCTAGCATAGGGTGAGACGCGCCAAACCTCTTCCCATGAGAGTTTTTTTCTTGAAGCAGGTGCCGGAGGGAGACTGCTTACGAGCAGGCGCCGTACGTCCTCAAGAAGATGCAGCAATCTTTCCACATCCCGATCTTTGGGTTCCATAGAAGTTCCTCTGTGGGTTGTTCTTTACCAGCACTCTTTGAAAAAAACCACAGATTCCGAAAATTAATAACGCAGCACGAGAGTCCCGCCGAAGACCTCCCTCAGGACGCTCAGCAAGACCAAACGCCTTCTCTGCTCTACACAGAGTGAATCGAATTACATCCATACTGCATCAGTTTGGTGTCATCCAAGTGGCCCCCACAAGCAGCGTAGCGCGATCGTCTTCACCGGAGATCAACAAGTTCCGTGAATCATTGCCATATTGTGTTCCAACTACGCCGGCCGCAGTCAAATGCTCATCTGGCACAGACGTTGCGTTGGTAGGAGTAGCACGTGCATTTCGTAGTAGCGACGAAAGTTCAATTCACTTCACAAAAAGGGAGAAAGCCATGACAGAGTACAAATCAGATTTATTCTTTGGGGCATTAACTGGGAACGGACGCATACTCGTGGTCGATGATGAACCATCTGTCAGGACCGTGGTCCGGATGACTCTGGAAAAGGTCGGGTACGAGGTCCTGGAAGCGGAGAATGGGGAGAAAGCCATCGAAGTGATCAATACAGGAGAGAATCGATTAGTGCTGGATGCCGTGATCTGTGACATCCGCATGCCGAAAATCAATGGCGTTCAGGCGATCGACTATTTTCAGAGAGAGTACCCCCATGTTCCAGTCATTGTTCTTACTGCCTACCCGGAAACCCAGATGGCCGTTTCCTTCATTCGGAATGGAGTGGCGGATTACTTGATCAAGCCAGTCGAAGCCCAGAAACTGCAGGCTGCAGTGGCGAAAGCGATGGAACAGCGACAGGTTGCTTGGGCGTGATGCATCAAGGTGGAATCGATCCGGAGGAGGGGAGGGCATCAAAACAGCTGTCCTCCCTTCTTAACGCCCAAGAGGTAATGAAGCGACGCTGGCCCTCTTATCCGGAATGGATGAATCGAAACCAATTACAGTGGATGTGTTTACTTGGTTAAGGTGGATTTTCTCCTATGTGGCGGGCAGTGCTTGCCGAGGAATGTTTAGCTGGCGTTGGACCCCGTACCGTGTCTATAAAGAACCAAGCTGGTTGGACGGCTTAGCCAAAGGCCATTCTGGGAGAAGACAGCGGTGTCCAGGGTTAGCGTTCGCTACATCATTGATGATGTCCCGGTTGCAATGCGTTTCTATACGACGCTCCTTGGTTTCACTTTGGAGCGGGACGCTTCACCTGCCTTCGCATCGGTCGTACGGGACGGAGTGCGCCTCCTGCTCAGCGGTGACGGTAGCTCTGGAAAGCGGCCGTTGCCAGACGGTCGCCACCAGATACCGGGCGGCTGGAACCGAGTTCACCTAGAGGTGACTGATCTGGTTGCGGAGGTTGCGCGGCTGCGTGCGGCGGGGGTTGCCTTTCGCACGAAGGATATCGTGACCGGGCCAGGCGGCGCACAGATTATTCTCGACGACCCTTCGGGTAACCCGGTGGAGCTATTCCAGCCTGGGCATTGAGCCCGTCCAGTCCTCTTTTTCTTTGCTCGCGAAAGGGTTTCTGGCAGATATTCATTTGACCGCAGTTTGTTTGATCGTAAAGATTCCCACGCCCCTCGTAATGGTTACCTGCCCCGCGCGGCTCAAACGGGACACTTCGAGGAACAGCTCGTTCCAGGTGAATTCCGGGTGGCGAGCCACTAACACGTCGAATTCACATTCAGGTGAGCATCGAAGCAATTCAAGGATGCGGTCGGTTATGGGCTTCTGTAGTGCCATCAAGGGTTCTCCTTGTCACTATGTGTCCGTCTCGGCGAGAGTGCGGAAATGCTACCGGCGTTGAAGCGGCGGAGACTGGAGAATCGATCGCGTTCGGAGGGGTCGGGACGCGCGAGGGATGAGACAGTCGGCGTGCCTGAAGCGCCTTGCATCCAAGGCTACGCGCGAAGAGGCCACTGCGTCAAGTTGTTTATTCGTGTATTCGACTAATCAGGTAATACATATTTCCGAGACGGAGGCACGAACGTCCTCGAATGGGAGCTAGCTCATCATGTTCCCTATGATGCTTCGGGCGGGGTTTCGTCCGAGGGAACGTCACGAATCTGAATCGAGTCGACCCGCTGCTGGGCCAGGACGTCCGAGATGATGACGACCTTGTCCCCTGCCTGAAACTCCTCACGATCCTTCAGGATCCGGAACGCCGTTTGTAGAGTCTTTTCAGGGTCCGAACTGAAATCGATCTTGAACGGAAAGACACCGCGGTTGAGCATCATGGTCCGTCGCGGTTGGCTCATATTGGTAAAGGCGTAGATGTTGGTGGAGAACGGACGGCAGTTGGCGACGAGATCGGCCATGAGTCCCCGTCTGGTGATCACAACGATTCCCTTCGCCTTGACCCCCTCGGCGAGCTGAACGGCCGCCGCTGCCAGTTGCTGCTTATTTCCCTCGTTGCGCAAGTGTTTCGCAAACTGCAACCCGGGTATCGTTTCGGATTTCAACGCAATCTTGCGGAGGTATTCGACACACTTCACCGGATACTTCCCCACCGTGGTTTCCCCGGACAGCATGACCGCATCGGCTTCTTCATAGATCGCATTGGCGACGTCGGTGACCTCGGCGCGTGTGGGATGCGGATTGTGGATCATGGATTCAAGGAGATGGGTTGCCACGATCACGCGTTTTCCGTACTCAGCACACTTTTTCACGATCGTGCGTTGGACATTCGGCAGATCTTCCAGGTTGATCTCCACCCCCAGATCTCCTCGCGCGACCATGATGCAATCCGATTCCTTGATGATCTCTTCCAGATTCCGCACCCCTTCCTGGTCCTCGATCTTCGCGACGATCTTCACCCTACCGACCTTTTCGCCCATGAGTGCCTTGAGTTGCTGGATGTCACCGGCCTCCCGCACGAAAGAAAGAGCGATGAAGTCCACATCCCGTTCGAGGCCGAACAGGATATCTTTGGTGTCCTTTTGCGTGATCGCCGGCAGATTGACACGGACGCCCGGGAGATTTACGTGGCGCTTGCTCTTCAAGAGCCCACCATCCAAGACACGGCACCGCATGATGCGCTCTCTCTTTTCCAGAATTTCGAAATTGATCAGCCCATTGTCCACGGTGATCTTATCCCCGACGCTGACCGCCTCATGCAAGTCCGCATAATCGATGTGGATGGAACTCTCTTCAACGTCCATCGGTCCGCGTGTGGTCACCGACACGATGTCGCCCTCCCGCAGGTCGAGCTCGTTGGAGAGGTCCCCGGTGCGGATTGCCGGGCCCTGCGTATCCAGGAGGATGGGGATGGGAAACTTCACCTTCCTGTTGAGTGTCTTGACGTGCTGGATGACCTTGGCGTGGGAGTCGTGGTCGCCGTGGGACATGTTCAGTCGCACAATATTCATGCCCGCCTCGTACATCGTCTGCAGCATCTCGTAGGATTCCGTAGCCGGGCCGATCGTACAGATGATGCGGGTCTTTTGCATGCGTGCCCCCCAGACGTATGACGACTTCCTGCGGCGGGATACGAGAAGAACGTGGGCCATTCTACTTTTTATTGTCGGCCTGGTCTAGCGTCGTGCGAGGTGAAAAGAAGAGCGCCGCGAGATGGTTCATGACAACTGGTTCAACCGGCTCAGAAGCCTACACGGTGAGTCGGTCCTTAACCGCTTGCCGGTATGTCTTATAGGCTCTCCACGTTTTTTCAACTTCGTCGTGCAATGTGTCCCATGCCCGATCGTATGCGGCAGGATCTGGACGAAAATAAAATATCTCTCCGTCATCTGAGCTGAACGTCGAACCGACAGTTTGCAACAACTGCGACATTTCCCTGGCAAGTTGCGTTGCACGCAGAGCAATGACCGGATGCCGATACTGGTTCTCAACGCCCTGAAGGGCAGCGACGAACGTGTATAGCATTTCTCTTTCTTCACGGCGGAGGCATTCGGTAAAAAAGCTATAGTTGAAAATTTTCTCAACGCGTGATTCGTCAAGTATGGCATCCAACTTGGAAAAGACCGCAACGTCGTGCTGCCGATTCACACCAATGACGGAACTAATCACTTTCCATGCCGTCTTTGTAAGCGGAACGATATTGAAAAGACCCATTGCCGCTCCCGGTGTTACGTTTAGCAACTACATGCGCAGTGAATACCAATAGTACATGAGACTACCGGACAAAGCGTAGCTGGCCGCTGATGGTGTGCACATAAATATCAAATCGGAACAGTGCCGACCAGGTGCCCCTCTTCGAGGCTCATCGAGATGAAGATGAGTCAAGGTAACCCGCCGGTAACCAAGCAACTCAAGATTGTTGACATCACTCGAGTTCCTGCCTGGCGGATAATACCCTAGGTGGGGAAGGAGGGCATGTCGGCGACCAGGCAAGATCGAAACTCCCTTGCGTCATATAGAACGTTTTGATCTCCCCACCGAAATCTTTGGCCCGCTTCTTCGCAGCATCAAAAAACCGCCTTCGGCGCCTCCTTGATGTTTTTGATTTCCTGGTCCGTCCAGTTGAGGAGCATCAGATAGGTAGCCATGGCGGCCTCCTTTGAATGATCCGGTGAGAGGGAGTAAGGGGAACGTATTCTACTTCTTCTAAAAGGTGTGATCTCTGCAGGTGAGCAAAACGTCTTCTTTCGTGTTCTGTGGGACAGGCCGCTCCACATTTTCGGTGGATAAGTCTGTGGACAACTCTTCTTGGGAAGCAAATATTCCAATTTCGAGGGCCGAAGTACCGATTTGCCTATTCTTTAGGCATAGCGAGTGAGCCGAATGGCACCCCAATATCTTGTGATTGACTTTCTTATGGCTTTCGAACGCTACCATTAGGCAATCCAGGACAGAATGTCCATATTCCACTTTGGCAAAAATACGTAGTCCCCCCTTATTGCCTTGCTGAAAGCCACTTATCCACATCCTTTGTGAGTGGAGCATCGCGCGCGTCGCAGCTCTGTCAAGATCTTTCATGGATTTTTCAGGAGGCGAGATTACGGGTTCGGAGGTCACTTGCGTCCGACCGCTCGTAATCGGCGAGGATGTGCACCAGCATAAGAGGCCTCCTCTGGGCTGGCATGCCGGCGCGGGCATATTCGGATGCTACGCTCCCGAGTACAGAAAAAAATCGCTATAGGCTTCCCTAGTTCACCGCCCCGAGCCTCAGGTCTATGGTCGATAACTGCTTCAATCCATTATCGACTCGGAGGATGCAGATGAGCCTGCATGACTATAAAGGACACCAGATTACGTTGATACCCAGCCCGGAAGGTTCGATGTGGGCGTGTCAGTATGTGATCAGAACGACTGGCCAGCCAGAAGTCGACGGCTTTCCAGATAGTACATATTTTTCACGTGAAGAAGCCGAGTCTGCTGCGCTGGCCAGAGCGAAGTGGCACATTGATCAATCGGACCCCAAAAAAGACCGCATCAAGACTTGAAGTCGTTCGACGGAAAGCCTCTGTTACTAGTCACAGTTTTCATCTACGGCCGGCGGTGCTGCCTCTCCGACGCAGACCGATAGTCCCGCAAAAAATCATCCCATTCTTCGACAAAGCATATGAGATTGGAGCGCCTGGTGAGCGCTAGGGGATAGTCGGTTCAGACTGCTGGCGGGTGCGATCCGCTGCCCCTTTGAGTAGCTCTTCCGTTTGTTGTGCATCTTCCGTCGGCGACTTCATGTTCTGAATCATCGCGTCTGCGTTGGGGCGTGAGGGGGGAGCAGGTGTTTCTTCCACATGCTTGTTGGTGGCGGAGCCGACCGGTCTCGGTGGTGGACCTTGCCGCTCACAGGCTCCAAGAGTGAACAAAAGCAGAATGCCTATGACTGGCCTCATTTTGAGATGTGTCATGCGTTCTCCGTCTCCATCTCGCTTCTCGGAATTTCGAAATTACCGCCAGGGGCCGCGAAACTCAGAATGTCGCCGTTTTCCGCAAGTCATATCCACTGTCGGCCAAACAGCTCGGATTGTAATACGTCGGATGACTTGAATCGAGAGACTCTTTCCCAGTACTGTCGTGCACGAGCCACGGTAAGCTGTTGCTGGCCATCGTCGGAGAGCGTATGCCGGTTCTGCAGATCAACGGGATTGGGCTTCATTATCAAGAGTCAGGGAACCGGAACAATCCGACGATCGTGTTCGCCCATTCGCTGATGTGGGGCGCAAACGCGTTCACCGAGCTGCTCACGGAAATTGGGAGAGATACCCGCCTCTTGACGGTCGATCTCCATGGCCACGGCCCAAGTGGATTCCGGGACGCCATGACACTCGAAGAGATGGCGGAAGATTGTTATGCGCTGCTGAAAGAACTGGGGGTGGGGATGGTTACGTGGTTGGGATGTGGGATCGGCGGAATGATCGGCATGCGCCTCGCGCTTGCACATCCAGACGCACTTGATTCGCTCGTGCTGATGGCGACGAGTGCGCGACCTGATCCGTCAACACTGAAGGCGTCGACGCTCCACCTGTGGAAGATGTTTCGGGACGGACACCGCCAGGACATTGCCGACTCGGCAATGAAATTGTTCTTCGCGCCCCGGACGTATCAATCCAGGCCTGAACTGATTGCGAAATACAGAAAGGAGCTCGTGAGCACAATAGACGCCGGCGGCATGTTTGCCGCGGCGCTTGCCGCCTTCAATCGATCAGACTTGAGCAGTGAACTCCATAGGATTAAGGCTCGGACGCTGGTCCTTGCCGGACGGGAAGATCCGGCAGCCACGCCGGCACAAGCGGACTTTATCGCCTCACAAATTCCGGGCGCGGAGATTCAAATTGTTGATGAGGCCAGCCAGCTCGTGGGGATCGAAAAGCCATTCGAAGTCGCCCGACTGGTACGGGAGTTTCTGAGTCGGAAGGCTTCCGCTTCACCCATCCCTGGCAAGTGATGGCGGAGTACTCCAGTCGTCGCGCGCCACGGACGCTTTCCTCAATGAGACATAGGCCACTTTCTTCTCCTTTTCGCCCCTGTTGCGAGCAAGTGGCGAGGGCGACCGTTTTCTTTGCCAGGGATCAGTTTTCGGCGGAAAGAAACTCGTGGCACTCGTGGTTCTTCTGAGGGGGGTCAACGTCGGCGGTCACAGGATCTTCCGACCTACCACGCTTGCCGAACAATTGAAGCACCTCGATGCCGTCAACGTCGGCGCGGCGGGCACCTTCGTGATCCGGAAGCCAGTCACCCGGGAACATCTCCGCGCCGAATTGGCACGCAAGCTTCCTTTTGATGTCGAGATCGTGATCTGCCAGGGTCGCGAGATTGTCAGGCTGATGTCTCAGAATCATTTCGCCGACCTGCCCGTGCAACCCGACATC
>DASTQE010000199.1:0-5181 GCA_035761895.1 Nitrospira sp. | reverse complement strand
CGAACGCACTGGCCGCTACGCCGCAGGGGGGAGCGGTGAATGTTCACGTCGGTGCCCGCGCCGCGACAGCCGTAGAACTGGAAACTGGGCAGCGCGTCGCGCAAGACATGTCTCCCATGGTGGTGACGGTGGCCGTCCGCGTCACCGGTATCGGTATGCCGGCGTCGGATGTTCTAAATGCGTTCCAGCCGTTTTTCACGACGAAGGAGGTTGGCAAGGGAACGGGGTTGGGTCTATTCTTGAGCCGCGAAACGGTACAGGCGCATGGTGGAACACTGTCGCTGGTGAGCGAGCAGGGAAAAGGCACCACTGTGACGATCGCCCTGCCTGGAAAGATTGCTGTGCCGGAAGGAGTGGCGTAGGGGAGATTATGCAGGCTGCGAAAATTCTGGTCGTCGATGACGATACGGTCGCCCGAGACTTGTTGGCTGAGGCACTGAAGAAAGAGGGTTACAACGTCGAAGCCTATGCGAGTGGAGAGGAAGCGATCGCGCGCGGCCGTGAGGGCCGGGTCGATCTCGTGCTCACGGATATCCGCATGGGCGCCGTGGATGGACTAACGGTGCTTCGCGAATTCAAGCGCATGAGCCAGGACACCGCCATCGTCGTCCTGACCGCTTTCGGCTCGCTCGAGGGCGCAATCGAGGCCATCAAACAAGGCGCCTACGATTATCTGGCCAAGCCGTTTAAGAAGGAAGAGATCAAGTTGGTCGTTCAGCGCAGTCTCGATCACTGCCGCCTGTTGCGTGAGAACACGAAGTTCCGGGAAGAACTCAAGAGCAAAGACGAATGGTCGCCATTGGTGGGCAGTAGTCCGGCGATGCTGGAGGTGTACAAGCTGGTGGCCCGTGTCTCCGAGAGCCGGAGCACGGTCCTCTTGCAAGGGGAAAGCGGGACGGGCAAGGAACTGATCGCCCGTGCCATTCACGGCAATAGCCCCCGCCGTGACAAGCCGTTTGTGCCCGTCAATTGCGGGGCCTTGCCAGATAGCCTCCTCGAATCCGAAATGTTCGGTTACGAGAAGGGAGCGTTCACCGGTGCTGTCGGCACAAAGGTGGGTCTCTTTGAATCGGCCAACGGCGGGACCTTGTTTCTCGATGAAGTTGGTGAGTTGGGGCAGGCCCTGCAAGTGAAACTGCTGCGCGTGATGCAGGACCACGAAGTCCGGCGGGTCGGCGGGACCAATTCCATCAAGGTAGACGTTCGCATCATCGCCGCGACGAACCGGGATCTCGATCAGTTCGTCAAGGAAGGCAAGTTTCGAGACGACCTATTTTACCGTCTGAATGTCGTGCGGATCACACTGCCGTCGCTCAAGGAGCGTGAAGAAGACATTCCGATGCTCGCCCACCATTTTTTGCAAAAATGTGCCGCCGGCGCGACGACCGCCGTGCGAGGTTTCCATCCCGATACGATGGAGTGTCTGAAGCGGTACCGATGGCCGGGAAACGTCCGGGAGTTGGAAAATGCGATCGAACGCGCGGTCTCACTCAGCCACGGACCGTTGTTGACCCCGGACGACTTGCCGGCGTCGATCCGCCAAGCGCCTGCTCCGACGGAACAAAAACCGGATATGACGGACAGTGGCGAGTCGGCCTACCTGACGCTCGAAGAAGTGGAGAAGCGCCATTTGATGCGCGTGCTCAAGGAGACGAAAGGGAACAAAGTGAAGGCGGCGAAAATCCTCGGGATCGACCGGCGAACGCTGTACCGCATGGCCGAACGGTTTGGTTTGGATTTGGGACCGGATGCAGAAGGTGGAGAAAAGGACGCCGGATAGCCCTACAGAATGTGGAGCGCGTTTTTGATCAGCCGAAGCTGGTTTTCTGCGCTTTGGGGCAGGGCGGTGGGTGATTCCTCCCACCGGGTAAAGATTCCGTCTTTTCCCTCATAGAGCACGTGCAGTCTCAGCCTCGTGGTCTGGTCATCCGCCGGCGTCACGAGGGCGTCGACACGGCTTCGTCCTGTGCCAAAGCGCCGGCGAAGCAGCCAATCCCAGGGGCTCCGGATTTCTTCCCGGTAACCGGTGGTCAAGGTGTGATCGTTTTTCTGCTCGACCGCATCGTCCTCCTTCTCAAGCTCCTCGACTTCGTACCCGCCGTCTGTCAGTACCTGGATTACGGCCATCCGTACCAGGTCGGCCGGAGCGGGCAGGATGGCGTCCACGACATCGGGTTGGTGAGGGATAGGAGGACCGGAGGCACAGGCCGCACTCGCGAGGAGAGCCACGGCAAGCAGCTTGTGGAGGAAACGTGAGGTCACTTCACTTTCGTGTCCTTGAGCCGATAGACCAGATGCGTATCGGTTTGTGACACGCCTTCGATCGAATGGATACGGCTGAGGACCAGTTGCGTCAGTGCGTCTTGATCGGGCACTTCGACGACGGCAATGATGTCCGGCTTGCCCCAGCAGGGATCGATCGTTTTAATCTGCTTGATCTCGCCGAGGGCCTTGACCACCCGGCTGGTTTGTCCGGGTTGCACGTGAATCAAAACATAGGCTCGGTCGGCCATGACCACTCCACCGTCTACCGGTGCATGGATCGTGCAAGGCACCGCCGGAATGGCAGGCTCTTTGCCAACGTAGCGGATACCCGGAGCGCCTGTCAATGTGGCGGAACCGGGCCCCTGGCGTTGATCTTTCGGTCTTTTCATGATGCCTGCCTCATTTGGGTGCGACGACAACGTCGACGGTGAAATGTTCGCTGGTGCTGCTCAACTCGTTTTCCAAGCCGCGGGGATTGCCGACCCGGCCGTCCGGGTCATAGATGAAACACAACAGATGCGTGCATCGTCCTCGGGCACGATAGCGCTCGACGTCGGCGCGTACCTGGTCCATAAGATCCTTTCGGCTAAGCCCGGTCCGGGTTTTCTTCACCACGATGGCCAGGCGGTCGTGATCCAGAAGAAATGTGGTGCGGGATGCGCCCTCGGTATAGGCCGGGGTCCACTCATCCGTGCCGATGTCGTCGAAGCGCACACGGAGCAGCGCATGCATGAGGTCCTGGAGGTCGAACTCGTCATCGATGTTCACGGTCGACCGATACTCGCCGCGTAATCGTAGTTGCCGCGCCACCATGTGAAACCGCTGGCAAAGCTTCTTGGTGGTTGAAAGGTCATCCATCTCGGCGGTGGCCAAAGAGTCGGTTCCAAGCGTCGGCGACGGCACTTCTTGCGTCTTCCGAATCGCGCCTGGCCCCGCCTCCGGGTTTGTGGCCGGCGAAGCAGGAGCTTCGACGAGAGCGGCTGGCGCAGCTGCAGGGGGGGGTGTGACCGGGGGGACGGGTACGGCGGCCCGCGGGGGTTCAGAGCTAGGGGGAGGCGGACTCTCGGAGGCTGGCGGCGTGATGGCTTTCGTCTCTTGCGTGCGAAACAACGATGAAATGGGTTCAATGGGCGCCCTTGGCGGTATCGGCTGGACCGGCGGCGGTACAACGGGAGGTGGCACTGATTCCGGGACAGGAGAGATTGGCTCAATGACCGGAGCCGGAGCAGCGCCGGGAGGAGGTGCGGGATCTGGAGTGTATTCGACGCTGGGCACAAGTTGCAACGTCGCGCTAGTTGGGCGGACAGTCGTGGCCACGGATGTCATTGAGACCTGAGCAGGGGAAACCGTTGGAGGGACCAACGTCATCGGCGAAGTATTTGGGGAGTGGGCCGCCACGTCAGTGGCTGCCGGCTTGAGGCCTTGTAATTCCAGCTTTTTCTCCTCGAGCGATCCGATCAGGTTTCGGATTAGCGCCACGGTCTGTTTCTTCTCGGTTGAGGAAGCGATCGAGAGCTTGAGATGGCGATGCGTTTGGAATTCAGGCGATTTTTCGCCGAATGCGCGCTTGATGCACTCGCGAAGCTGGAGCTCTGTGCGCGTCTGGGCTCCCTCGAGATAGGGAAAACCTTCCCGTCCAAGGTCTTCGAGTTTGGGGATAAACGCCTGGAGTTGTTCGATGCTTTGGGTGACGTCGTCAATCCCCAGCTGTTTCGACCGCACCCGCTCGGATTTTGTCCGTCCCATAGAATGTGGGAAAAGTGTAGCCCACGTTCCCTGGACTGACAAGAAAACAGCCGAAAATCAGCACAAAGACGCTCACCGCCCCGCTCAGGCATGCGGGCGAATTTACGCGGCGATGTCTGAGTGTTCGGAATCCTCCCCAACGACCGGTTGGAGACTCACTGCCGGTTGAACGGTGGTCGAAGCCAGGGCTGCTGCGTGCAGCCTGCGGTTTCGCTCCAGGACAGGATCGAAGACGTCCCCGCAATTGATGCATCGCCAGCCTTCGAGCCACCATTCACCGCCGCTTTCCTGGAGATCCAGGAAGTGATCTCTCGCCATATATCCTTGACAGCGTCGACAAGTCATGTGGTCCCTCCTTGTTTTGTTGCGCACGCATCAAGCCTAGCGAGCGAGGCAGGGCTTGTTGAGACCCAAAGGGGGTACCTCAAAAGGGGGAATTCGGGCAGGTGAGGGACCGCTGATGCGGGGGTCTACGTACGTTCGGCATGAACAGCCGCAGGCGAGGCAAGAGTGGTCCTGCGGTCGCCTGCGCGTTTTTTGACTGTTCAGACTTTTTGTTGTGCTTTGGCCACGGTCATTTGTGACACATCGACGTCCACGACGCCTCTGATTTTCTCGAGATCGTTGACAAGGGTGACCATGCTCGCATGGTGGTCCACCTTACCCTTTAGCCGGATCACGCCATGGTCAACCGTATACTCTATTTGGTCGAGATCGATGAAAGGAGCCCACTTCAAGTACGCGAGGACATCCTTTTCGAGATCCCGATCAGGCCGTGGCGTACCAACGACCTTCAGGAGATTGGCGATCGAAGCCACACCGGACACGGTTTGCGTCGTTTTTCTTGCCAGCCGGCTGTGCAGCGGCTTTTCCACGCTCCCTTTCAACACCACATCGCCGTGATGCACCAGCACGGCAATCTTATTGAGGGGATTGTCCCTCAGCGCCGGCACAGATCTGAGCGCGGCTTCCACGGATTTTCGGATCTCTTCATCCTTGACGACAGCCCGGACCACCGTCAGCTCGTTGTGGAGCTGCCGGACGCCGACGATCGTGCCGCTGACCAAGGCTTCCGCCAGTCCTTTACTGTCTAAGTCGGGGACGGTCCCACTCAGCATCACCACCCCGTTGTTGACCTTCACTTGAATATTATTTGCGTCAACACGGCTG
>DASTQE010000198.1:0-12570 GCA_035761895.1 Nitrospira sp. | reverse complement strand
GGCGGAAAATAGATCGGGAAACTCGAGCGTGCCGTAGAGCCCATAGGCCAGCGCCGTGCCGGCCAGAAAGGCGACATCCCCCGTCCGCAGAAGCGTGAAGGTTCGGAAGGCGCTGTCCAGCGTCGCGGCGTGGGTGTGGTTGTGAATCAGGAGATAGAGAAGATACGACAGAATCTGCCAGAAGAGAAACAGCATCATGAGGTTGCCGCTGGCGACCATGCAGAGCAAGACGCAGATGGCGATACCGAGCAAAGCAAAATACCGGCGTTCGTGCGGTTCCTGATGCATGTATTCAATGGAATACGCATAGATGATCGTGCCGATGGCGGAGATGAGGACCATCATGACCGCGCTGAGACGGTCCACGTAGAAGCCGAGCGGCACGGGGAGTGAACCGGCCAGGGCGGGATCATAGAACCGGACCGTGATGGGCCCTTGGGTCGCGACGACATAGAGTGTCGCAATGGCCCCGCCGCAGGCGGCACCGATCGGCCAGACGGCGATCTTCACACGGCGGCGGACGGCCGCCCCCCCGCCGGCAACCACGAGGAGCGTCGCCAGGAGCGGCAGCAGCGGGACAAGCAGCACAGCAGACGTCCACATCCCACATCACCATAAAAAAAGCCAACCGGCACTCTCGACAGTGCGTCGAAGTGCCTGAGTTGGCTTGTACTGCGACCGGCCTCAAAGAATGTGCCGATCACCCTACGGCCACATCACAACACGCAGCGTCCTATTTATCCTCGAATACGGGTCGGGATAAGCAGCAGCGCCGTCCGGTTGAATGTGATTCATTGAATAATATGGCGCCCGGATCATCGTCAAGCACGGAATGGTCTCTCCGTCTTTTTCAACGGGTACGCCTGGTCCGAAAGACCTATGAAAGCAGCCGCTTGCAGACGAAGGGCTCACGTTTCCGCTTGTTCATCTTCGCTGCCGCTCCTATAATCCCCGCGCCATGAATGCTTCTGTCATGGAAACGTCCATTCGCAACGCCATCATCAAGTTCGAGCAGGAATTCCTGGGCAGGGGGCCGGACGACGTACGGGCCTGTATTGTCCGCGATCTGGTCGTCGTGCGGCTCAAGGGCGTCCTCACGCCGGCCGAGCGGCAGTTGGCAAAAACTGCGGAAGGTGTCGACATGGTAAAGCGTCTGCGGCAGAATTTGATTGCGCAGGGACGGGACAAGCTGTGCGAGCAGGTGAGCGAGATCACGGGCGCCAGGATTCTCGGCGTCTTTACGGACATCGACGTCCAGCTTGGCGAACGCGTGTTCGTGTTCACGATGGATCGGGAGCTGCAGAACGGGGGACGTTGACCCAATTTCCATAGTCCCTTCTGAACATTGCAGGTGAGGCAGAGCAATGGAAAAACTCGTCAAAGGCTTTCTGAAGTTCCACGGTGAGGTGTTTGGGAAGAAGAAAGATCTCTTTACCCGCCTCTCCCAAAAGCAGGAGCCCCGCGCTCTCTTTATCACCTGTTCGGATTCCCGTGTGGATCCGACGCTCATGACGCAGACCGAGCCGGGAGAGCTCTTCATTCTGCGCAATGCGGGGAACATGGTCCCTCCGTACGGGTCGATGCAGGGCGGGAGTACTGCGACCATCGAATTCGCGATGGCGATCCTCAAGGTCCCTCACATCATTGTCTGCGGGCATACGGATTGCGGGGTCATGAAGGCGCTTCTGAACCCCGAAGACGTCCATGACTTGCCCGCCCTCAAAGAATGGGTGGGGCAGGCGGAAACGACCAGGCGCTTGATGCGAGAGCACTATGTTGATCTCGAAGGCAACGACCGCTTGATCAAAACGACGCAGGAAAACGTCAAGGCTCAACTCGATCATCTCCGGACTCATCCCTCTGTTGCGTTGCAGCTTCGCAAGGGGAAGGTTGATCTCCATGGCTGGGTCTATTCAATTCCAACTGGCGACATCTGGGTGTACGATTTCGATAGCGAGCAATTCACTCTTCTGCTTCAGGACCCGCCGCCACGCTTGAGAGCCGCTGGCTAGCGGCCTTCGTTCTGTCACATATCCAGTTGTAAACAGCTCACGAGCCCTGGCATGCTGAACGCCATGGGCCGTCACCAGCTCGAAACTCTCTCCTTCGACAATTCCTATGCCCGGCTGCCCACGGCGTTTTACGCCAAGCTGAATCCCACGCCGTTTTCGTCGCCTCCCTATTTGGTCAGTTTCAATCCGGCTGCAGGCGAGCTCATCGATCTGGATCCCGGCGAGGCCAAGCGGCCGGAATTTGCCGCGCTCTTCGGCGGCAGCATGCTCGCGTCCGGCATGGACCCGCTGGCCATGCTGTATTCCGGTCATCAGTTTGGCGTGTATGTGCCGCAGCTGGGAGATGGCCGCGCCATCCTTCTTGGTGAAGCGACAAACGAACGCGGCGAGCGGTGGGACCTGCATCTCAAAGGAGCGGGGATGACACCCTTCTCGCGAGGCGGCGATGGGCGGGCGGTGTTGCGGTCGACGATCCGGGAATACCTCTGCAGCGAAGCCATGCATGCGCTCGGCATTCCCACCACGAGGGCCCTGTGTATCGTCGGCAGCGACGACAAGGTGTATCGGGAGCAGATTGAAACCGGCGCGACACTGCTGCGGATGGCACCTTCCCACATTCGATTCGGCACGTTTGAGATTTTCTATTACCGGAAGCAGCACGACCTGCTCAAAATCCTAGCCGACTTCGTGATCGACAGTCACTTTCCGCATCTTCGGGGGGCCACGGGAAAATATGCCCGCCTGTTCGCCGAGGTCGTGGAGCGAACGGCAACACTCATCGCGCAATGGCAGGCAGTCGGGTGGGCGCATGGGGTCATGAATACCGACAATATGTCGATCCTCGGTCTGACGCTGGACTATGGGCCCTTCGGCTTCATGGACGACTATGATGCCGGATTCATCTGCAATCATTCCGATCATAACGGCCGGTATGCCTTCAATCAGCAGCCCTCTATCGGCCTATGGAATCTCAGCTGTCTGGCCCAGGCGTTGTTGCCGCTCGCAGACAAAGAGGCATTGAAAACGGGACTCGATGCCTACACGCCAATATTCGAACGGGAATATCGGGCGCGCATGCGGGCGAAGTTCGGCCTCGCACAAGAACGCGGGGAAGACGACGACCTCATCCGCGACTTCTTGAGCCTGCTCCAAGAGAGCCATGCGGACTTCACGATCGTCTTCCGCGAGCTAGGCATGTTCGGCTCAGATCCCGGAACGAAGAACGATCAGTTGCGGGAGCACTTTATGAACCGTGACCGGTTCGATGACTGGGCCTCGCGCTATCGGAACCGCTTGCAAAGCGAAGAGAGCCGGGACGACGAGCGTCAGGAAGCCATCAACCGTGTCAACCCCAAGTATGTGCTGCGCAATTACCTGGCACACACTGCGATCGAAAAGGCACAGCAGAAAGATTTTGGCGAGATCGACCGGCTCCTCACCCTCCTGAAAGACCCCTATACCGAACAGGAAGGGATGCAAGGATACGCCGCTCCCCCGCCCAACTGGGGGAAGCACTTAAGTGTGAGCTGCTCCTCTTAGCACCACCAGTTGCAGTTACCCTCATCCGCTGTTGTAGAGTGGAACCCGATTTTTCGGCTCAATAGGAGAACCGGCAACGTTGGCCAAACCGCGCGCGGATTCCAAATTGGCAGTGGCGGGCGCGTTGACGCTGGTGCTGGCCATTGCGGGTGTCCTGCTCGTGAAGGAGCCGCTGCGCAGTTCGCGACCGGTGGGCGCCGGCCTGGCGATGAAGCAGACCACGGGCGAGCAACTGGTTCGCGCGCGGCTCTGGGAGGATCCTGTCGCGGCGGTCGAACGGGCCATCAGAGAGCGAGGGGCCAGCAGGGCTGGAGGCGGATTGTCCTTGGTGCTACGGGTCAGTGCGCTCCGTCACGCGGTCGCGGATCGCGTCAATCGCGGACAGCGCGTGATGGTGCTTCTCGTCACGACGGCCGGTGGCCCTTACGTCGAGAGCAGCGAGTCGCGTCTCCGAGACCGATATGCCGTCGCCACGGCACTCGGCGTCGCCTGTTATGTCCCGGAGGATGAAAACCATCTCTCCTTCGTGGATTGGCAACCGGACAGTTCACTGCAAGGACTCCCCTATGAATGGTTCCGACTCAGGAAAACCCGCTTCTGTGGAGCTGCGGGGAGCCGCGCAGACAGCATTCTGGTCGTGTGGCTGCCCGACGAGGCGCTCAGCAGCGGCTTCTTCGCTACGCTGACCTCCTTGTCTCAGGGGCTCGTCTGTCAGGAATCCGCAAAGCAAGAGTGTCCGCTCCTCGGAGGTCAACCTCCACTCGTGCGGTTGAATCCGGCCTTGCAGCGGGCGGTGTCTTTCAAAATCATCGGCCCGCGCAGCTCGTCTGCTTATCGTGCGCTGCTCGACGAAGCCGGCGGCCTGTCCCAAAGCCCGCATCCCCATCCAGGCATCTGGCCCAATGCCGATGGTTCGATCGAGCTGTACTCGCCATGGGCCAGCGCGATGAAGGGACTGTTGGCCTATGGTCTCAAGGCGGAGTCCGGCAAAGGGACTGCCTGTACGACGTACGACGATTGTGAGCACGAGTTCTATCGCCGTCTCTCCAACGCGAATGTCAGGCTTCTCTATGACGTCGGGTCTGACGATCAACGGTTTCGGTCTCTGATTGATGAATTAGAGCGACGCCAGGTCCGCTTGGGCTGGGATGCGGTGATTCTGATTGGTGAATGGGATTCTTTCTATGGACGGGCGCTTCCGATTGAATTCCGGGCAGCGGCCTGTACCAAGGTGGCAAAACTTTCGGAGGCCGATCTCGAGACCATACGGGTGCCGGCCGACATCAAGCAATGGTGCCAGACGGTGCCGCAGGCAATCGATCTGCAGATTCAACGCCCGGCTGATTATGAATCGCTTACCCTTAATGTGTTCCGGTACAGCTACCTGGGAGGCCTCGACGGAGAAATTCCTGGAGATGACGCGGCCCGGGCGGCGCGCGCGGCGAAGGCTGCCGATCAGGGCAAGGATTCTACGCGAGATCGTCCTGAAGGCACCGGCCAAACGGACTATGTCCGGGCACTGGTGGATCGCATACACGAGGAAGGCGAAGGCGCCAGGGCCATCGGCATCCTGGGCACGGACCCCTACGATGCGCTTCTCGTCATGAAGGCCATTCGCCCGGCCTTTCCGCACGCGATTTTTTTCACGCTCGATCTGGATGCGCGTCATCTGCACCCCAGTGAATACAAATCCACCCGCAACATGGTCATCGCCTCACCCTTCGGCCTCCAGCTCGAAGGAAGTCTCCAACGCGATGTCCCGCCCTTCCGCAGCAGCTATCAAGCATCAACCTACTTTGCCGTGTTGCAAGCCGTGGGGCACGTTCGCTGCGGGCCGGGAGAATCTGAACCGCGGCGCAGCCCGTGCACTAGCGCCTATCACGTCGCGATGACGCCGGAAAGCCGGTTCTACGACGCCGGGTCCCATCCACGGCTCTTCGAAGTCGGGCGGGACGGCGCAGTCGACTTGAGTGTGGTCGAGAAGGAAGGGGTGAGAACGATTCATCCCTTGCGGCCCGATCTCGATTATACGGACGATCTGGCACAGCTCAAACAGGGGATCGGGTTTGATAACACGGCGGTGGCGGCTCTCCTGGCCATTTGCCTCATGATCGGCACGGTCATCGCGTGGAGCAACCACCGGCTCTGGCTGTGGGTGTCCGGTCATCCGGTGTCTTTGGGCGTCCTGGCGATTCTCTTGTTGGCCGGCTTCTCCCTCTTCATCGCGCTTGGAGGGTCATCCGCTCTGCTGGCCAATCATGACGAAGGAGAACCCTTTTCCTGGACGGCGGGCGTCAGTATCTGGCCCAGCGAGCTGCTCCGCCTGTTGGTCGTCGTCCTCTGCTTCGCCCTGCTCCTGAAAGGAATACGAGACCTCACCAAGAACAGCGAGGCGATCACCAAGGACTTTCAGCTGCAGCGGGAGTCCGGCCATCAGTCATTTTCAGGCAAGACCTTTTGGACCAATCTCAAGCGCGTGTTTCATCCGGCCGAGACGATGATGGCGACGACGGTGGACCAAGCTTGGGATTGGTACCGTGAGGCGAGCCGGCCGATCCAATGGTTCAGTCGGACGATTCTGCTGTTTCTGCTGTATCTGGGTAGCATGTGGGCGTTGGGCGTCTATGTGGTCGACGAAGAGTATATTCACCCTTGCCGTGGACAATTCAGCTGCACGATCGATGGGTTCATGACGTTATTCAGTGTGGCTCTGGTCGTGTTTCTCAATCTCGCCGTCTTCGATGCCGTCATGCTTTGCCGTCGGTGGATCGGCTGGGTGACGGCCTCCACCGGTGGCTGGTCTGCACAGGTGCAGGAAGAGTATCTTCGGGAATATGGGCTAAATCCGAATCAAGCCGTTGAATTCGAAAAGCTCAAATACCTGGCGGCCGTGGATCTGATTGGTCAGCGGACGGAAGTGGTCAATCGGCTCATTCGCTATCCCTTCATCGCGCTCTTGATCCTCATCGCCGGCAGAAATGACTATTTCGATATTTGGAACTATCCGCTGCTCCTGCTGTTCTCCTGGACCGTGAACGTCGTGCTGGCCCTGCTGGCTGCTTATCTGCTCTACCAGGCCGCCAGTCAAGCCAAGGCCGCCATGTTGGATGGTTTGAGCCGGAAGATGGTGCAGGTCTTGGGCAGCGGCAAGGACCACGACCTCCGTATGAAGCAGGTGCAATTCATCATCGACGAAGTGGAGGGCCAGGAACAGGGGGCCTTCGTTCCGCTCTATCAGCAGCCGGTCATCGAATCGTCGTTATACGGCCTCGTGGCGTTGCTCCAGTATCTGTACATGCGGTAACTCTTCAGATGCGGTTGGATCACGTCGCAGATTTGAAGGTTCGATTGACGGGCGGTGCGGATGGCCATGGCGGAGGCACTGGTCCTCTTGTGATCCTGCTGCATGGCTTTGGCGCGCCCGGGGACGATCTTCTGCCGCTTGCCGATGCGCTGGAAGGACCAGCCGGAATCCGTTGGATGTTTCCGGAAGGGCCCTTGTCGCTCAACATGGGGTATGGCGAGTCGCGCGCCTGGTGGATGATCGATATGGCCCGCCTCGAGGCGGATCGGCTTGCCGGCCGCATTCGCGATTTATCCGCCGAGGTTCCACCTGGGCTGCCGCAGGCACGGCAAGCCCTCGAGAGGTTCTTGACCCTCGTGCCCCGCGCGCTGCCGGTGGACTACCAGCAGACGGTCATCGGAGGATTCTCGCAGGGCGCGATGCTCACGTGCGATCTGGTCATGCGCACCGCTTTCCCGTTCGCGGGATTGATCCAGCTCTCGGGGTCGCTTCTCGCCAAACAAGATTGGCGTCCGTCCGTCGGGAAGCGGGCAGGCCTGCCGGTCTTTCAAAGCCATGGGACGCATGACCCCATTCTTCCATACGTGATGGCTGAACGCCTCCGGGATGAGCTGATGACCGCCGGTCTGGCCGTGCAATGGCACAGCTTTCGAGGAGGCCATGAAATTCCGATGCCGGTTCTTGTTCAACTGCGCGGATTCATCACGAGGGTGGCTGGCAAGCCATGACTATTCTCCTCGGCCCGGCGGCCTGACACCCACCATGCTCACGCTGATACACAAAGAGTGTGGCGGGCTGGCAATCGAACCCAACACGGCCATCGGTGAGGTCTGTTCGCTCCCCGTGGAGCGCTTTCCTTTTACCTGCTTCAGTTGCCTGGAGGAGATTGTCGACGAATCAGAGCTGCGGCTCTCGGAAGAACTGGGCATCTAGAAAGGATTGTCGCTGCACACGAGGCTCTGGTAAGGTGCCTCTTTTCAGAACCTCAAAACGAAAGAAGGAGCCACAGCCGCTCATGGCCACGAACGATAAACAAGTCATTTTTTCCCTCGTCAACGTCGGCAAGGTGTATCCGCCGAAGAAGCAGGTGCTGCGCGAGATCTATCTCGGCTTCTACTATGGGGCCAAAATCGGCGTGCTCGGATTGAACGGATCGGGCAAGAGCAGTCTCCTCAAAATCATCGCTGGCGTCGATCCGAACTTTACCGGGGAAATCTCCCGCTCCAAGGGCTACAGCATCGGCTTGCTCGAACAGGAGCCGCAACTCGATCCGAACAAGACCGTCAAGGACGTGGTCGAAGAAGGGAAGCACGAGCTCGTGGCGCTGCTCAAGGAGTACGAAGCGGTGAGCAACAAGATCGGCGAGTCCTCGCCGGACGAGATGGAAAAGCTGCTCGATAAGCAGGCGCAGCTTCAAGAAAAGATCGAAGCGGCGAATGGGTGGGAACTGGAAAACCAGCTCGAGATTGCCATGGATGCGCTCCGCTGTCCTCCTGCCGATCAAAAAATCGGCACGCTCTCGGGCGGCGAGAAACGACGTGTCGCCCTGTGCCGGTTGATGATTCAAGAGCCGGACATCTTGCTCCTTGATGAGCCGACGAATCACCTCGATGCCGAATCCGTGCAGTGGCTCGAGCAGCATCTGCAGCAATACAAGGGGACGGTGATCGCGGTCACGCATGATCGGTATTTTCTCGACAATGTGGCAGGCTGGATCCTCGAACTCGACCGCGGCCACGGTATTCCGTTTCAGGGCAACTATTCCTCGTGGTTGGAGCAGAAGCAGGAACGACTGGCCCAGGAGGAAAAGGCCGAATCCAAGCGCAAGAAAACGCTGGAGCACGAGTTGGAGTGGATCCGGATGTCGCCAAAGGCCCGACAGTCGAAGGGGAAGGCACGGCTGAACCGCTATGAAGAGCTGGTGAATCAAAAGCAGGAGCAACGCACCGAGGATCTTGAAATCTACATCCCGCCGGGTCCGCGCCTGGGCGATGTCGTCGTGCAGGCGAAGGGCGTCACAAAAGGCTTCGGTGACAAGCTCCTCTATGAAAATGTCAGCTTCGATTTGCCCAAGGGCGGGATCGTCGGCGTCATCGGTCCGAACGGCGCGGGAAAAACAACCCTCTTCAGAATAATCATCGGCAAAGAAAAGCCGGACTCCGGCTCTATCAGGATCGGCGAAACAGTCAAGCTCGGCTATGTCGATCAGGACCGCAGCCTCGACGGCAACAAAACGGTGTACGAAGTGATTTCCGACGGACAGGAGACCGTCAAGCTCGGCAAGGTGGAGGTCAATGCGCGCGGATATTGTGCCCGATTCAATTTCGCGGGAGCGGATCAGCAAAAGAAGGTGAAAGACCTGTCAGGCGGAGAGCGCAATCGGGTGCACCTCGCACGAATGCTGAAGGAAGGCGCCAACCTGATCATCCTCGATGAGCCGACCAACGACCTCGACGTCAATACGCTGCGCGCCCTCGAAGAAGGACTCGAAAATTTCGCCGGCTGTGCGGTTATCAGCAGTCACGATCGGTGGTTTCTCGACCGGATCGCGACGCACATCCTTGCGTTTGAAGGCGACAGCAAAGTCGTGTGGTTCGAGGGCAACTACAGCGATTACGAGGCCGACCGGAAAAAACGTCTCGGCAAAGAAGCGGATCAGCCGCATCGGATTCGCTATCGGAAGCTGACGCGCCAATAACAGCGCCGGCATGGCACCACGTGCGATCATCACCGGAGCGGCGGGGCTCATCGGACAGTACCTCGTGAAATCCGCTCCGCGCTGGGCACCCGGCTGGGCCGTGGAGGGCATCACACGCACCCAACTCGATCTGACCGATCAGACCGCGGTCTGTTCTGCATTTCAACGATCCAATCCACAGGCCGTGATTCACTGTGCGGCGTTGAGCCGAACGAAGGATTGTGAGCAAGATCCCGAGAGAGCCAAACGCGTCAATGTCGATGCCACGATCCTCCTGGGGCAGCTCGCCCGAAACACCCGGTTCATCTTCCTCTCGAGCGGCGAAGTCTTTGACGGTTCGACCGGCTGGTATGACGAATCTGCACAGCCGAACCCCATCAATGTGTATGGGCGTACGAAACTTGAAGCTGAGCGCGTGGTCCTGCAGAACCCCTCGCACACGGTTGTGCGCATTGTCCTGACGGCCGGGACGTCAGACCGTGGTGATCGCAGCTTTGTTGAAGATATGTCACGGGCAGCCAAGGCCGGGAAGAACGTTACGCTGTATGCCGACGAATTCCGATGCCCGCTCCCGGCCGGTGTGATTGCTCGCGCATTGTGGGACTTAGTCAAATACGACAAGCCCGGTCTGTATCATCTCGGCGGAAGTGAGCGCCTCTCGCGTTGGGAGATCGGCGAGTTATTACTCCCTTGGTACCCTGAACTGCGAGGCCGGTTGATCAAGGGTTCCGCGCGCAACCATACCGGAGCGCCTAGACCGATCGACCTCTCACTGAACTGCAGCAAGCTTCAACAACTGCTCTCTTTTCCCATCCCTGGATTCGGATCCTGGCTCGCCAAGCGAACATGTCGCGGAGGAGATCTGTGGGACTACGAGGCGCATGACCGCTGATCCACTCTCCCTCGTCCTGGCGGGATACGCAGTCATCGTGTGCTTCATGCTCGGGCTGTGGGCCGTACAGCTGCTCGTGCGCAATGCGTCGATCGCCGATGTCGGTTTCTGCATCGGATTGATCGCGGTGGTGCTCTGGTACGCCGGGCAGGCATCCGGAGAGAAGGAACGGAAGCTGCTGGTCGCGTTGATGGCGTGCCTGTATGCCGGCCGCCTCGGGTTTTTCCTTCTCTTCAACCGGGTGATCGGCAAAGCGGAGGACGCCCGCTATCAGGAATTGCGACGCTCGTGGGGCGCACAGGAGCGGTGGATGATGTTCGGCTATTTCCAGCTGCAAGCGGCGGCGGTGACGGCGTTTTCACTGCCGTTTCTCGTCGTCATGCAGAATCCACGGCCGCCCTTCGGTCTGTGGGAATTGGCGGGTGTCCTGCTCTGGATGGGAGCCGTTTCGGGTGAGACGGTCGCGGATTGGCAGCTCGCACGGTTTCGGGCGCGGCCCTGGCATCGTGACCGTGTGTGCCGCGAGGGCCTGTGGTATCTGTCGCGACATCCCAATTATTTTTTCGAATGGCTTCATTGGTGGGCCTATGTCGTCATGGCCATTGGAGCGCCGGGCTGGCCCGTGACGCTGATTGGCCCGGTCGGCATGGGATGGGCGCTGCTCAATGTCACCGGAATTCCCTGGGCGGAGCGGCAGGCTCTGAGGACGAAGGGTGCAGAGTATCGTGAATATCAGCAAACGACCAATGCGTTTGTGCCGTGGTGGCCCAAACGGCCGTTCAGCCGGCGTTAAGCTTGGCGAGGCGCTCACGAGCCGTGTGCGCCTGCGGACTCGAGGGATACAAACGGATCACTTCTTCATAGAGCTGCTTGGCATGAGGGACGTTCATTTGCCGCTCTTCCAGCTCGGCCGTCTCGAGCAACTCCTTCGCCTTGTCGCCGCTGCAGCCGCTGAGAAGAAGGGACAGCATCACGGCTGCGCCGGTCAAGTGCCTTCGTGTCATGGCGTAGTGTAGCCGGTTCGCGCCCCGCGACGCTACAGAACCTATTCAAGCCATTTCTGCCACCAGGGAGCCTGTCGAAGGCTGCGTCTGCTTGGGTACGAGGCGCCGCGCATCTTGTCCCAATCCACGAGGACTTTCCCATGGTTGGCTTCGTGCTGCAGCTGCCAGTTCTGAAGGAGATTCAAGCAGGCGTGGTCAATGTGCCGTAACGATGTCGTATCGACGCGAATCTCTGCGTACGGCGGTGCGGTCTCCAGTGTGGCGGCCAGCCGCGGCAGACTCACGAACGTCGCGATCCCTTGGAGATGAAGGGTGAGTTTCCCCGTGACTGAATCGTGGGCAAAGAACGTTTCGAGATTTTGCGTCGTGTACAGAAGCTTGGCGAGCGCAAGTGCCAAGCCGAAGATCACGCCGGTCAGCAAATTGACGAACACAATCGCGCCCATGGTGGCAAAGAAGATGACCACTTCTCCGCGGCCGTGTTTTTTGAGCTCGGGAAGCACGCCGAAGTTCATCAACTTGTAGCCGGTGTACACCAACACAGCGCCCAGGCTGGCGGTGGGAATAAACCGGAGGAGCGAGGGCAAGAATGAGACGAACACGAGCAACCAGACCCCGTGAAAAATGGCCGAAGCCCTCGTCTTGGCCCCCGCCTCGACATTGGCGGAACTGCGGACGATGACACCCGTCATCGGCAATGATCCGAGGAATCCGCAAATCATGTTGCCCACGCCCTGCGCCAGCAGTTCCCGGTTGTATCGTGTTCGCGGGCCCGTGTGCAGTTGATCGACCGCCGATGCGGACAACAGTGTTTCGACGCTGGCGATGAACGCCAGGCCCAGGGCTTCGGCGAGGATCTTGGTATCAAATAAATGGGAGAGGCTCTGAACCGTGGGAAGGTGAACGATCGAGAGCAGATTGTCCTGCACCTCGATGCGCTGAATCGGCATCTCGAGGAACACGGACACCGCGGTGGCGACGGAGACGCCCATCAATACCGCCGGCATCACATGAAACCGCTTGGGGAGGACCAGATTCCAAAATACCATCGTTCCGATCGTCAGGACACCGATTCGGGCGGCCAGATGATGATTCATCGGCGTGCTGTCGTCCTCGATCAG
>DASTQE010000197.1:0-9642 GCA_035761895.1 Nitrospira sp. | reverse complement strand
ATAGCGATCGAGTGCATGGAAATACCAGAGCGTTGCGTCCGCTGTGTGATAGAGCGCCTGTCGAGATCCCTCCGGGAAGAGATTCGGCAGGAGCCCGTCCTGAATGTAGCGTGCGAACGTCCGCAGAATGGCTCTGGTTTCTTGCAGCCGGCCGGTGCAGATCGTCAATCCTTCGAGACTGATCATCGTGTCCCGGCCCCAGTCGCCGAACCAGTGATATCCTGCGATGATGGTCCTCGCTTCGTCCCCCGACGCCTGCGCCAGCACCTGCTCCTCGGGTCGGGCGCCCGGCTGCACGATGAACTGATCGGCGGCCAACTGCAGCTGCATGGCGAAATCGTCCTTCTGGAGCGCGGGAGCCAGAGACACGAGTTTTTCCAAACGGCGCTGCTCCGCCAGGAGAATTTCCTCGCAATCGAAGTCGAGCATATCCCACGTCTCGACGCTGGCGACGAGGGCCACCTGTTGACCGTCTGAGAGATCGATCGTGAAGTAGCCGGGACTGAACAAATCCTGGATGTACTCAGAGCCGCGGTCGCGGTCCACCCGATAGGAGACAGCCTCGCTGGTCACTTCGTCTGTGACGAAGACGCCTTTGCGCGGCCGGACACAGAGTTTGAGGGTCGGCGCGCCATGTGGCAGCGGGATCTCGTAGCGTCCGCTGCTGATCGTTAAGGGAAACACATCCGCCTGGCCTTCGCCCAGCCTGGCATCGTGCATCCGGTAGGTGACGAACGGCCGGAGGTGCAACCGCATCGGGCCGTTCAGGCAGCGGTATTGAATGTAGGTGGTGTTCTGCCTGTGGGGGGCCACGATTCGCTTCTCGAACACCGAGCCGCCGATGTCGTATGTCCACACCGGGGTCTGCCATTCACACCGTATATTTTTGAGGTAGCGGACCCCATCGAGCTCAATCCGTCCGCCCGCGTACTCCGCACCGGACAGCAAGACGGTGTCCCCGCCCCCCTCGACGGTTTCGTCAAGACGCGGAACGATTAACGTGCGGCCACGGCCCGGCAAGTCCGGCACGAAGAGGCCGTGATAGCGACGCGTGGCAATGCCGAGCAGCGAGCTCGAGGCATACCCGCCGATCCCGTTGGTGACCAGCCACTCCTTCGCCAATAGTGACGAGGGATCGTCCGTCACCGCCGGCACGATGCTGGGAGTCGCGGTCATGGTCGCCATCACTGTTGATCACTCCAGACTATTCCTTGCGGCTCGAAACAGGGTGGCGGTGGCGGCGAGGATGCGCCATCCGTCTTCAGTCAAGGGATTGATGATGCCGGGACCGCCATAGCTCGGATGCTCGCTCGACCATTGCAGGACCCACGCTCCGTCTTCGACCGGAGCCAGCAGAGGCTCCGGCGCAGGAACAAAATTCAGGTCAGGCCCCAGATTCACGACCAACAGCCGGTCATCATCTCCGGACGCGCAGTATCGGAGCACGAGGGCCTGCGGTCCCAGCGCGGCGCCGTCGAGCGTCATCCGGTCCTGCCGGGACAGGACGCGATCGTCGCGACGCAAGCGCAGCAAGTCCCGGTGCAGTCGGTAGATCCCTGCGTGGCGTGTCCGTTCAGACAGGTCCAGGCGCGACCGCTCGAATGTCGAGTCATCCGCCGGATTCGGCACGGCCTCCTGAGCTTCGGGTGTCGCATATTCCGGAAACTCAGCGAGAAACTTTTTGCGTCCTTCGTAGACCTTGGCCGCGAGATCGGAATGGTGATCGGCAAAGAAGAGAAAGGGATTGGACGCGGCGAATTCCTGTCCCATGAACAACATCGGCGTTTCGGGTGCCAGCAACATCAGCGCGACCAACGCACGGTAGCGGGCAGGAGAGACCATCGCGTGAATGCGGTCGCCATGGAGATGGTTGGCCACCTGATCATGGTTCTGCACATAAAAGACGAACGCCTGTGCCGGCTCGTCTTTCACGACCGTCCCCCTCGGTTTCTTCTGCCAGTGATAGCGCTGGCCTTGAAAGAGGAATCCCCTCTTGATGACAGAGAGCAACTCCTGGGCCGTGCCTCGATAGTCGGTGTAATAGGCCTCGCTTCGCCCGGTCATGGCGACCCGGCAGACATGATGGAAATCATCGCTCCACACGCCGTCCAGGCCCCAACCGCCTTTTTCAACCGGCCGGACAGTTTGGATCAGTTGCGATTCGCATTCCGCAATCAGCACGATCGACCGCTCGCGAGCCGCAGTTCGCGTCTTCTGAGAGAGTTCGGCGAGAATATGCAGGGGGCTGTCGTCGTAGATGGCGTGGACAGCGTCAAGGCGCAGTCCGTCAAGGCGGAATTCCGTAATCCAGTAGCAGGCGTTTTGCAGCACAAAGTCCCTTACCCCACCCGATCCCGGCCCGTCGTAGTTGATCGCTTGTCCCCACTCATTGGGATGACGATCCGTCATGTACAGGTCGCTGTATACGGGTAGATAATTCCCGTCAGGACCGAAGTGGTTATACACCACGTCCAGAATGACACCGAGACCGCGGGCATGGGCAGCGTCCACGAATCGCTTGAGCGCGTGAGGATCACCGTAGACATGTGCCGGCGCAAACAGCGCAGCGCCGTCGTATCCCCAGTTCCAGCGACCGGGAAACTCGGCCAACGGCATTAATTCGATCAGCGTGATCCCGCACTCCTTCAGTTCATCGAGCTCTCCGATGGCAGCATCAAGGGTGCCTTCCGGCGTAAACGTCCCGACATGCAGCTCATAGATCACCTGGCCGGGCATGCGCACGCCGGGCCATCCCGCCGAACGCCACTCGTACGCGGACGGATCGACGATAAGGGAAGGTCCATGGGGTCCCTGAGGCTGGTAGCGCGAACAAGGGTCGGGGTAGGCCTCTCCATTATCCAGCCGGTAACGGTATCTCATGCCCGCCGTGGCAATGGGGACCAGACCCGAGAAGTACCCTGCCTCGTCCTTGAGCAAGGGAAAGCTGCGTCCGTTTTCCTCAAGCACAACGTCCACGCGTGCGCGTTTTGGCGCCCAGACTCGAAACCGGACGCCCACGGATTCCACCTGAGCCCCGAGAGTCATCTGCCACGGGGAAGACGGCGCCCTGTGCTCTCCAACAACATTGGGTGAAGAAGTGGTGATCATGGTCATGTGAGCTCTTTTTATATGGGTATGGATGGTGGAATGTGGAATTGAGGACGAGGTCGAAGCCCATTCCCCATGTCAAATTCAACATTTATCATTCCCGTGGAGGACGCTGGCCTGGGAAGGACCCTAGTATGGGGAAGTGATGAGTGATCAGTGATGAGTAATTACCCATGCTCATCGATCACCCATCACTTCTTGCCTATCACTCATCACCGGTTACCCATTACTTCTTTCATTAGGGGTTTTCCCAGGAGCCTCCAGGCGCTTTAGCGGGTATTCATGAGAATGTGATGAGTGATCAGTGATGCGTGCAGAGCGACTCAGGACTGGCGACTTAAAGGAGGCGTTATGCGTACCAGCCATTGGCGGCTCGCAACCTGTGCCGGTATTCTCCTTGTGACGTCCGGTTGCATCACCCATGCGACCATCGAGTTGACCAAGGCGCCGTTCGACGCGACGACACAGCTCACGAACGGGACTACGGCGGCCTCCTCTGAATTTACACAGCCCTTGAAGGAGTTCACCTCGAGCACCACACCGGGCGCGGCAAGCATGGCTCCCGCGCGGGCGAGGAAGCGGTTGGAGGTGTTTACGGCGTCCTCCTACGACAATCTTCGTTCGGACATTTCACGAGGGTACGGCGAGTATCTCGTCTCGCTGGCGACCCTTGCCGGTGTCCCCTCCGTCCAATTTCCCGAGTTTCAATCGCTGATGCAGGACTCCTACGGCACAATGTTCGACGATGCGTTTCCGGCCGCAGATTCAACCCGGCAGATCGTCGATGTTGCGTGGGCGGCGGGATACGGTCGCGTGCGGTAGCGTCTGAAGCCTGACGACGGCACCGTGTCAGTGCCGCATCTCGGCCGTGGTCCGGTTCAATGCATGCAGGATGGCATGATGCAGTTGATCGACTGCGGCTTCCTTGGTCAGCAGCCTCGTCGCGCCCGCCTTCAACATCGCCAGATGTGATTCGTGGCCGGCTTGAACGGACAGACCGATGATGACAATTTCCGGATGACGGGCCTTGATGCGTGCGGTGGCCTCGACACCGCTCATCTTGGGCATGTTGATGTCCATCAGCACAAGCAAGGGGCGAAGCCGCTCCGTCATGGTTACCGCCTCCTCCCCGTTTGAGGCCTCACCCACCACCTCAATATCCGCATAACCATCCAGCACGCTGCGAAGGCCCTGCCGGACCATCGCATGGTCGTCGACCAGCAAGACATGTATTTTCTGGTGTTGTTGGAGTCCTGAGTCCTGAGTCCTGAGTGCTGACTGATTGAACTGGGAGCTGAAACCTGCGTGACCGACGGGCGGCCCAGAGGACTCAGCGCTCACCATTGAGCACTCAGCACTGTTTTCTAACGGCAAGGTCAACGTGGCCGTGGTGCCCTTTCCGGGAACCGACTCAATGTCAAACGTGCCGCCCAACGCTCTCATCCGTTCACGGATGCTGAAGAGACCGAATTTTGTCGAGGGCCCGGTTTGGGGTGTCACTGTAAAACCCTTGCCTTCGTCCCGAACCTCGATGCGCAGATAGCCCTCTGATTGATCGAGGGACAGGCACGCTTCTCCCGAGCCGCTGTGTTTGGCGATATTCATGAGAAGCTCCCGGACCGATTGAAACACCAGCAGGGCTTGGTCGGTCGGCAGCTTGACATGAACGTTGGGCGCCACCCGGACCGCGACCTTCAATTGATGACGCTCCATCTGCTGCCCGAGCCAGCCGAGCGCCGTCGGCAGGCCGAAATCGTGAAGGACCGGCGGGCTCAGATCCGCCACGAGCGTCCTGGTGTAGGTCAAGGCCTCGCTCAACGCGTCCTCGCTCTGTCTGATGAAGTCGACGCAAGCGGGAATCCGATTGACGAGACGCTTGCCTTGTCCCAATTTCATTTTTGCCAGCACCAGCAATTGCGCGAGATAATCGTGCAGCTCCGCCGCCACCCGCTTGCGTTCCCTCTGCTCGGCCAGATTGAGTTCCGTGGCCAAGGCGCGCAGCTGATCGCGCGACTGGACCAGTTCCTGCGTCCGCTCCTCCACCAGCTGCTCCAACTGGTTGGCAAACGCCTGGAGCTGGTCCTGATGCTGCCTGAGTTGGACCTCGGCCATTTTGCGCTCTATGCCGATGGCCAGGGTCCTTGCGGTGGCCTGCGTCAGGGTATCGTCTTCCTCGCTCATCGCGTATGGCCGGTCGAAATACACCATGAATTTTCCAATCAACCGTCCGCCGTAGGTCAGCGGGATGAAGCTCAAGGCTTTAATCCCTTCCCGGCCAATGACCTTCCCCAGCGACGGATCGAGGTTCGCCTCCGCGACATTGCGTATGTGAATGGGTTTGGGGCTGCGTTCGTCCTTCGTCCAGGGACTGTGTCCTTCCACCGCCTGGCGATAACCCTCCGAGAGATTCCGCCAGGCCTTGAACCGCATCACACCATCCGCATCGAACAAGAGAATCGAGCCGCGATCGGCATTCAACGAGGCAGTAATGACGTCGAGCGCTTTCTGATAAAGATCGTCAAGCGCATCGGCCCGGTTCACGGTTTCCGCCAATTCGTACATGAGGGCTTGCTGTCGGCTGCGATGCGCCAGCTCAAGCTCTTGGCGGCGGCGCTCGGTGATGTCAAGCGTCACCGCCAAGGCGCCCTTGAGTTTCCCCTGGGCGTCGCGCACGCCGCTGACGCTGTTGTTGACCCAGACGATGCGCCCATCCTTGCGGAGGTAGCGTTTCTCGATGACGAAATCCGCCCCCTCGCGAGCAAGCCGGTGAAACTGCTCCAGATTGCCGGGCAAATCATCCGGGTGGGTAATATCCTGCATGCGCTTCTCGAGAAGTTCCGCCTGCGTATAGCCGACGATTTCACAGTAACGCGGGTTCACGAAGGTGAACCGTCCGGTGAGGTCCGTGCGGGTCACGCCGACCGTCGCCTGGTTGACGACAGCGCGGAACCGCTCGTCGCCTTCGCGGAGCGCCTCCTCGGCCTGCTTGCGCCCCGTAATGTCGGTCACCATCACCACGATGCCGAGCACCTGGTTGTGGGAGTCCCGATGCGGGGTATACACCGCGTGGATCCATCGCGTTCCCCCGCGACGATAGTTGACCTCGCTCTCATAGTCCACCGTCTCACCGGCCAAGGCTGCCTCGATGGGGGGCCCCACGGCCAACCAGGCCTCTTCGCCAAGGACCTCACGAACCGGCTTCCCGATGATGTCTTCACGGGACAGATCGAACCACTTCACATAGGAATCGTTACAGGTGTGGTAGCGCAAATCGCGTCCGATGTATGAAATCAAGGCCGGCAATGCATTACTGATCACCTCCAACTGTTGGTCGCTCTGGCGAAAGGCGTCCATGATTTCCTTGTCAAACATCGAGCACGAATTACACTGGCTTGATGGTTTCCGGCGCGGGCGCCTCACGATACGCCAATCCAGCGTCGTCGAACACCCGCTGCCAGACAGCCGGAGTCAGTTCATGCTTGAGAACCACAGCGCGGGCATGCGTGAGCGCCTGGTATTGCTCCGGCATGAGAATTTGGGACGTGACCACCGTGACCGGTAACATTGCCGTGGCGCGATCGTCGCGTAAGTGCGCAAGCACTTCAAAGCCGTCCATTCCGGGCATGTTCATATCGAGCACAATCAACCCCGGCTTCAATTGACGAGCCAAACGCAGTCCTTCTTCGCCCCGATTGGCTTCGACGATCGAGCACCCGAATTCCTCGAGATGATGCCGGATGATATAGCGGTCGGTTTCCTGATCGTCGATGATCAGCACCACCGGGGGCCCCTTCGCCGGATCCCGGGCGATCTTCGTGAGCCGTTGCAGCCGCTCCAGCAACCAGGTGCGTCGCAGAGGCTTGATACAATAGTCGTCGGCTCCAAGGGCAAGACCTTTGCGCGGATCCTCCACGGTCGACACCACGAGGATCGGCAGATTCGAGGTCGCTTCCCCGCGCTTCAGTTCCGCCAGCCACTGCCAGGCGGGCTCATCGGGCAGGAGCACATCCAGTACGACCGCCACGACCGGATACCGGCGCAGCTGTTCACGCGCCTGCCTGATGCTGCCGGCCGGGATCGGCCGGAACGCCGTGTTCCGCAGGTACTTCTCGTACAAGAGGCGCGTTTCCGGTTCGTCCTCCACCACCAGGACGGGCAGCCGCTTGTCATCGTCTGTTACTGGCAGAGCCTCGATCTGCTCCGCTCGTTCGATGTCGTTGGCCGCATAATTGACGGGAATGGTGGCGACAAAGGTGGAGCCCTCCCCCGGTCGGCTGCTCACCTCCACCGATCCGCCGAGGAGCTCTGCAAGCTTCCTGCAGAGCGGAAGCCCCAGGCCCGTGCCCTTGACCTGTGTTTGAATCGGATGGTCCAGCTGGGTGAATTCTTCGAAGATCCTTGCCTGGTCTTCCTGCGCAATGCCAATGCCCGTGTCGGCCACGGAGAAGGCCACGGACCAGCCATCCGCCGACAGCGCCGCGCAGACACGCACCTCACCGCGTTTGGTGAATTTGATCGCATTCGAAATAAAATTTCGGAGGATCTGGGAGACTTTGCCTTCGTCGGTCAGCATGAGCGGAAGTCCGCTGGGCTCCTCGAACACGAGGTTTACCGCATCTGAGATCAACAGCGGACGAAGCATACCTCGCAGGGCACTGAAGAGGTTCGCCACTTCGAACTCGCCGGCCCTTACCGTCACTTTGCCCGCCTCGATTTTGGCCAGATCCAGGAGGTCATTCACCAGCTCCAGCAAATCCTCGCCGCTCTTCCGAATGTAGTTGACCTGCTTCGTCTGTTCGCTGTTCAACTCCCCGTCAGTATGTTCGAGCAGCAAGTGCGAGAGCGCAAGAATCGCATTCAGGGGCGTCCTGAATTCATGGCTCATGTTGGAGAGGAACCGCGATTTCATTTCATCGGCGCGGCGGAGGTGCCCCGCCTTTTCATCCAGCTCGGCATAGAGCGCGACGACGCCCCGATTGGTATCCTCCAGCTCGCTGTTGAGGCGGACCAGTTCCTGCTGCCGTTCGTGCAATTCCTCCAATGCGCGGAGCAGTTCCTGGTTTTGCTGTCGGACTTCTTCCATAGGATTTTGCGGCTCGAGTTTCCCCAGCTGCTTGACCACCCGCTCCAAGGCCTTGCCCGTAAAGAGCGGCGCGCGCGGCGGAAGTATTTTGGCCAGGCGGATCATGCGTTCCTCCGGCGAATTGGATCGGACTTCGCACTGGTCCATCAGACGCCGGGCCGCGATCAGGGCGGCCTCCCACTCGGGTTCAAGGTTCCCGCCGTTTCCCATGGCGCCGGCGCGAGCCTTGGCCCCGGCGGTGTGGGTCGAACTGATCGTCACCAGCAAGAGTTGCGGAGGCGTGCTGCCTTCGAGCTGGAATTCGATACGACCGCCCTTGTGCGCATGCACGAACAGTCTGGCGATCTCGGAAAGAGCCGTGGAAATCCTGGTCTGATCTTGTTCATCGAACGAGAACAACCGCGCCACCTGCCGCGCCCGTTGCCGCGCGGTGACGACATCGTCTTCATAGTTGATTTCGATCATGCTAATGCTCTGAGGCATACCTTCTCCTACGACACGGCGCGATGATCCCGCTCTTTCAACACCACGACGATGGCGTCATCGCGCCCGCGCAGGTAGTCGCGATAGAGGACCCCTGCGATGAGGCTGGGATCGCGCGCGAGAAGACCGGGATAGCGTCCGAGGTCCCAATGGGTCGCGATGCCGTCGCTGTGCAGCACGAGCACCGACTCCGGCAGCCATGGATGAGAAAATTCGGCAACCTTGCGATACTCATGGCCGACGATGCCGTTGTGGGACACGAGATGGCGCCGCTCGGCGCCGTTCACAACGACGGCGGCGATATTGCCGATACCTGCGAATCGTACGACCCCCGCCGCTTCGTCGAGAACCGCCACGCCCAATGCCGCGCCTCTCGTGTGTCTCGCGGCCTGGTGCGCAGCTTCCACGAACTGGATCGGCGAAAGGCGGGCCTGCGCCCGTCCCACGGCGTCGATGATCGCCGACGCCGCGTCCGACGCGATGACCCCGTGCCCAAGCCCATCGGCCACCGCGCAGACCCAACCGTCCGCGAACCATCGAGCAATCCAGTTGTCACCGCAGACGACTTCACCTGGTTTGGCCTGGCGCACGACGCCAACTGATCGCGAATTCGGCAAAGCTCTGCGGCGCTGCGCGTACACGCGCGCAATCACCGCCGTGCCCTTACCCGGCTGCGAGTACACGTCAAACTCTCCCGCGTTGCGCAGAACGGCGCCCAATCCCGTTCCTGAGCTGCCGGCGGTCGAGTAGCCGTCCCCCAGCGACAGGGCGACATTGGACATGCCGGCCCCATTGTCCAGCGACAGCACTTCTATGCCTTCCGTCGCTTCGACCCCGAGCCGGCGCATCAAAAGCTGGCCACCTCTGGCATGCTTGACCAGGTTTGTCGCCAGTTCAGTCACGACGAGCGCCAGATGGCCGACTGCCGGCTCGTCCATGCCGGCGTCCTGCGCGAGGGCGACGGCCGC
>DASTQE010000196.1:0-15505 GCA_035761895.1 Nitrospira sp. | reverse complement strand
TCACAGTGATCACGATCGGCGAAGCCGTGAGATCCACGAGGGTCATGATCATCTGAGGCCAGGGCACCGCACGGTGGATGAATTTTCCCACCGCAGAGAGAACGGCGCTCATGAGCAGGGAGACAAGGAGAAGAAAACCTGTGCAGATCACGAGCATAAACGAGAACAGTCGCGTTCTGACGGCTCGCCAGATAGCGGAGCTGCCTTTCCCTGGGATTCTCCAAATGAGGTTCAACGCGCTCTGTAGTTCGCTAAACATGCCCATGGAGACGACGAGCAGAGTGACCAGACTGACGAGCGTCGCGACGATTCCGTGTACTGGGTGGCCGGCGCTCCGCAGCATATTGGCCATGGCCTCGGCCCCGGGCGTCCCAATCAGGCCTTCGAACTGAGCGCGAAGTTCCTCTTGCACAGCATCTTCATCCGCCACGACAGCTGCGACGCCGATGGCAATCGTCAGCAGTGGGGCAAGGGAGAAGAGGGTGTAGTACGACAAGGCGGCGCTCAACCGCCACGGGTCATCTCCCCACCACTTCGTGATGGTAGCTGTAACCAGTCTCACCACTCTCTCAGTCGCCATGCGTCCCTCTTAGCTAGAGAAAAGTGTCGGGGACCATTATGGGTCTCCTGCATAATAGCTTCGCCGCCATCTCGGTGTGAAGGCGGGAGGGCGAGAATCGTTGCGAGTCTCTTTTTTTCTCTTGAGGCTAGGGCAAGGTCAGGGTTTTAAAAATCTTGCCCGTTTCCGCATCCACACGCACGCGCCGCGACTTATTGCCGTTATCAATGATCTCGATCTCGTAAAAAACGTGAGTCCCCGACTGCCTAAGCTCGGCTCTCACGGCTCGTCCAGATTCATTGCTCTCAGCAATTTGGGTGGCTTGCGCGAGCGTTATGGTGGCGTGACGCAGCCAATAGCTTTTTCCGTGCTCCTCCGCACAAGCGCCCAACGTCAGAGCGGACAATCCGATCAGCAGGCTCCAGAATGCGCGCATGGTTTTAGACTGCGGCGGCTGGCAAGGCATATCGCAGGGACATTCTACGTTTCCACGTGGGCGGGGTCTAGCGCGGTGTGAGGTGCGATGAGCATCGAGTGGAGGAGAGGAGAGGTTCAGACCAAGCCGGCCTGCCAACGCGCCGCGGAATAGGGCTATTCCACGGCCGCTTCCAGTAACCTACCCACTGGATCGAGTTTGGACGTGAGCTCCGTCGGCACACCGTGTCGCTCGCGGAGAAGCTCGGGGGAGTTATACGTGAGCCACACCTTGCCTTCCTCGTCTTCCCATGCCAACGCTTTCATAGGGAGGTCAATGGCTGCCGTAGGTTTAGCCACCATCAAAGCGGTCCCGCCCTTCGGGTTCCCGAAAATGAGCAACTCAGTGGGTCTCATGGCCAATCCCACCTTCTTCGCCTCTCCGCCGTGATCGATCCGGGTAAAGATGCGCATTCCTTTTGCCGTGACTGCCTTCTCGATCCGGTTGATTGTTTCGGGGACAGAATACTTGCTGGGTTTCGTGACCACAGTACCACCATCAGCTAGAGCTGTACTCGCGAAAACGACTGCGACAGCCAGGGTTGTGTAGAAAAGACTGTTGAGGAAGTCATGCAGCAGTCTCACGGTCACTCCTTTTTTTTAGATGGGGAGGAGAGGGGCAGTCTAGCCACTCCATAGGATCGTGTCGACCCGTCATGAAATGGGAGGGTGAAGAGCGCCGGCCCGCCTCTAGGTGCGGAATGGTTCCGTAAGAAAGATTCCCGCGCCTTGTTGGATTAGTATCGGAGCGAAAGGGGCTACGTATAAGCTGCAGTGAGGGTGTGATAGAGTGCCTCATTGACCATTGAACCGTTAGCATAGGATGACATGACGCACATTCAAGATTCTCCTTCACGTGTTCGCAAACTGTCCTTTCTTCTCACATCTGCGATTGTGCTCTTCAGTCTTTTCGGATTGAGTTGCCAGACAGCCTATTATGAAACGATGGAAAAGCTTGGCTATCACAAGCGCGACCTACTGGTCCGCGATGTAGAAAAAGCCCGTGACGCTCAGCAGGAGGCCAAAGAACAATTCAAATCGGCTCTCGATCGCTTCACCAAAACGTTGGATATCCAAGGGGGGGAGTTACAGGAGAAGTACGAGGCCCTGAATACCGAATACGAGCGGAGCGAAGCCAAAGCGAAATCAGTCCGAAATCGAATTGCGTCTGTGGAAGAGGTGTCTGAAGCGTTGTTTACGGAATGGAATGCCGAACTTAAGCAGTATACTAGCTCGGCTTTGCGCAAGAAGAGCCAAGAGCAACTAACACAGACGCGCACTCACTATGCGCAAATGATCAAAGCCATGAAACGGGCGGAAGCTAAAATGGATCCGGTATTGGCAAAGTTCAAAGACCAGGTTCTTTTTCTAAAGCATAACCTGAACGCTCAAGCCATCGCGTCATTAAAAGGCGAATTAGTCTCGGTGGAAGGCAACATCAATTCACTCATTAAGGATCTAAACGCGTCCATTCAAGAAGCCGATTCCTTCATTGCCGCAATGCCGAAAAACAATGGCTAGGCGTTAACGGAGCAAGTCACCAATCTAACTCAGGGAATTTTAAAGGCTCCTAACATCTTTCTCGTATCCCACCCATTTTTCATCCCTCTGACACAGGACCCCGTTACGCCTTACAATCATAACGGGGGCGTGCGTTCTGAGCTCAGAAGCAGCTAAGCACATCGCCGAGGATCACTGTTTCTTCTGACCAACGTGCTTGCCCTTGTGCAAATCGATAACCGTCCCTGCTTCGTTCAACTCAACAGTGACTTCTGTTCCTTCAGGAAAGTCTCCGGTTTTCGTCTCCTGCAAGAGGAGCGGAAAGGATTGATCGCCCTCCGCCGTTTGCAGCTTGATCTCTTTCTTCATTCTGCCAACGTGGACGAGCTTTCCCGTCACAAACTTATGGGTGCCCTTTTCTCCTTCCAGGTGCACGTCGACGATGGCATTGTTCTCGTTGACCGATACCTCGACCTTGTCGCCGGCTTTGAATTCGCGACCTTGGCGACGTGCCTCATTTTCACTGAGTTGGTAAGTTGTCCCTTCTTGTGTTTTAATGGCCAGCGCGCCGCCCTTTTCGATAACTTCGCCCTTGAAGTGTTTGTGCGCTGCGTGTCCTTTCCCTTTTTCATCCGCTCCAGCTAAGCTGACTGCCCCTAGCAAGACGGCTCCGCTGACTACGGCACCGACCAGGAACCCAGCGACTCTCTGCATGTGCATCCTCCTAACTTTCGAATGGATGGCCCTCATCAATGAGCAGCCTTACCGATCATCATATTCTTTCTGAGATATCGGAATCAATGTGAGATTCTCTTGCGCTCGTTCAGCAGTGACGACCATAGTCGGCTCGCGTGAAACGCTTTCAAGGAGCGGAGGCAGTAATAGAGTGCATGTGGGGGAATATCCGAAGGGCCTATGAAACCCCTGCGCTCTCCAACTGAGCTACGGGCATTGCCTGTTTTCCGTTGTTTTCGTAAGCTGGAGTACCTTGTCTTAGGAAAGGAGGGCTCCATGAGAAAGACACTGAGTGTGCTAACCTCTTGTTTCATCCTTGCAATCGCGTTTGGGCTTTCACAAGCCCAAGAGGCACCTCCTGCCTCGCCACCTGCACCGGAAACTGCCGCGAAAGCGACTCCGGCGGACGGCCATGTCATCCACGTCACGGCACCGCACTTGATCGATGGAAAGGTACGGGGGCCATTCCATCACTATTGCAAGATCGTCTCTCCTGAGCCGTTCATTGAGTGCCTTCTCTACGAGACGGACGATAATAACGCGAAGCTCGTCGGTGTGGAGTACATTGTCGCCAAGACTGTAACTCGCGACGAGAAGGTCCTTCCCAAGAAGGTTTGGAAAAAGGTTTGGCATGATCATTCCGTGGAGGGCGTCATAGGGAACATCAAGATACTGGATATGCCTCCCGATAAGGCCAAGGAGTTTGCTGACACGGTTGCCAAGACCGACGGGATCATTTTTTCACTATGGCCCGCGGGCGCCAAATTGCCGACTGGGAAAACTAGCATTGGCATGATGGTTGGGCACGCCGTACACGAATGATATAGAGTATAAGAGCATCTTGGCTCCATCCGCTCTAGCGCTGTCGGCTGAACCATGCAGCTTGGAGAGGGGCTGCTGAATCTCGATTGAACAAGCGAGGCGGGGGAGGTGAGGAACGAGCCGGCCGCCACGCGCTGCGAAATGGCTCCTGACACATTTGCAGGGTCAAGGGGGCTTGCTAGGTATGCGTTGTCCGGTAAGGACAGTAGACTGATTGTACGAATGCAGGAAGAGCAATCTTTCATGGTCGTTGGGTAAAAAGTAGAAGGTGGAAATCACTCCGGGGGACTAAGGAGGTTCAGCATGATTCGTCTTCTATGCACTCTGCCCTTGGCCCTTATGTTCAGTGCCATGGTCGCTGGCTGTGCAGATGACCCTTATCCCGGTCGACAACGACCCGCGTACAGCTACGAGAATGTCGACATGGGAACGCCGCACTCGGGCCAGTATCGTTTCGACGAACGTCCGCCTGCTTCAAACAGTGACCCTTATAGCCGTAGCCAGCCTGGGCGCTATTAGCGGGACGCTTGAAGGGAAAAAATTGTTACTTTTTCCCGTGGGCGGTGTCCTATCGCGGTGTGAAGTGCGATGAGGCGTGGGGGAGGGGGGAGACGAGGAACGAGCCGGCCAGCCACGCGCCGCGAAATGGTTCCTGACATCTTCACTTTCTGTTATTGACATCTGTGCCATATGGCAGTATCATTTGGCCATATGACACTAAGAGGTATCTATGCCTCAAGCTGAAGCGTTATTCAAAACATTGGGCGGAACTCCGGTATTTAAGCGACACGTTCAATCGACAGAGGACGTTCGTGCGATGATACACAAAGGACTCCCATATCGGTCACTCGAGGTCATCATTTCAAAATTTCATCTTGATCTGCCTCGTATGAGCAAGATCCTTAGCGTACCTCCTCGGACTATGGCGCGGCGCAAGGCAGAGCAACGTCTCACCGCACAGGAATCCGATCGCTTAGCACGGTTAGCCAGAATCTTGACGTATGCTACTGAAGTCTTCGGTGCGGAAGAAAAAGCGTCAACCTGGCTCACTCGGTCCAATCGAATGCTACACGGCACAGCTCCGATAGAGCTCCTTGATACCGATCTTGGTACTCAAGTGGTTGAAACGATGTTGGGACGGATCGAGCACGGTGTCATAGGCTAGTGATTGTTTGGCGACTTACGCTAAAGAAACATGCTGCTCCAGACGGAGAGGGAGCACGGCGCTATGGGGGGCGGTGGAATAAACCTGGAACTCGAGTGATCTATACCTCGGGCACACTCTCTCTTGCTGCTCTCGAATATCTAGTCCATGTTGACTCTGACATCCTTCCAAATTCCTTGGTCAGTGTAAGAGCCACGATTCCAGACACTCTTCAGATAGAAACCATCGATATCTCGAGCTTGCCAGGCGATTGGAAAGATGAAATTATACCCCCAAGTTTACAGGAACGAGGTACCTCTTGGGCTAACCAGGGTAAGCGTCCGGTCTTAAGGGTTCCATCAGTAGTAATCGAGCACGAATGGAACTATGTTCTTAACCCCCTCCACCCGGACTTTTCAAAAATTACCTGGGATACCAGTATCGGGTTCTCTTTCGATCCGAGGCTTCGGAGATAAGGGCCATTCGCCACGCGCCGCGAAATTCAGAATGTCCCCGTTTTTTTCTTCCCAGAGATGAAGGTGCAATGATTGTTTTGGTAGTCAGCATGGTATGGCTTGCCGTTGGACTCACATCCTGCTCTGGCGACTCGTCCGACATTCCTCCGCCGCCTGTCCAAGAGACCGTTGCCGGCATCGATGCCAACGGAGATGGTGTCCGTGACGACATCGAAGCTTATATCGACGCGACGTATCCCGTTTCGGCGCAAGGCGACACAAACCGGGCGCTCCGACAATTTGCCCGGGCGGCGCAGGTGACCATGATTGATGCGAGCGAGCCTGCGCCCTCAGTGGCGCATGCGGCCGAGCGCTTTCGCGCATTGGAGTGCTTGATGGCACGCCGGCCTGTCGATTTTCATCTCATCTTCGTCGAACTACGCGCCCGGATGCTCAATACGACGGCCCGTTCCCTCGCGTATCTCCAGGCGGACAATCACGTCAGGGCTGGGAATGTTCCGCTACTGCCGGCCGATCAATGGAGGGGCGCTTGTCTGTGACTCGGACAGGGATGCGGTTCGCTTTGACCGTGGCATGGGTAGTCGCGGCGTCGTCGTCGGTGGATTGGGCGCATGCCCAGATCGCGCCTCAACTGGCCTGCCAAAATGTGATGGCACCGAGAACGACGGTGTTCTTCGTCAACGGCATCACGACGACCCTCGACGACGCGCGATTGAATGCAGGTAAGCTCGAGTTGGAATTCTTGAACCGGCTGCCGGGCATGTCGGCGGCCGTACAGGCGAACTGCCACGTATTTTCGTTAAACTACAATCCGACCGGTGGCGAGGTGAACGATTTCTTTGAGGCGGCGCAGCAGCAACTGGGCATCACGCCAACGAGGTTTTGGATGGAATTGGAAGGGCTGAGCCTCTTCACGCGGGAGCTCATCCGTGACGCCTTGGAGGGTCCGATGACCGATCTTAACCGGATCGATGCCTCGACCATCGAGCGCCATGCCGTGGTGTATCGGGAGCAGATCGCGTCTCCGTCCTGCCGCCGCGTGCTCATCGTGCCCCACTCTCAGGGCAACCTCTATACCAATGCCGCCTACGACCTGGTCTTCAACCAGCCGCCGAGTCCGCCCCCCGGCGCAGTAAAGATCGTCGGCGTGGCGACGCCGGCACAGACGGTTCCAGGCAATGGGCTCTACCGCACTTCGACCACCGACGTGCTGATCAATGCCATTCGCCTCATCCGGCCGGGAACGCTGCCACCCAATACGAACTGGGGCGTCACTCCGCTCCTCCTTTCTCCGTCCTATTCGGGCGGCCACAGCTTTATTGGCTATCTCTCCGCCGACCCCAGCCGCACGCACATCTTGTCCGATATCGAGTCTTCCCTGACCGCACTGGCCGCGGTTAATCCCTGTTAGCGGGCCGGCATCCATTACATCCAGGAGTGAGTGGGCGGGGTCTATCGCGGTGTGAGGTGCGATGAGTGGTGTGGCCAACAGGGTCTATCTAGTGCGACGGTCTCTCTCGTCTATCTTGTCGAAACGACCAGATAGACCGGATAGACGGATCAACCAGATAGACCAGCATCCCGCCGCGCGCCGCGAAATGGTTGCTGACACCTTTTTCTCAGGAGTCCGTCGCCACTGTTGTTCAGTCTTCCACGCCCACGCCGATCACGATTAGAACCGCATAGTCCTGCTTCGTGCAGCCCTCGACCGGAGGCATCGCTCCCCCTGGAGCAACTGGAAACGCAGTCTTCTGCACATTTGCCGGCGAGCACGAACCATCAACCGATGCCGGTGTGTAGCGCGCGGAGCGGCAGGCCAGGTGCGTCACGTCGTAGAGCGTCGCGCCCTTATCGAGCTCCCAGCGCCTGTCGCCATTTCTGTCGGCGGGATGAATGGTCAGTACAGCCGTCACGTCGCGGGCGCCAGTGACCACGTATTTGCCGGGAGGGAGCGGAAAGGTCGGCTGCTCCATGATCAAGCCGTGTTCCTCCAGCCACCAGTCCGTGCCGTCGAATTTCCAGCGCGCCGGGGCGACGCCACCTGCATCCTTCAACCGTTTATAGCTGTTCAGTTCGACGCCTCGAGGACCCGGGTCCAGAGGCCACAGACCCCACGTTTGTGCGCCGCTTCCGGAGGTCGCACCTGGATCGCCCAACGCCGCGATGAACTGTGTCGATATGCGCTGGAACTTCGTCTGACCACCGCCTGCGGCGTGGGCTTGGCTTCGATTCAGATTGAATGAGGGGAGCACGAACGAACCGAGCAGAACGAGAACCACGCTGAGCACTCTTATTGTCATCTTTGCTCCTGCGTCTCGTCGCCAAGCAGAAAGCCGTGGATACTCTACTCTTTCCCGACCGGCTGGTCCATCGGCCTGTGTGGTGAGGGAGAACGGAAAGAGTGATAAAGGCACCGGCCCGCCACGCGCCGGGAAATGCAGAATCTCGTTCTCTTTTCGGTATCTCTCTTGAGCACCCAACGCTCTGGACGGGCGCGTCCTCTTTGCCTCACTCTTTCGGGGAATTGTGCTAATCACCGTCTATTCCCTATCGTTGCACAACCACTTAGATCGCCTGAGCGACGCCATGATATTCATCAAACACGCACTGCCAACAGCGTTACCCAAGCAGCTGGCCATAAGTTTCGTTCTGCTGCTCGGTTTCCCGACCTTAGCCGTTTCGGCCTCAGATGAGCAGACCGTGGGGGAACTGATGGAGCTGTCCGGTTTGACGCAGCAGATTCCACGTCTGCCGAATGACTACATGACCCTCGTTGATCAGCTGCTCGTGGGGTTGGAGCGACAACGTCTCCCTGTGTCAAAAACTCTGCGACGCCAGATTCGCCAGAGCTTCGTGGAGGCATTAACGACCGAGACCTTTGAATCAGAGATTCGGTCACGGCTGCTCGAGAATCTCTCTCCGGATACGGCCCTTGCGACGACGAGCTGGCTGCGATCAGATTTGGGCCAAAAAATCACCGCCGCTGAAGTCAACGCCAGTTCAGCGGAAACGTCCGTCCAGTTTGCTACCTTCTTTTTGCAATTACAATTGGAACGTCCTGCGCCAGAGCGACTCCAAGTCGTGCGCCGCATTGAGGCGATCACTCAAGGAAGCGAAATGGCGACCGAAGCTTGGGAGGCCATTGTGGCCGCTATCGGCCGCGTTCTCGAAGGCGAGTACCGAACCAAGAATCCGCAGAATAAAAGGAATCTAGAAGAATATCTGTCATCCATGCGTGGCAGCGTCAAGGGCATGTTTGAGCAGGGGCGAATATTCCAGGGACTCTTCACCTACCGAACGCTGACGGATGAAGAGTTGAAGGAGTATGCGGAATTCCTGGAGACCCCCACTGGCAGGGATGTGACACACACCATCAATAGGGCGGTTCAAGGTGCGGCGATTGATGCCATCCACAATATCAAGCCTTCTCGAACCAAAAGCTTACAGCCCCCGGGCGAGACAGCATAACTTCATTGCATTGTTTTCCATGGCCGGACGATGAACGAGCGGCCCCCACGCGCCGCGAAATGGTTTCCTTCAAGATCGACGACGACTGCCGAACTGGTCCGCATAAAGCGACACAAATTCCCGAACGCTCATCGCCGGCTGACCAGTTATCCGCTGTACGCCGTCCGCCATCCGGTCATACCGACCCGCCCGGTGTAATTCGGCCATCGTCAGAAGGTGCTGGGCCAGGTGCTCAGGCACCTGTGCCATTTTTAGGTTCCGCTCCCAATCCTTGTGGGGGATGTCATAGTAGGTGACTTCTCGGTTCAGCGCGTCTGAAAATTCCTGGGCAACCCCGTGCAAGTCCTGCGACCGCGGGCCCGTAAGTTCGTATATCTGGCCTAGGTGCGGTCCAGGGTCGGCGAGAACAGCAGCGACGACCTGAGCCACATCAGCCGCAGCAACCGGAGAAGTCTTCCCCAGCCCGAACGGCAGTTCGATGCGACTGCGGTCGCGGACCGTCGGACCAGCCAGAGGGAAAAAGCTTTCCAGGAACATCGTCGGCCGGATGGTGACGACCGGCACACCGGACCACGCGAACGCCTGTTCGCTCAACCAGTGCTGCCGCTGCTGGCGGCTCGGGGTCGTGTTCTGGATGCTCATCTGTGACACGGTCATCTGGGACATGTTAACAAGAGCACTCACCCCAACTTCGCGAGCGACTGTCGCCATGGTCACGGCGGCCTCCAGGTACCCGGCAGACACGGACATGCCGAAGTACACGCGCTGGCAACCTCTCACGACGCGATAGACGTCGGCCGGTTCGAGTAAGTCTCCAACTGCTACCTCGGCGCCGGCGACCCGCAAAGCAGCGGCCCGGTCGTCCTCGCGGCGGACCATGGCGCGAACCGTAAGCCCGCGATCGAGGAGCAGGCCGGTCACGGTGCGGCCAACCGCCCCGAGTTGACCGGCTGCGCCGGTTACAAGTATCGGCCTGTTATCTACCATGCTACTTCCCCGGCCTTTTCGGCGACGCCGCGCTGGATTTCCTGGAAAGCCTCCACGACCTTCAGTGGGGAGAAGCTCCCTCAGGTATGGTGAACGTCACGGTCTTGGACTGACCGGGGACGCCCTGATGGATGGCGTTCACCAAGTCGATCCGGATCTTGTGCGGGCCGGGCGGCAACAGGGCCACGTCAATCGGGGCACTACTCATGTGCGCCCACAACCAAGGCAGATCGTCCACGTGTATATGCAGATGTCCAACCCGTGGAGATGCGTTGAGGGCATCCTTCCCGGACTCCGGTCCGATGTTCACGTTCTCCGCCCGCCACGTGATCCAGACGATTCCCTTACCCAGCAGGTCAGGAAGTGGGGGATCCACGATCAGTTTGGCTGGAGGCTCGCTAGTCGGTGTAGATGTTTGGGCCTGGGCGGTGACAACGCCGGCTACCATTGTGACCGCAAACAGCCATAAGGCAAGCCGTTTCATGAAGCGTCTCCTTTCTAATGTGTGTCGTTCAACTCGCGCACGAAGACATCAGAGCGACCAATGAGCTGCTGCGCACGAAGTGTATGGACTGACGTGGTTGAAGGAAACTGTCAAAAGTAACAGTAGGTACCTTTCATTTTGATTCTCTTGAGAACCTCGGAAAAAGCGGTTCTGGGATCTGATCAGTGGGGGCTGGAACTCGTCCGAAGGAAGCACGCTGTGGAGGGCGGAAGAATCCGACAGGGCATCGCGTTTTAGTACTCTAGCGATGTCCTATTCGTTCCAAGCAATATCAAGAATTTCGATCCATCGTTCAGTTTCCCTTCTCCCGCCCACGAGTCGCCCTTACCATTCGCAACAAAATTCCCTTTCCGTTTGTCGCTACATTGGATTGTGCCTTCAGTAGTGGTCTCGGTGACAGGAACAAACATCTTCCCAGCGCAGGACAGACCCTGTATATTTTTCACGGAAATAACCGCATCCCTCCCTACCTTCCCGCTCGCAGATCCACGCAGGATTTGATTTCTTTCGATCCTCATAGTCGCAGGAACTGTTGCAGAACAAGCTGTGAGAAAAATACTCATCAGAATGATAGCTCTTTTCATGTATTGCCGAAGGGACTCAAAGCGCGCGGCCAGGGTAATTGTTTATAACGGCTTGAGCTGCAGCCTGGTTCCCCCTTTATTTCAAATTCTACAGCGGGATTAATAATTAGGCGATCATCGCCTCCACGATGCTCACGGCAGAATCCGTAGGCACGACTTTGGTCAACCGAAGCCCAGCCTTGCTGAGGAGCGTGCCATACTCGGGCTCAGTTCGTTCCTGGCCTCCGGGACCGACGAGCATCATCATGTCGAGCATTTTGCCTGGGTGCGGCGCATTGCCGGATGGCAGGACCATTTCGATGATCAGGACGCGGCTGGTCGGTGCCATGGCGCTCCGGCAGTGGCCCAGAATTGTCAGGCACAGTGCTTCGGTCCAATCATGAATAATGTGCGATAACAAATACGCGTCGCCACCGCTTGGCACACCGTCGAAGAAACTGCCGGACGTGATTGTTACACGATCAGCCACTCCACGAGCCTGCAGGAGAGCTGGAGCATCACGGACAACATGCGGCAGGTCATAGAGGATGCCTCGCACGCTAGCATATCGACCAAGAATCGCAGCCAAGAGATTCCCCGTTGCCCCGCCGATGTCTACGACCGTGTTCATGGCAGAGAAATCGTAGGCTGCTGCCACTGCCGCCGGTTCGGCTCCATGAAAACTCACCATGGTCTCGCTAAACAGCGAGGCTTCCTCAGGATGCTGCGCCAGCCAATCGAAAATGGGTATGCCCAGGGCCTGTTCCAATCCTGGCTTTCCGGTTTGGACTGACTCAAATAAGCGCGTCCATCCATTCGTCATCCACGGGCTCGCGAGTGTCAAGATTGCTGCGCGCGCTGAGCCCGGAGCGCCGGTCTTCAGTGCCTCACCAAGCGGCGTCAACGTGAAGTGGCCTGTTCCGTCTTCGATAACGAGCCCAAGATGCCCGAGCGTCCTGAGAAAGCGTCCGAGGGTAGGGGAATGGGTCTTGGTGCTGGTGGCGAGGTCGTCAACTCGTGTCCGCCCTTTGGCCATATGATCGGCAAGGCTCAATTTCGCGGCGACGTATAGGATATGCGACATCCAATGCGCTGTACCCATCTGCACCAGTTGCGCATGAGGCGGGAGCGACGCGGCATGGGGTTCTGGCATGCTAGGCCTCCGATTGAGAATGCAGACTGTTGACGGCAGTCTAGCGCAAAGCCGAGGAAGGATGCATCACGAAGAGCAAGCTTGGGAACGGTACACGTGGGCGGGGTCTATCGCGGTGTGAGGTGCGAGAGAGCGGTGAGGGGTGCGGGGAGGCGAGGAACGATTGCCTGCCTCATCAAATTATCCAAAGTGAGCAATTTCGGTCAGTTCCCATTCTTCCAAAGGTCGAACATGGGTTGTGTGGCTTAGAGGCGGCCGTCCGATCGTCGCCTAACATGTGAATAGCGCCCACGGCTTTTGGACCAGGGCGGAAGAGGAGGACCTATGGCGTGCGCACGATGTGGTGGATTGCTGGTGATCGAGGTCTGGGGCGGGCTCGTCGACAATATCCGTGAAAAGCGCCTCCCGAAAATGAGATGTGTGAACTGTGGGTCCATCGAAGATTCCGTGATTCACGAGAATCGTCTTATAGAAAGGAGCGCCATATGCTGTACTACGCACTGATATTCTTGGTGGTTGGAGTCATTGCCGGAGCCCTGAATTTGGCCGGGGTATCCGCGGTGGCGGTTCAGATTTCCTGGATCCTGTTCTTGGTCGGGGTCGTGTTGCTGGTGATTCATCTGGTCACGGGTCGTTCCGTCCGGGCCTCTTGAGCAGCCGATTCACCTGACCAAAGTCGGATCCCCTCGAGGTAACCTGTCAACCGTTGTAGGTGGAGAAGGAGATGTCGATGAAACTGGCAGACAAGAAATGCAGCGATGGAGGCAGTGTGCCACCGTTGAAGGCTCTCCGCGCGAGGGAGTTGTTGAAGCAACTCGGCCGAGGCTGGAGACTCAACGGAAAAGGGCATTTGGAGCGGCTTTACACCTTCAAGGACTTCGCGCAGGCCCTGACATTCGCGAACAAGGTTGGCGCTGTCGCTGAGGCCGAGGGCCATCATCCTGATCTTTATGTAGCCTGGGGCAAGTGCAAGATCGAGATTTGGTCGCACAAGATCAAGGGTCTGACGGAGAGCGACTTTGCCCTTGCGGCCAAAGCAAACCGGAAGTTTCTACCGCTTCGCGCGGCAGCATAACCGACACGAGTCTGGCGGGAAGTCGCCGGCCCGCCCCACGCCGCGAAATTCAGAATGTCCCCGATTTTTCCTTTGTGAGTCGCGAACGGGTAAGGATAATCACCCAGAGCCCCAACACGACATCAATGCTCCCACAGAAGCTTGGCCACCAGTTCGGGACGCCAGGATTCTCAATGATCGCATCATGCACAAAATCAAAGAGACCGTGTGCAATAATCCCTGTCCCCACTAGCGTGGGAAGAAAGAGAGCGCCGATGATCGCTGCTGTCGAAAACGCGACCGCGATGACCAGTTCCCAGACCAACGCGAGACCTGAACCGCCTAAAACTGCGAACAGCACATAATACGAGGCGATGATCACGAGAACAGTGGAATAGAAGCTGCGGTCTTCATCAAAGCGTGTGAACTTGGCCAGTGCTGCGACCCCAATAGCAAGGAGAACGCCAACAACAACGGGAATCAAGAAACGCCTCGCGGTGCGAATGAGAAGCCGACCCATTTTACGTTTTTCATATGGGCAGGTCTATCGCGAGTCAGGGATAAGTAGGTAAGACGCAATCGCACGCACCGCGAAATGGTTGCTGATGGGTGTTATCTTTTTAGAAATTCAGAATGTCCCCATTTTTGTCTCCCCGATGATAGCCAAACGATCGAACACGGCAGACCTCCACTGATTGTTCTACTGTGCAGCGCTGCGTCGATTGTACTTTTACACGCGGGCGGGGTCTATCGCGGTGTGAGGTGCGGTTGACCACAGTTTCGGTGGGGCGTAACATGAAATCGTGCCTGTTCCGATCATATCCGCGTGAGAGGAGACCTCTCGTGGAGAATCAAGTCGGGGATCAGCCGGTCCTGAATTATATTCAGCGTCTTGTCGCAGAGGAACACCGATTGCACCAGCAAGGGAAACTTCCCCAAGCCGATCGCAAGCGACTCGCGCAACTCCAAGTCGAACTGGATCAGTGCTGGGACCTCTTGCGTCAGCGACGTGCCCTTCGCGATGTCGGCCTCGACCCGGAGGACGCGCAAGTTCGCCCGCCGCAGGTCGTCGAGAATTATGAGCAGTAGGGATTCCTCGTCAACGAGCGCACACAGACGGACAAGCCGGCCCGCCACGCACCGCTAAATGGTTCCTGATGGTGTATCTTTCTAGAAATTCAGAATGTCCCCGTTTTCTGGTCTCAGCAATCATCAATAGCGTAATCGATTCGCGGAGCTGATGTCCGACTGCGATTTACTCCGTCGTCGGGCGGCTCATCACATGGAGAAGTGATATGAAGCGCGCAAAGAACACGATTTGCCTTTGGTACGATGGCGAGGCCGAGGAGGCGGCACAGTTTTATGCCAAGACGTTTCCCGATTCATCCGTTGGCGCGGTGTACACAGCACCGGGAGACTTTCCGTCCGGCAAGAAAGGCGATGTGTTGACAGTCGAGTTTATCGTATTGGGAATTCCCTGCCTTGGGCTCAATGGTGGACCGGCATTCAAGCACAATGAAGCGTTTTCGTTTCAAGTCGCAACCGCCGACCAGGAAGAAACAGATCGTTACTGGAACGCGATCGTCGGCAACGGCGGCGAAGAGAGTGCGTGCGGCTGGTGCAAGGACAAATGGGGCTTGTCCTGGCAGATTACGCCGGTGGCGCTCATGGAAGCGATAACCGATCCGGATCCCGCCGCCGCCAAACGCGCCTTCGATGCGATGATGGAGATGACAAAAATCGACATCGCCGCAATCGAGGCGGCACGCCGCGGATAAGGTACATCTTCCAAGCGTACATCCCCAGGAAGCCCAGTGGGAGCATCACCGGGTGCCGGCGGGACTGTCGATTCGTAAAAAGAAAGCGAGGTTTACACAAAGACGCCGGGATGGCGGGGGCTATCGCGGTGTGAGGTGCGATAAGCGGTGAGGGAGCGGGAGGGGCGGGAAGGCGAGGGCCACTAGCTGGCAGTGGCCCATTCGGGCGAATCAGTCATTTCAATCCACGACAGATAGCTTGTGTCCGGTGAACCGGATTTGGACTTTCGTGCCTTAAGGGAGCGGAG
>DASTQE010000195.1:0-13005 GCA_035761895.1 Nitrospira sp. | reverse complement strand
CGTGGTCATAAAATCGGGCCCACAGCTCGAAGTCAGCCGCCATCCGCAGTGAAGCGTCCACGCGAGCTCCCGAGCGTTCCCAGAGCGACCTCCGCCAGAAGGTCGACTCCTGCTGGATCCAGCGCCGCCCATACGACCCCTTCACAGGAAAATTGCCTCCACGCACGAACGAATGTCGGCTGAAGCCGCCGGTGAAATCGACGGCCACCGCCTGCCCTCTGAGATTCCAGCTTACCGGATGCACGCTGGTCAGCCATTCGATCTCAGGAAACGAGGCGAAAATTTCTGCGACAACTGACAACGTCCAGGGTGTATATTTGTCATCGCTATTGAGCCAGGCCATGAGGTCTCCGGTCGTCCGCGCGAATCCCTTATTGATCGCATCGTACTGGCCCAGGTCGGGTTCGCTGACCCACGAAGCCAACCGGTCTTCGTAGCGACGGATGATCTCGACGCTGCCGTCCGACGATCCCCCGTCGATCACCACATACTCCACGTGGGGATAGGTCTGACCCAACACCGATTGCATCGCTTCCTCCAGGAACTGAGCCTGGTTGAAGGAAGGCGTCACAATCGAAATGGTCTGACGTCGTTCAGTCATGACGATGGCCGGCGAACAGCTCGTCCAGGTAACGCTGCATCTGCTGGTTTTGCGCGTGGCGCTGCTCGGCAGTGGCATAGCCATGGTGCCGGCGGAACAGGCCATTTTCTCTGACGAAGGCGATGTCCACCTGGGAAAGCGCTCGGTCGAGCGGACGATACTGGCGAGCGACAATATCGTAGGGGACAAAACCTCGCGCCTTCATATGGGCGATAATCTCGGCGCATTCAGGGCCGTCCTGGAAAAATTGAAAGAAAGACACTTCCAAGACGACGAGCTCGGAGTCGTTCAACGTGTATTCGGCTCCTGCCAGCACGTCAAGCTCGGCCCCCTGGACATCTATCTTGAGGAGAAACGGACCTGACACCTCCATCTGGCGCACGAGGCGGTCAAGAGTGACTGAGGGGACTGTGCGCGCCACGCCATTGACGCCCGTGCCGCTTTCAACTTCACGGTACAGCGAGGAGCCGACCAAGTCAGGATGCACGTTGATCGTGATCTCCCCCTCCTGGGCGGACGCGGCGGCGACAATGTAGTCGACGGAGCCTGACGACTGTTTCACTTCTTCCAACAGCAGACGATACTCCTCCAGCGGCTCGATCAGCAGATAGCGGGCATCGGGAAAGACCGTCTGGCACAGGCGCGTAAACGATCCGTAGGCCGCTCCAACGTCGATGACGCTGCGCGGCATGAACCCTATCGTGCAAGCCTGTTCGAGCGTCTGTCGCACTGACTCCCTGGGTAGAGACGCCGGTGAGACGGGAGCCTTCCGGCGGATCTCGAGTCCGGCTAGCTTGAACACCTGTTGAACCGAAGCCTTGAGCAGTTTAGTGATCACCGTCCTCATTTCCTCCGCGGCCGTCCCACCAGGCCGCGAGCGTGACGGCGAATCGCTCTTCAGACCAGTCCCTCACGACGAACCGCGGCAATTGATAGACATCGGACGTTCGGGTCACGGCCTCGGGATAGTTCGAGCAGGCCAGCGCAAAGCCCTCCTCCTGTACGAAGGCCGCTGTGGCGTTCGTGTAATCCGCTTTCGTCCCGTAGGGATAGGCGAACGTGTTGACCGGACGACCGATGATGGCTTCGAGACATTGCTTGCTTGTGCCGATCTCCCGGCGCTGAACATCGGACGTGAGGCCGCCCAGGACGGGATGAGTCACCGTATGGGCGCCGACCTCTACCCACCGTCCGGAAGCCAGACGCCGGACATCATCGCCGGTCAGCATCCGGGCCTCGCAGTCACGGTCCGGCGTTTGGCCGGCCCAGGCACGAAGAGTCGAGAGGGTCCGTTGTCGGGCGTCCTCCGTCATCGGCCTCAACAGGCGACACAGCGTCCTGTAGAGACGGTGTCGCTGTGTCGGATCCTCCCGACGCAGCACATTCCACTTTTTGTGAGTCCCGAACTTTTCATCTGTATATACCGCGTCGTCGCCAAGCTTCCATTCGAACCGCTGTCCGTCAATGTCCACTGAGAGGGAGTGAGGCAGCGACGAAGGGCGCAGCAGGAGATGCTCCAACTCATCCCACCACAAGGCCGACCCTGTCTCGAGCGTTGCAGTCGAAACAAAGACAGTGGCCGGCACCTTGCAAGATTCAAGGATCGGTTTGGCGTGAGAGAGATTGTCGGCATAGCCGTCGTCGAAGGTCACGGCGACCAGCCGTGACCCGACACCGGTGTTGCCCCTTCGTCCCACAAGCTCATGGAGACTGACTAACTCGAAATGGCGGGAGAGGTAGGCCATGTGGCCGGCGAACCGATCGGGTGTGACGGAAAGCAGCTGGGGGTCCGTCGGAGGAGCGGCGACCCTGTGATAGAGCAGAATGAGACCAATGGGACGCGCGCGCGGCCGGAGCTTCTGCAACGTGGCGCTGATTCTGGACAGGCCTGGCATCTTCATGTGGTCATGACCATCTACGCTACGGGGCAGTGGCAAGGCATCCTCGGGAAGGATCGCCGGCATTCACCAGCAGGGGGATCTCAAGGCAGTAGGACGTCTCCCGGCACGACCGGCCGCGATCACCGCGCCGACCTCACAGGCTTGCGAAAGACGGCAATCGCGTCTCGAGGAATAAAGCCAACATCGGATGAAATGATCTGGAGGTCAAGCGCTTTCAGGAAATGTTCCATCAACTGCGGACACATGCTGCCGAAGGCGCAGAAGGACGTCCGTTGTTTCACATTGCCTTCGAGATCGGTTTCGAATTGCCGCCAACCGATGGGGGAAATGACCGAGGCATAGTGGATCAACCCGATCCCGCCGGGTTTCAAGAGCGGTGCGATCTGACGCAGGTACCAGTAGACGAGCCTGGGCTCGAAATGCACGAAGACGTCGAAGGAAGCGACGAAATCCATGCTCCCTTCGGCCAATGGAGGCAGCGTCATCCCGTCCGTGACGTACGTCCGCAGTGAAGGATTGTCCTTGAATCGCTTGGTCAGACGCGCGAGCATCCCGCCGGACGGGTCGGCTGCATGCAAGACCTCGGTCCTCGGAAGCAGCAGCGCGGTCAATCTCCCTCCACCGGGGCCAATCTCGAGCCCTTCCTTGCTGTGGGACGGCAGGTATCGGTCGAGCACCTGTTCGCTCAAGCACTTCGAAAAATTCTTGATGGTCGTCTCATCCAAGCCGTACGTCGTGCCTCCCCCGCTCGTATCTTCCGCGGTCCATTCGTCTCCCAGATGCTCCACGCGGTTTCCCGGCAGCACCGGAAACCGGTCAGCCCTCCAGCGCCTGGCATACTCATCCCAGCCTCGGGCGATCATGGACGGCTCCCCGTTCTCGGTTTGCGGAACCGGAACCGGCCGCCAGCGCAGCGGATTCAGGAAGCGTTGCCAGGTCGTCACGGTTGCTCTCCTCTGTGCACGGCGGGTTTGACGGCACGCACGGTGATCACGAGTTGAAAATCGTCGTCCCGGGCCTCCAAGTCCTCGGGCCGCAACTCGTCCACCGTCAGGCCGTGCAGATAGGCGATGGCCAACAGCGCGTTGCCCTCCGTCTGGACCGTGACGTGGTCCGCCGGCCAACATTCTTCGAACAAGCGCCTGGCTGAGGCCGTCGTAAACCGCCAATAGTCTCCCCAGCGGTCCATGTCATAGCGGCTGATCTGGCTGATCCCCGTGAAAGAGGCCAAGAGCACGCCGCCGGGCCGAAGAATCCGATGCAACGTTCGGACAGCCGCATGGACGTCATAGATGAACTGCAGCGTCTGCGTGCAGATGATGCAGTCAAACGAGTCCGAGGCAATGGCATCGGCGGACGTCAGATCCGCAACGATCGTAGCGCCGGCGCCCCCCGGCTGGACGTGCAGCACATCGCTCCGATTGACGTTGGCGCCTCCGAACCGTGTGGTGTAGCGGTCATCTCCGATCTCGAGTACGGACCCGTGGATGTCCGATTGGTGAGCGTGGAGGAACCGCTCGATGAAGACGATGTCGATGCAACGTTCCCGTTCTCCCCGATCGAGACCGAAGAGCCGGCTGATCGGTGTCGTGCGCCTCAGGCTCCCGAACTGCACCCGACCAACAGGCGGCCAGACCGACAGACGACGCCATCGCGTCACGCAGCGTTGGACGAAGGATTGGAGCATCGCGAAAGTCCATGTCCTTTCGGTCGGATGCGGGACGGTTTCGAGGTCCATCGTGCTCATGAGCCGGGCCGGTAGCGCGGCGACCAGTCCCGCGGTTTTTGAATGCGCGCGCAAATCAACAGCGGAAAGTCGGGGTCCACCGTTTCCAGCTCCTCCCTCGTCAATTCCTCGGACGGGATCCCGGCCATATAGGCCGCAAGCGCAAAGTAATTGCCGTAGGTCTGCAAGAGGCGGTGACTTTCATCGATGCCCAATTCCGCCAGCACCGCTTCGACCAGACAGGGCGTAAACCACCAGTACACGTGCGCGCTCAGCCCGCTTCCCAGAGGAATGCCGTTGACCGGATAGCCGCTTCGGCAGGGAAAGTTGATCAGCAACACCCCGCCGGACTTCAACAGCCGGATACTATGGTAGAGCGCCGCCCGAAAGTCGTAGATGATGTGAATCGTGAACTGATTGACGAAACAGTCGAACTGATCGGACGGCACGTGGTCGGCCTTCGTCAAATCCGCCACGATCGTGACGCTGGGGTCGGAAGCCGAGACATCGATGGCTTCAGCCGAAGTCAACCGGTCGCCGCCAAAATGCCTGACCGTGCCTGTCACGCCGATCTCGAGGGCCCGTCCCCGGATGTCCATTCGCCGTTCTTCAAGGAACTTGTTCCAGTAATACCGCACAACTTGGGTTCCGACAGCGCGGCCCGGATACACGGCCGAGGTCCGGCGGAGGCTGAAGCATCGGAGATTCCTGGCGACGGGCAGTTTCAACCACTCGTGCTTCCAGAGTGAGACACGGCGTGAGAAGCGGGCAGCCAGTGATGCCGCCCCCTGCCATCCATGCGCCATCACCGGGCACCCCCGATCAACGGTGCATCTGCGCGCTTGGCATAGATCAATAGAAAATACCGGCTCTCCGGAGCGAGCCGGAAGGGCGGCTGCACGCCGCCGTTGGTCTCGGAATCGAAATCGTTGATCAGGTATTCGAAGCCCTGCCGGTCCAACAGATCCAGGATCTTGTGCAACGTGCGGGGCAAACCCGGCAGGTGATGGTATTCGATCACCATTTCATTGACGAGCCGCAGACGTTCGCCGCTGTCGGCCAGCGCTTCCCATTCCGCCCCCTCAATGTTGATTTTCAGAAAATCGACCGGTTCAGTGAGAGCGCTGGAGAGGCGCACGCAAGGCACGCGCCGTTTGGTCCAGCCCTCTTCGAGCGGAGCGGTCTCCGACGCCAGGTTGCTGGCGTATTTTCCATCAGAGTGAAACGTGAGCGACCCCTCCCGTCCGCACACCGCGGCTTGCACCAACTTGACGTCGTTCAGGCCGTGCCTGGTCATGTTGTCCTGCAAGTACCCGAAGACGGAAGGATCAGGTTCGAACGTAGTGATCCGTGCCTGCGGATAGATCAGCTTGTAGTACAGAACCGACATCCCGATGTTTCCGCCGCAATCGAGCACGGTTGGCGCAACGGACGCCGAGTCGAAATGGTAGACGCGGTTGATGAAAATGTCCTTGTACTGCATGAAAAAGTTGGGGCCATCGTTGATGCGCACCATGTACGGGCCGCAGGGCAGGAGCATGCCGGGCCTCGCCTGGAACGAGCGGGCTCGGACCCGATCCAAGTGCCACTGGTCCCTCCAGCCGCTGAGGTCCCGTTCGATCCGCCGCAGCGCCGGCTTCATCCCGTTCGGAACAAGGGCTTTGATCACCGCGCGCATGTCACGCCGCCATCCGTTTATTGACAATATCGACCAACTCTTGCATTCGGACGCGGTACGTATGGTCGCGCAGCGTTCGGGCTTGTCCGGCTTTGGCCATGACCCGAAGGGCTTCTTCGTGAGTCAGGTAATGACGGATGATCCGCGCGCAGTCCTCCGCAGAACGATAGGCCGCCACTTCGCGCCCTACGTCAAACAGGTCTTGCAGGTTCGCTTTCCAATCGGTCACCAGCATCGCCCCTGCACCTGTCGCTTCGAACAGCCGGCAGTTGTTCGCATAGGGAGCCACATCGCCGTGATGATTGAGCGTGATCTGCGAGCGAAACAGCACGTCGTACATCTCGCTCCCCCATACGACGCCCATGTGACACCGGCGAAGCGGCGATGAGGGAGCGATCCGGTCGATGCCTGGCCCCCAGATCCGCAGCTCGGGCACCAGGCCGCAAAGTTGCTCGAGCCATTCGACCCGGCTCTTGTGGATGGAGGACAGGCTGCCGACAAACGTCACGGGGTAGGTCCGATCCTCTTTGGCCTGCGTCGGGAGCGTCTCGGGGTCAAAGCCCAACCGGTGCAGCACCGCCGGAATGCCCTTTCGTTGAAAGAACTCCACAGTCGGAGGAAACGACGACACGACGAGGTCGTAGGCACCGTAGTCGCCGTCATCGGCCAACGGCGTTGCCGCATGCTGGCCGACGATGAGGCGTACCCAGGGTCTGATCGTATGCATCCACCGGCTGTCGATGCCGTCCATGGCCTGGTTCACAATGACGTCGGGACGGTGCTGCTCGACCTGTGCGGCCAGGATGCGGCATCCCTCGTCATCTGCTCTGCACCACGGCCGAATCAGCGGCCTGACCCGCCGGATGATCGGGCGATCGGTCACCTGCCAGAGACGATCAAGGAACCGGTCGAGCAGGCCTGTCCTTGGCGTCTCAACGGAGCCGAACTCCTTGGCCCAGGCGCGCTGCATCGGCAGGTTGTTGACGTACACATCCTGCGCCTCATGTCCGATGGCGCGCAGATTTCGCGAGTAGAAGTCGGCAACGCCGAAGCGGCTGGCATAGCGAATCCGGAGTTGTTCTCCATAGGACTGCTCGGAGAGCCCGGAATGGCGCGCATACAGTCCGTTCAGAAATTCGGCGTAGTCGGTATTGACGATCAGAAATTTCACGAGACCCTTACCGTTCGGGTGCCCTTCAACCAGAGGCGGCTGCAAGCCTGTAGCGGGAAGCCCACCACCGTTTTGCCGACCGTGTCCAACAGTAATCCGACGCCATGGGACAGGGTGTTTCGCCACTTGTCGCCGGGCTCCGAGCACAGCCAGACATAGTTGAGGTAGTAGCGAAGATTCGCCGTGGATTTTCTTGAGCAGAGCAGACGGGCGCACTCGGCGAAGGAAATTCTCGGACGATCGGGCGGATACAGTCCGGTGATCCGGAGTTTGGCGTAGACCTTCGCACGGTGCGAGACGGCCAGCCTGAAGCCCGCTCGTCTTGCCCTGATGCTGAATTCGTAATCCGCGCCGTAATGAGGCAGGCGGCGGCGGTTGAACGTGCCGATGCGCCGGAACACTTCAAGGGGGACCAAGGTGCCGCGGCCAGGCAGCACGTCAACCTGGTCATCGTATTCTGATTCTCGGATGGCGGCGGCATCGGTTTGCTCCGTGACGCGGAGCCGTCGGTCCAACCGGAGACCGGCCACCATGCAATCGCGGCGCTCATCGTCCACGATCGTTGATCCGACGATGGCGCGGCCCAGATGCTCGCTGCACTTCACGAGTTCACCGACATAGTCGTCATCCATCGAGACATCGTTGTTCAAGAGCAGAATAAAATCTCCTGTCCTCGCCCTCTCCGTGACGTCCGACACTCCCAGGATGTTGGCGCCGGTCCACCACAGCTGACCATCGCCTTGCAGCACCCGCACGCGTGGAAACCGTCTCCGGACTTCTTCACCCGTCCCGTCGGTCGACCCGTCATCCACCAGCAGCACTTCGAGATCACCGTACCGCTGCCGTTCCAGGCATCGAAGGACTTGAAGGACTTCCGGCTTATTGTTGTGCGCAGGAATCAGCGCGTACACCATACCGTGCCTTAGCGGAATGACCACTGTCGGGCTGTTGAGCCACCGGGGTGAAGGTCTGCCGTGAACTCGGGTCTTCGCACGGACAGATGGAGGCCCATCCCCGCCAGCAATCGGCCCGTCTCGAGTGCCACGGGCCCCAGCCGCTCGACCATCCACGAGCGGTAATTCGGAAACAGCTTCCGCTGCTCGAGGGCCGCACCCATCAAGCGTCGAATGGCCGTCACGCCGGCTCGGAGACGCGAGAGCCGTTCCCGAAACGACGCGGGAGCATCAAGCCTGCAGGCCACCTGTCCCGCGACGAACCAGCGGCTCAAGTGATACCGGGCGGTCATTTTTCGGCGGCTCACCGCGTGATACACGATCAACTCCGGGTCATAGAGAAGGATCGCGCGATCACCGAAGCTCTCGGAGATTCTGCGGAACAGCACCGTTTCTTCCCCCATCGAGATCCGCGTTCCCCGCATACCGACGTTGACCTCGAATCCGCCAAATTCCTGCAATACCTGCTTTGCGAATATCATGTTGGACCCGGAAAACGACTCCCCTGCCGACAACGGTCGGGCTTGGCAACCCCACGACCGCACTTCGTATTCATCCTTGAACCAGGCGGGCTTCGGACTCACATACCACGGACGTATCTGACCACCGACGGCAACCGGCGACGGCCGGCCGTTTTCAAACAGCTGCAGCGCACGTTCAAGCCAACTAGGGTCGGCCTTTGCGTCATCGTCCATGAAGGCGACATATTCCCCTTTTGCCGCCTTCCACCCGGTATTTCTCGCATAGCCCAATCCCAAGGCCGGTTCGTCAACCAATCGCAGCGAGCACGCATGTTCGGTGACCTGAAAGGCTCGGACGACGGATGGAGTCTCGTCCGTCGAGCCGTTGTTGACCACAATGACTTCATATCTTGCCCGGTCGAGCGTCTGGCCGGCGAGGCTGTCCAACGCCTGCCGCAGTAAGGCCGCACGATTGTGCGTGCAGACGACAACTGAAATGGTCGGTTTCTCCCTCATCGGGCTTCCATGAGTCCTGTCGTGCACGCTTCACAGGCCGAGCAGCGCGAGTCCTCGCCACGCCCGTCCGCGAAGATTTCCTGTCCAGCCAAGGTCGAGGACGCTGCTCAACGGGGAACTCCAAAACCGCCGCCCGAGGCTCTGATGCATCGACTGGCAAATTGCCTTCCACCGTTCCCCGACCACGGTGGAGAATTCCGGTTCGGGATAAGCGGCATGGGTCCTGTTGGCTTGCCGGAGCAGGCACAGCCAGGCCTCGGCGTCCTGCACGAACGACTCGGTCCGGGGCCAGGACCAGGTGCTGATGGCCTCGTGCAGCGCGGACTGCTCGTCCGTCGGCCTGATGCCGAGCTGCACCAACTGCCGGCGTCTGACCGCTGCCGCCCACCGCTGCTGGGCATTCGCATCACGACGGCCGATTTGACCGGCATGCAGCCGCCGCACCAACAACACTTCGGGAAGGTTGGCCAGCGACAGTTCCTGCGCGGCACGGCACCACAAGTCATAATCTTGAGCACAGGGATAAGAAGAATCATAGGACAATCGCGCTTTGTGCAGACGGGCACGATCGAACATCACGGTCGGATGGGCCATCGCGCAATCGAACAACAGCCGGGCATGAATGGCATTGTGCGAGAGGGGATATTCCCACCGCTGCCTGATTCCCTCTCCCGCCACCTCCACCCAGGTCCCGCAGGCCCCGACATGGGGATGCGCCTGCATGAATTCGACCTGGCGGGCGAACCGATCCGGCAAGCTGATGTCGTCGGCATCCATCCGCGCGACGTAGCGGCCCGAAGCCGCCGCGACTCCCTCGTTCAAACGAGCGGCCAGCCCGGCGTTTTCAGCATGCGTGATCATCCGAAAGCGCCGGTCGCGATGGGAGGCGATGATGCCGGCGCTGTCGTCGGTCGATCCGTCATCGATGATAATGCACTCGAAGTCAGCATAACTCTGGCTCAAGATGCTCCCGATCGCCTCGGTCAGGAACGGTCCGCCGTTGTAGACGGACATGACGACGGAGACGACGGGATTCATGCCGCACGGACCTCGGCCCAGATTTCGCCCCAGCGGACTTCCTGGTGGACAATCCGGCAACCTGCGTTGGTGATTTCGTCGGCGAAGGATTCGAGCGTGTATTCCGTTTCGTGGGTCTGGTCGAGCCGCCACTCCACCCCGAGTTCACGCTTCAGCGGCACCTGCCAATCCCGCTCGAACAAGGGCACGCGGATCAGCATTCGGGACGGCTGGACGGCGTGCTGGATCCGCCGAAGGAAGGCAGGTCGTTCAGGCAGGTGCTCGAGAATATTCGAAAGGACGACCACGTCGAACCGGCCCTCCTGGCTGCCGCGAAGGCCATCCTCCACGCGGTATTCCACGCGCGGATGTCGGTACCGGTGGCGCGCCGTCTCGATGTTCTCGGGGCTGAGGTCCACGCCCACGACCCAGGCGCCCGATCGCTCCGCGAGATCATAGGCTACAGCGCCGATCCCGCAACCGACGTCCAAAACCCGTTCTTCACGCCGCACCCGGCTGGTGAAGAAATCGTGGTAGCGCGTGTGCCTGTGTTTGGTGTGGGTGCCGCCCCCGTATTCCACTGCCTTGCGGCCGACCACGGGATAGAACGCCGCCTGGAGCCGAAAGAGAGAACGCAACGCTTCGTCGGCAGGAAGCGTGCGGATTCTTCTCGTGACGATCTCCACGATGAATGTCTCGAGATGAGGCAGACAGAGCCAATCAGTGCCATAGGCAAGCATTCGCGACAGCCATCCGCCGAATCCCTTCCTCAACGCCATCTCCGGCTCTCCTCCGGGCGGGCCAACGGTGATTCGGCTCCGTGCGTCAATGTCCCTGCCGTCTGAGCGTCGCCTGCAAGCTCCTCGAGCAACGCCGCTTCCATCTGCACCACTCGGTCGAGCGAGAACCGCTCCGCCACGTAAGCGCGTGCGGCGGCGCCCATGTGAACGCAGAGAGACTCGTTGTTCAGCACGTCACGGACTGCCGCCCTCAAGCTGTCCGGATGCGGCTCGCAGAGCCTACCGGTGACGCGATCGGTGATCAGTTCACGGATTCCCGGCACATTCGTCCCGATCACCGGCCGGCCGCAGGCCATGGCTTCGAGCAACGCCTTGGGATGCCCTTCGATGAACGACGGCATGACGAAAGCCGCCGAACTGTTGTAGAGCCGGGGCAGCTCACGGTTCGGTATGTTGCCCAGGAACGTGACGGACAGGCGCCGCTCGGCGGCTTCCCGTACCAATGTCTCCCCGAGCGATCCTTGCCCCACCATCACGAGTTCCACATCCAATCCCTCAACGGCGTCGAGCAGCGCGCGAGGGTTCTTTTCTTCCTCCAGTCGGCCGACATAGAGCACTCGATTCGGCCGACGATCTTCGCACGGAGTGGGAGCGAACAGCTCGATATCGACATAATTCGGAATAATACGCACACGGTCCGGCCGTAGCTGGTAACGATGGAGAATCTTGTGGCGAATCGCCGTCGTCGTGACGACGATGCGATCGGCTCCCGAGAACACATGCTGCTCGAGTGTCTGCGCGCTCTTCGCCTGCGGTGAATCGTTGCCATGGGCCCTTTCCATGTTGTCGGACGGGAGGTAGCCGCACCGTGCGATGAATGGCTTTTTGCTCAGCCGGGCCGCCGCCAACGCGGCATCGGCTCCCTGCATCTGATTACTTTTTACCACCACCGGTCCCCACCAGGACCATGGTAGGGTTGTTGTCAGATACCGCTCATAGAGGCGGGCGGACATGCGCCAGCGATTGGACTGCACTCGAATTCCACCCAACCGGCTTTCGTAGATCTGATCGCGATCGCCGTAGGTCACCAATGTGATTCGACGGAGCGCTGATGCCAATCGCCGATAGAGTGCCGCCTCACGGTCCAGGATCCCGATCTCGTCCCAGACCCGGAGAGACAGACCGCGGGTAAAGAACAGGACCAGTCGCACATTGGCCAGCCGGTCACCCATGCGACTCCTTCTCCAAGACGACCCACAACGTTCCGGCATAGAGATTGTCGACACGAAGAGACGGCCGGAAAAGAAAATTCCTGGCCCATGCGCGCACCATCCCCTTGAATCCGTGCCCCTCGATGCCCCAGGCTTCATGGTCCATCTGGACGATCCGCATCTTATTGATCGGCGCACGATAGGCAATGAACGCCCTTGCTTCGTCGGCGGAAAAAAACCACTTATGGCGGTCAGCCGGAGGCTCGAGCGGCAACCCATAGAACTTCATCGGCTGTCCGGGCCGATAGTCTCCGTGACGGAGCATGTTGTAGAAATCGAGCCAGGCGTTGGGAAGGGAGATGACGGCAAATCGTCTGGTCACCCGGCAGACGTCGTCAAAGACCGCGTGGATATTTTCAATGTGCTCGAGCACGTCCAGACACAGCACGCAGTCGAACGATTCGCTCGGAAACGGGATCAGCTCCCGTTCGAGGTCGACGACACGGTCGACGGCCTCGCCGAACCCGATACCGCAATAATCGGTCTCAGGAGACAGGTGCTGCTTCAGATGGCAGGCATCAGCACCGACATCGAGGATCCGCCCCTGAAGAACGGGCCGGTACTTGAGCCAGACATACTCGGCCTTCGTCTTGCGGTCGGTGTATCGAAAGTCCGTGTGATAGGTCATCATGGTTCGGCGGCCTCAACTGGGTTTCTTCAGCAGGAGCCCATGTTGCCCCCCGTAAAGGGCCGCTCCATCGGGCACTCTGCGGTGCGACACCAATGTACGCACCACCTGGAAGCCGATCGCGCGCGCCAGCAACGTCGCCTGTCGAAGCGAGACCCTGAGATTCGTGCTGTTCACTGGTGCAGGCAATTCCTCATATCCCTTCCACAGAAGCAGCGGTTCGAGCAGCCGGTCCAGGCCGTACAAGAGCCGGGAGGAGCGATCGAAGGACCAACGGTACCGCCGTGCGAAATACAGCACCGCCAGCCCCCCCGGCTTGAGCACCCGGTACGTCTCTTCGAC
>DASTQE010000194.1:0-2166 GCA_035761895.1 Nitrospira sp. | reverse complement strand
TGGCCAAGTGCTATGCAAGCCGCGGAAAAGTCCAATTGGCGATCGAGAACTACACCAAAGCCATCAAGTACGAGCAGGACCCCCAACGGAAAAACGAAATCATGAACAATCTCTACAAAGAAGGGGGGACGTGGGATACGTGAGGCGGGCGACCTGGTCGGTCCCTGTGCTCGCGGAATGCGGCACACAAGAGCAATCGGATTTGCGAATTAAGGGAGGTGCTCGTTCACGCGCGCACGATGGGACCGATCCAGGCCACCCTTGGAGAGCTGGCCACGCACGGTGGCCAAAAAGCTGAGCCAACAAGGCCGCAGCGAACGAGAAGGCGAGGCGTACGTTATCTGGTACGTTGAGCCTTTGAGTGATGCGAGAACGAAGCCGACGGCGTTTTTCAACGCCTGCTAGAGTTCGCGGATGGCGCCCTGGAGGACCGTAATCTGCGTCACCGGATCGCCCGAACTCTTCAGTTCTTTGCGGATCTGATCTTTCAGATAGGAGGAATAGCCGACACGATCGATCAAGAGATCCAGGAATCGCTCGGCAGGAAGCAAACTCTGCGCTTTGAGCTCCTCAATGGTTTCGTCGCTCACGGGCACATAGGTGCCGCCGAGATGAAACACCACATTATAGTAGCGGTCCTGACCGATGCGTTCGAAGCGAAGCCCCTTCACGACATACCTCTCGAGCCAGCGATAAGGCGCCCATTGTAGACAACTTCCCGTCGTGATGACAAGGGCGGCGGCGCGCGAGACGAATCCGCGCTCAGGCCTGTTTGCCCTTCTTCGCGAAGTAATCCTGGCGGCTCACGGCCACGTCCGCGACGAACATTACCCCGGAATGCCGTTCAAACAGCGGTCGCAGGCCTGCCAGGATCGGCTCGACCTTTTCCTCGGGCACGACGGTCATGATCATCTCGAGGCTTTCCTGTTCGCTGAACATGAAATGCGCCTCGCGGACACCGTGATGACCCTTGCCGGACACATTGCCAATAATCGTGTACCCCGTGGCATTCACGCGGTCCAGCAGATCGGTCACGAAGGCGCGGTGCTCGCCCGCTACGATCACGCGAATTTCTTTCATCGGATGTAATGTCAGACCCATTCACAGACTCCTTTCCACCCATTCAAGACGTTGCGCACGTCTTGCATCGACAGATTACGGGATCACGTTCCACATTCCCTTCGGATGATATCGATACCATACCCCGTCTTCAGGTTCGAAGGCGATGAGGTGCACCCATTGATTGTGGTAGTAATGTTGTAAGACCTCATGCCGGCCGATGAGCTTGTCGATCCGCTCGCGGGGGGCTTCGATGATAGTGAGCAGCCGCATCGGCTCGTGATAGGGAACCTCCCCGTTCATCACCGTCTGCCTGGCCAAACCCAGACGGAGATCGCTCCAGGGGCCGGACATGATGCCCAACCGCCCTACGACATTGTGATAGACCTTGCTTCCGCTTCCATACACTTCGTTATCCGTGGTGGAAAAATAGTGCTCCATGTTGATCCACTGCGCGACCACCTGAGGGGCGGTCAGCAGCACTTCCAGCAAACGGTTCGTCGGATCCTCCCGATAGTCGTACGAATGGAGGAAGACCCGCCCGCCTAAATCGAGTCCCTTCGTCAGTTCACGTCGGGCGATGATGAAGGCGGCATTTCCTGACAGGCCCCATTCCGGCCTCACCTGGCTCCAATCAGTGCTGCGCGTGCGGACATGCGCTTTTGCCTTATTACCGGCAATCGGGTGTTGAACATCCGGCAGTCGAGCGCAGCGTTCCTGGCTGGTCAGTTCCCCCGCTTCCGCGAGGTCCTCCTGCAAACGGGACAGGTCGGCTCGATGCGTCGGGGGAACGTCCTCCAGGTCGAACAGCTGCACGGCATCGGTGGTCGTGTCCATCTGGCCGGCGATGAAATGAGTATCGGACGGGATCTCGATCCCGTTCTTGGCGAGTCGTCTCCGTACTTGTGGGTTGTTCGCCATCATGGCAAGCACACGGGCATTGGGCTTGCCTTCGTTGCCGCCGCAAGCGCCGCAATCGAGCGCCGACTCGTACGGATTGTTATCGGAGGTGCTTCCGTGGGCGCAAAACAAGACCAACCGCGCAAAATTTTTGGTCAGCCCCATCATCCGGAGGGCCGTGTCGACCGTGAGCGTTTGCTCTTCGAG
>DASTQE010000193.1:0-2336 GCA_035761895.1 Nitrospira sp. | reverse complement strand
ATCTGGCAGGATACAAAGTCTATGTGGGGACAGCGCCAGGCCTCTATACCTATCCCGGCTCGCCGATCGTCATAGGCCGCACCGACAGCTATGGGATCACTGGCCTCCCAATAGGCCAGACGTATTATTTCGCCATTTCCGCCTTCGATGACTCGGGTAACGAGAGCGCCCTGTCGTCCGAAGTCAGCAAGAGCATCTACTAATCTCTTGTGAACAGTGATGTGTGATGAGTTGAGGAAGAGGTCCCTGCTCATCACTCGCCACCCGTCACTCATCACTTCTGACTATTTGGCGCAGCGAAACCCCGTATAACTGTTCTTCGTCTCAGGCGGCAGCTTGAAGCGTCCGTACGTCAATAGATACTTGGGCAGATCCGACCAGGATCCGCCGCGGAGCACTTTGAACTGGCCATGGGATGGCCCCGGCGGATTTTTCGCCGGGGAGCTTTCGTAGTAGTTGGTCGCATACCAGTCCTGCACCCATTCATAGGCATTGCCGGCCATGTGATACAGTCCATAGGGACTTGTGCCTCGTTCGTGCGAGCGCACGGGCAGCAGGACCTGGTTGTAGCTGAAGCGCGCGCCCAGTGCAAAATTCGCCAACTCGCTAGTCGGAACCTGATTGCCCCAGGGATACAAACGCCCATCCGTCCCTCTCGCCGCTTTTTCCCATTCAGCTTCTGTGGGAAGTCGCTTGCCGCTCCAGGAGCAGAACGTCTCGGCGTCACGCCAATCCACGCCGATCACTGGGCGATCGCCGTGCCGGACCAAATCCACCGTCTCCCACTGCCATGGGGCGGCGCGCCTCCCAGTGGCAAGAAATGCCGCATACTGTGCTGTCGTCACTTCGTGCAGATCGATGGAGAATGCATCGAGCCACACCCGATGGGATGGGCGCTCATCTTCCAGCGCTTGAGTGCCGTCCGAGCCCATCACAAATTCCCCGGCAGGGATTTCGACCATCGGCGTTTCCGCCGGGGGCGTCGTCGTGAATGACTTGGATTGTCTGAGCCGGTCAAGTTGCGCCTGAGAGACTGTCGCATCACACACGAGAATGATTACCACCATAGGGATGGTCAAAACGATCATCCTCCCCACCCACCGGACCCCGGCGTGCATTATCCACCCGTCCAAGCCCTCGATTGCTTCGCAATCGTTTGCCCTGGACCCGCCCTTCCGAGGGCAAGGCCGCAGGAAATCCTTTAAGCGAGACATACGACTGAGAACGCTGCCCGGGTAAGGATGCGCACCAGCGCGACGGGGTTGGGTAGATGAGAACACAATCGTTTTCGATTTCAATAAATGGTTCCGCCCACCACCCAGTGGCGATCATCAATCACGTCGATCAGCAGTCGCGTCAAATTCATGCGGGCCAGTTGCGTGGTGATCTCGTCTTCGGTGAAGGCGGCCATGAGCGAATTGAAAAAATCCCGCCGCAGAATGGCCGGCGCTCCCGCTGCGTATCGGTCGACGATCGCCTGAGCCTCTTCGGGCGAATCCGGCCGGAGCAAATCCATGACCAGCACCGGTGACCCGGGCTTTACCAGTTGACGGAGCTTGTTCCAGAAGTGCAGGGGATTAGGCAGATGATGAACCAGGCTGTTGGACAGCACGGCGTCGAAGACGTTCGCCCCGGACACCGCTTCGAACCGCTCGCACCGCACGGTGATGCGATCGCTCAGGCCGGCGTGGCTCACTGCCTGCTGTGCCAGATTGATCATCGCCTGGGACCCGTCTATGGCGGTCAGATGACAGGCAGGATAGCGTCTGGCGAAACGAATCGGAATATCGGCCGGACCGCATCCGACGTCCAGCACACGGCCGCCTGAAAACCCAGGGAAGTATTCCTCGAAGCGGTCCAAGAACCCTTGGTTTTCCTGGGAGAAGTCGGCAGCAGCGTAGGTTGCCGCTTGCTCAGGATCTTCCATGAGTTCTGGTTCAGGGACGCGATCCATGCTCGATTACCACGTGATCCCCGGGCCGTACAACGCCGGTGCAAAGCACTCTGGCGTAGAGCCGGCTCCAGCCCGGATTGGTGCGCTGACTGATTCGCGTGATATCTCCGTCGCGGAACCAGCGTGCGTTCCATTCGCACGGCGCACAGTAGCTGGCGACTTCAAGTAGGACGTCGGGACCGATCTTCAACCTGGCGCCCGGCTCGAGTGTGTCCCACGTCAGCCCTGCGAGCGTCAGATTCTCGCCGGATGAACCGGCATCGATGGAATGTCCCTCGTCCTGCATGCGTTCGATCAATTCCACCGAGAAGAGACACACCGCACGATCCGGTCCGCCGTGTACCTTGAGATTCCGCTGGCGGTCCCCTTCCAATCCTTCCGT
>DASTQE010000192.1:0-3598 GCA_035761895.1 Nitrospira sp. | reverse complement strand
GTGATCATTCCGACGATCATGCCGCGATCCTCAACGGCATAACAGCGCCGTCCCGTCTGAAGCACGTGCTCATCGGCAAACCGCTGCACAGACAGATCGGCGGGAACAGACACGCATTCGTGCGACATGAGGTCCCCCACCCGTATGTCTGCCAGACCGGTGAGGGCCTCGGCTTGCAAATAGCTCGCGGTCGCAGCGTCCAGCAGGAACCACCCCAACAAACTGAGCCAAATGCCGCTCAGACTTTCTGCAGAGAGAAACTCCCACAAGCCCAGACCGAACATCGCCAGTGCGACTCCTTGTCCAACCCGCGACGAGATTCTGGTCGCACGATTCTCATCTCCTCCCATCCACCATACGCACGCGCGCAGAATCCGTCCTCCGTCCAGAGGAAATCCCGGAATCAAATTGAACATGGCCAGCATGAGATTCAAGGAACTCAACGACAGAAGAATGGCTGCAGGCGGGTGAAGAGTCGTCATGCTCGAGCCGCGTCCCCACCAGGCCCCAGCCCATCCGCAGAGCATGCCGAGGGAGGCGCTCATCAGAGGCCCGGCCAACCCCATCCACAACTCCGCAGCGGGCTTGGCCGCCTGCTTTTCGATTCGCGTGACGCCGCCCAGCGCGAACAGCGTGATCGTCCGCACCCGCATGCCGTAGGCTCGCGCGACCAACGCATGGGCCATCTCGTGCAGCAGCACGGACCCAAAAAACAAGGCGCTGATGACGATCGCGGCTGACCATATTGTCCTTGCCGGCCAGAGGGGATGGGTGTCGGACAAGTAGCCGACAAACGATCCCGTGATCAGCACGGCAATCAGAAGCCACGTATAATGGATGCCGATCTCGATACCGGCAATGCGGCCGAGCCTTACGGTCGGTTGCACGGCAGCACCCCTTCTTCGACCACGATCATTGGCGCACGACCTTCCTCAGCAGCAGCATCGCTCACGCACAATGGGACTTAATGTTCTTCACCTTCCCACTCTTCCCGCAAAAGCACGTCTGTCATGTGCTGAGTATCTTCCGACATAAGTTTTCCCCACGGCGCATGACGCGCATCCTGGTACTCCCCCTGCTCGAGATCGCCAAGGTACTGCGACCACGACAGCAATGTCCCCTGGCAGACATGGCGGTCCGCCGGCAGGCACTGCATCTCCAGTTTGAGCCGCCGCACCATCTCATGCATGAACCAGTCGGGAATCCGCAGCCGCTGTTCCGGGAAGATAAAACCAAACAAGATCACATGACTGAAGAGGACCCGCCAGTGCGCGCCGAAACGAAACAGCAGCCGCGCCCAATCCATAGTTTGAGCGCGCGCCCGGAGCAGATGGGCGATGTCGCCGCCGTCGTAGCGATTGCGCTCCATCACAAACGCTTTGGACCAGAGCATTTCCTCGGCGGGCACGACCCGAACGGAGACCCCCAACACCTCCGCCGGTAAGGCGTATCGGAACCAGGCTTCATCCACGGTGCAGAGGCCATTGCCGGAACTGTAGATGATGTCGATGCTCCGATCGTCCTTGTACGCCTTTCCAAGCCAGTGAGGAAATCGCCATTCCGTACGGAAGCCAGCGTCCGACAGTCGCTGCATGAGCCGCAGACGATCGGCCGGATTGACGAAGAGATCCAAGTCCTTGGTCCGTCGGGCCACCCCTGTATAGCTTTCCAGGGCAAAGGTGCCGCCGACAAGGAACGGAACTTTGCCCTTCATGAGACACAACAACGCTTCCCGATAGACATCGTGTGCCGGATCCTCCGGGAGCCCGGTCGATTGCAGGGTTGCATCGCATTGTTGAGGTAGCTCATGAGCGTTTTGAGGCATCAACAGTCCCTTTTCCGGGCTTGGTCAGGACGCGACGACCGACGCTGCCGCCGACGGAATCTCGACAAACCGAATGGCCCGCCGACCGGGAAACTGCTTGTACAGGAGAGGCAAGGCGACGTTGTAGACAGGCGTCCCGGCCATCGTTCTGCCGTCTGGACTGCCGTTATGTGCGTGGCCGTGAAACAGCGCCGTCACTTCATAGCGGTTGATCGGCTCTTCCAGCCGGCTTGAACCCAGAAACGCGAAAATCTCCGCCGGCTCTCCGCGAACCGTATCGACAATCGGTGCGTAATGCATGAGCACAACCTTGGAGGGTGTTCGCAGCTTGGCCAGAGCTGATTCCAACTTCACGGTTTCCTCGACCGACTCACGTGCAAACTGCTTGAGCACAGCTTCACCCCATGGTTGAAGTGCACGTGCGCCGAAGCCGCCGCAAAACCCTTTGACACCGGCGAATCCCACGCCCAGCACTTCCACAGCGGTCCCGTCCAGCACCATCACGCCTCCGTCGGTCAGAATCCGGGTAATCTCATCCTGTTTGCCGCATTCGAATTCGTGGTTTCCCAAAACGGCAAGCACCGGCATCGGCCTGACATGACTCAATTGCTCGGCCAATACCCGCGCTTCGTCTGGCTTTCCGTAATCCGTCAGATCGCCGCACAGCAGCAAGACATCTGCCTCGCTTCCAAGATCATGAAACAGTTCTCGCAACTCCTCCAGCGAAGTGCGCGGACAGTGCAAGTCTCCGATCGCCGCGACCCGTAGACTTCCGGATTCCTTTACCGTGACAGCTTCCATGTCAACTGAACGCTCCTTGCACCTCAACACGGGGCAACCGGTGCCGGCGCAGGCTTTCATCGAAGAGATCGCGATCGATGGCTTGCGCTGCAGTGGCCCCTTGCCCCGCCGCGATGATCATTTGACAGTTAGCCGGAGTGACGCAGCCAGCCGCATACAGCCCAGGCACCGACGTGCGCATGTCGCTATCCACCACAAGCTGGCCTTCCTCGTCCTCCGCCGCGCCCAATTCCTCGGCCAATGCCGTATGGTAGACGTCGCCCCTCGTCGTAAACATCGCCTCCGCCTCGCAGGTCTGGCCGTCTTGGAACACGACCGCCTCCAGCCGCCCGTCGCGCTGCGAAAACTCCTTCACGGGTTCCCTGCGAACAGGCACCCTGTACTCTTGTAGGGCTTCCTGCCATCGTGGGTCCCAGAGTGGTGCGCGTCCATCGGTCACAACGGTGACCACGGGCGAGAACGCCAGCATTGCCAGCGCATACCGCGCGGCCTCATTGCGCCGGCCGTAAATCGCAATCCGCTTCCCCCGCACCCGAAAGGCGTCGCAGTCCTTGCAGAAGAGCACAGTGTGTCCCAGGCAGACGTCGGCGCCCGGGATTTCGGGCAGAAGATGGGTGAGACCCGTCGCCAACAAGACACGCGCGCTCCGGTACCGTTCGGTGCCCTCGAGCAGGAATGCGTCGCCCTCGCGCCTGATGCCCTTGATCCTGTCATGGGCGGCGGGCACGCCGAACTTACGGACCTGCGCACGCCCGCGGTCCAACAGCGCCTCCCCGCTCAGACCTTCGGGAAAGCCGAGATAGTTGTCGACGATGGGCTCCCACCGGGCCATGCTCTCACCGGCGTCGACAAGCAGCACCCGCCTCTGGCTTCGCCCAAGGTAGATAGCCGCTGACAAACCCGCCAGGCCGCCCCCAACGATGACGACATCCCACAGACCGGATGTGAACCCGGCGCCGCCCGTCGCCTCTT
>DASTQE010000191.1:0-3019 GCA_035761895.1 Nitrospira sp. | reverse complement strand
TCAGCCGTTCGAGCAAGACGTTCATGGCCATCGTTCTCGCCCGCTCGACTTGATCTTTGTCATCCACTAATGCGGCAGGGCCCACGGCCTTGGTCTCGGCTTCCGCCTGTTCTTCAAACAGCCGGGCTCCTGACTTGACGTCCCATAACGTCGCTTTCAACGCGCAGAGCGCATCGCTCTGAGTGCCGTCTGCCAGGTAGGCGCCCACGATTGTCCAATACAGGAAGGGCGCTTTGTAATTGTTATAGCGGTCGACGGCGGCAGCCCCGTCAAAAATCAACACCCAATCGACGCCATAGCGCGCAGCAGTGGCCCGGAGTTCCGTCAGGGTGTGGTGTCTCAGTGAGGAGAGCGTCAGAAAGCCGGCGCTCCGCCCTCCCCCAAGCGGTAGCCCTTGAGACCAGGCCAGTGCCGCATCGCGGTCGCGGCCCGTCCATTCAAATTCACGATGCAGGAACCCCGTCGGTTTGAAATAGAGTCCGAGCGTTGGTGTGCTGCGCGGCGCTGGAATGGCGGCTGCCGGCGGTGTGTCGAGAAAACGAGATTCTTCCTGCAGGATCACGTCATGGAGAGAGTCACGGGAAAGACCCTGACTGCTCGCGCAGCCGCCGAGTCCCACAAGGACGAAACAGAGGAAAAGGGCCCTACGGATTATCCAAGAGCGTTTCGCACTTGACGACATACTGGACTCCGGTGCGTGGGGATCATCTACTCGGCGAGCGGCGTAATGCGATCGGCCACAGCCTGCACAACGCCTTCACGTTCGCCGACAACTTTGAGACCCTGGAAGCTCAAGTAGTAGCCGCCATGGCTCGGCGCCTGAATGGTCGCGAGGAGCTCAATGCGGGCGCCATCCTCGACATCGGGATCCTTCACGGTCGGAAAACCGCAGATCCCGAACACCGCCACGTTGATCGAGGCCGTTTCGTCTTCGAGATAGAAGAGATAGGCGCCATAGCAGGTGGTTCCGGCCGGCAACTTGTACGGGTCAAGCGGCTGGACGTTCCGGACGGTTCCTGATAGCGCTACTTGCTTCAGATGGTAGCGCGCCGGTTCATCGAGGATGTCACGAATCGCGATGGGTTCGGCCGCCAATGCGCGCGAAAGCAGCAAGAACCCGAGACCGGTCAAAAGGACATGCAACCGGAGCACGCGAAAGGGTCGTCGGCGCATCGGGGGCGATTCTAGCATTTCTTCACCGTTCCGGACGATGTAACCATAACCTTTCGCAGCGCCAAGTCTCTCGCTATAATCCGCCAGCTCGAGCCAGGAGGATTTCATGACGATTCAACAGCAACTGGACACCTATATCGTCGAACGTCGAGCACAATTTGAAGACCTCTTGGGCCGGATGGTGGAAATACCGTCGATCAGCATGGACCCTTCGAAGGCGAGCGACATGCGGCGCATGGCGGACCTGGCGGTGGAAGTGTTGACCGGGATGGGGGCAGAATCGCGGATCGTCGAGACCGGCGGCTATCCGGTCGTGTCCGGCGGGTGGACGGCAGGTGTCCAATACCCCACTGTGACGATCTACAATCATCTGGACGTTCAACCGGCTCAGGAGCCTGAATGGAAGCAAGAGCCATTCGCTTTCAAGAACGAAGGCGGAATGTATCGCGGCCGTGGCGCCACCGATGATAAGGGACCGGCGCTTGCCGCTCTACTCGGGGCTCGCTTCGCCATTGAGCAGAATCTGCCGATCAACATCCGCTTCCTCTGGGAACTCGAAGAAGAAATCGGCAGTCCGCATTTTGCCGCAGGCTTAGCAAAGCGAGCTGAAATTCCCCGTCCCGATTCCGTAGTTGTTTCCGATACCATCTGGATCGCCAAGGGACAGCCGGCCATGCCCTATGGCTTGCGAGGCCTGATCGGCGCCAGGTTGACGTTGCGAACAGGCAGCAAAGATGCCCATTCCGGAGTCACAGGCGGCGCGGCGCGAAATCCCCTCGCCGAACTGATGGACGTCGCCCAGGCCTGCGTGAATGCGAAAACCGGCGAGGTAAAGATTCCGGGTTTCTACAAGGATGTCGTACAGCCGACAAAGGAGGAGATCAGGAGTTTTCTCAAGTCGGGTTTTCAGGTCAAGCGCTTCAAGCAGGCTTACGGCTTCCACTCACTCAGGACAGATGATCCCGCGGAAGTAACGCGTCGTATCTGGGCTGCGCCGACGTTTGAGATCCATGGCTTGACCGGAGGCTACCACGGCCCTGGAGTCAAGACGGTCGTTCCGGGTGGCGGCGAGCTAAAAATAAGCATGCGGCTCGTCCCCAATCAGACTCCCGAAAAAGTATTTGCCATGTTCAAGAAATATGTGTCGAAACTGAATTCAGATGTGAAGGTGATACCGGAGGGCATGCTCCACCCCTTCAAGGGCAGTTTCGAGGGCCCTTACGTGGAATGCATAAAGCGGGCGGCGAAGGCGGGCTTCGGTAAGGAGCCGGCATTTATTCGAGAAGGTGGATCGATCGGAGCGGTCGTGACTATGCAGAGGGCCTGGCACGTGCCCATTCTATTTCTTGGTTTAAGTCTTCCCGAGCACGGCTATCACGCGCCCAACGAGTATTTCGATTGGGGCCAGGCCTCAGGGGGGATGAAGGCCTTCGCGCATTATTTTGCAGAATTGGCAAAGATGGGGAAGAGATAGCGAAGCCAAAAACCAGATTGGGAGGATCAGCCTGGTCAGTCCTTGTGCTCGCGGAAGGCGGCACACCAGAAAGGGAAGTAGCAGGCAGTTGGTCGCCTTTGCTCAGCGATGGATGAAACCGCATGGCCCTATAGCTGCTTGGCTCCGCAAATAGTGAATGGGTAGGCTAGGCAGCTTCCTTTGCTCGCCCAACGCGCACACCAGACCAATCGTATTTTTAGATAGGCGGTGCTCGTTGAAGCGCGCAGTTGGAAGCAACCTAGCCCACCCTGAGGGAAGTCGTACAAGCAAGCTTGGAAGGATGATTGGAACGGACCTTCGAAGAGTGCGTCTCGCCATCGTCGCCTGGGAAAAGGGCGCGTCTTGGCGCGC
>DASTQE010000190.1:0-9520 GCA_035761895.1 Nitrospira sp. | reverse complement strand
TTCCGCTGATACCGCACGCGACTATTTTTCTGCCGATAGATCGTATTACGAGAATCCGAACACGATTGAATTGCTCACCGCTCAGTTCATGGAACTTAAACGGTTAGTGTCAGGTCCGACAGCCCTAGTGCTTGTCGTGTTCCCCTATGAGTATCAGCTACGAGCCGATTCTCTGGAGGCACTTGAGCCTCAGAAAATTATAAAAGAAGCTGGGCGTCTGGCAGGAGTAACAACATACGATCTTTATGATGAACTTACGGAATATCTGAGGGAGAACCGAGCGTCCTCAAAATCGCTCTACTTGTTCAATGACCCCATGCACTTTAATCCTGTGGGGCATCGTGCAGTAGCAGACGTGTTATACCGTTATGTCAAGCGACGTGAGTAACTGTACGCGAATCGCGGATTGGCAGGCCTCTGAGGCTATGAACGACTTTTTCTGCTTGTGGTGATTGTGGCGGCCCTTTGAAGCGGAAGCTCTGCAAGCCACAGTTCCTTGCGAAGAACCCGAGATTACTGCAGAAAATATGGCGGAGGGGGCGAGATTTGAACTCGCGGACCCCTTGCGAGGTCTCCGGTTTTCAAGACCGGCACGTTCGGCCACTCCGTCACCCCTCCGATCGTATTCTTCTCAACGGACAAGGAAAATGCAATTGACACCTTAAGTCGTGCGAGATGTGACGGTCAACGAAGGAGATATGAGTATATATCGAGTGTGATGCTAATGCTACGGTTCCTGAGGCTGCGACATTTGTTCTGCCTAGCGCAAGTGCGAGCAGGCAGCGCCCATACCCGCCAACTATGAGTAATGAAAAAATGGTAAGGATTCTCATTGCGACGGCTGCTCTTGCCGGCGTAATTGTTTTGGTGGCCAACTTCAGTCGTGTCACAACCACCATTTTGGAAGATCATTTTTATACGATGTCAGAAGAGGAGCGCGATGTTGCGATCCGATCCGGGTACAAAGATGAGGGAGTTTGCTGCTATACCCTCCCCACTGCGACGGTTCCCTTATATCGGCTGTACCTTTCGAGGAACGGGGATTACTTGCTTACCACGTCGTTAGCCGAGCGAGACAGCGCAATAGCGGATACCGGTTACAAGGACGAACAAGTCTGTTGTTATGTCTGGGCGGTCGCTTCTGGAGGAAGGGTTCCATTGTATCGTCTATACAACGCGCAGTCCGGCCAGCATTTTTATACGACTTCAGTCACAGAACGCGATCGTGCGACTGCCAAATTGGGATTCAGGGATGAAGGCATCTGTTGCTATCTTCAGGAGGCTGGCACCGCTGAATCAGAGGCGCTATACAGGCTCTTCCATGCCACGTCGGGAGCTCATTTGTACACCGCTTCTCTCGCGGAGCGAGATAGGGCTGTTGCGAAGGCTGGCTATCGTGACGAAGGCACGTGTTGTTATATCGCTAAAACAGTACAGACCACACCGATCTATCGCCTCCATAATCCTGATACGAGCGATCATTTCTATACGACGTCATTATTTGAGCGCGACAAGGCTCTTGAGAGTGCTCGATACCGAAGTCAGGGAATCTGTTGCTACGCTGCACAGGCCAAAGCCGCAAATTTGGTGCCTCTGTACCGACTTTATCGATACTCCACAGGGGATCATTTCTATACAACGTCATCGTCGGAGCGCGCGCGCGCGCTTTCGACCGATGACTATCGTTCCGAAGGAACATGTTGTTACGTGAGTACTGCTGCCACAACAGGCTCAGTGCCGTTGTATCGACTGTACCTGCAGCGGTGCATCACGAGCCTGTGGGATGAATTCCTGAATTGGCTCACCAATAAGACCGGGTGCACGTCCGGAAGCTTGAGCCAGCCGGCAAACGAATGACATGCGCGGCTAATCAGCGTCTCATGCGTTTACACATCGATAGCTCGGGTCTCCTCACAGAAATCCTACTTGTTGTCTTTCGTGATTCGTTCCAGGCCTCCCATATACTGTCGCAGGGCCGACGGAATTACCACTGAGCCGTCCGGCTCTTGATAATTTTCCAGAATTGCGACAAGGGTGCGCCCAACGGCAAGGCCTGAGCCGTTCAGCGTGTGCACGAAATCCGTTTTGGAATCTTTTTTCCCGCCCGTGCCTTTAAAGCGGATGCCGGCACGCCTGGCCTGAAACGCTTCGAAATTGCTGCATGACGAGATTTCTCTGAACTGGTTCTGCGAGGGCAGCCAGACTTCGAGGTCATACGTTTTGGCGGCGGCGAATCCCATGTCGCCGGTGCAGAGCGTCATTACCCGGTGATGAAGTCCCAGACGCTGCAGGACAACTTCGGCGTGACTGGTGAGCCGCTCCAATTCCTCATAGGAGTGCGAGGGGTGGGTAAACGCCACCAACTCAACCTTGTTGAATTGGTGCAAGCGAATCAATCCTCGAGTGTCCTTCCCATACGAACCGGCTTCACGGCGAAAGCAGGGGGTGTAGGCGGCATACCTGATCGGTAACGCCCCCTCGCTCAGGATCTCCTCGCGGTGCAGGTTCGTCACGGGAACTTCCGCTGTCGGAATCAGAAAATAATCCTCATCCCGCAGGCGAAACAGGTCTTCTTCAAATTTGGGCAACTGACCGGTGCCCGTCATAGCCGCGCGATTCACCATGAAAGGGGGTAAGACCTCTCGATACCCATGTTCCGCTGTCTGCAGATCCAGCATGAAATTAATCAACGCCCGTTCGAGCCGCGCCCCTGCTCCGGACAGCACGGCGAAGCGGGCGCCGGCAATCTTTGCCGCACGGTCGAAGTCCAAAATGCCGAGCTGCTCTCCGATGTCCCAATGGCTTTTCGGAGCAGCCAATGCCGGTGGTTGGCCCCAGCGACGCACCTCGAGGTTTTCGTCGGCGGTTTGTCCTATGGGCACCGAGGCATGGGGAAGGTTCGGGATGCGGAGCGCGATGCCGTTCAAGCTCTCTTCGGTCGCCCGCAGCGCTCCTTCGCAGTCTGCAATCCGCTCGCCGACCCGTTTCATGGCCGCCACGGCTTCATCGGCGGGCTGTTTCTGCCGTTTCAACCGCGCGACCTCCTCGGAGCCTTTGTTCAAATCCGCCCGGAGTTCTTCCGCCTGCATGGTCAGAGCGCGCCGTTCATCCAGCAGTTTGCGCAACGCATCCCAGTGCACGTCGTGACCGCGGCCGCCGAGCTGGTCGCGGATACGATCGAGACTCTCGCGAAGGAGGCGCAAATCGTACATAGACAAGGTCCCTGAGGAGCGGCTGGAATCTAACATCGAGGTTCGGTTGAGGTCAATGAATGGAGCGCTGGCGCGGGTTGACAGCGTTGGTGGGGAGGAGAGACGATGACGTCATGCGTCCGATTTCCAATCCGCCGAATCCCTACGAGTCGAGACACCGTGATTTGCTGGAGCCGGCGCCTGATGTCCGGCTCCAAATGTACGACGATGCGAGCAGGGACATTCTCAGCAGGAATGACAGTCCAGACCTGTCGTTCCGCTGGAGCGTGAATCCCTATCGTGGCTGCTTCCACGCCTGTGCCTATTGTTACGCCAGACCCACCCACGAGTACTGGGGCTTCGGGGCGGGGACTGACTTCGAATCCAAGATTGTGGTGAAACGCCACGCCGCCAGGCTCTTGAGGCAAGCGTTCGACAAACCATCCTGGAAAGGCGAGTTGATCGTTTTCTCCGGCAACACCGATTGTTATCAGCCGATTGAAGCCTCGCTGGAATTGACGCGCGCCTGTCTCGAGGTCTGCGCCGACTACCGCAATCCTGTCGCGATCATTACCAAAGGCGTTCTTGTGCAGCGGGATCTCGATGTGCTCACACGTCTGCAGCGAGAGGCTTGGGTCCGGGTCTACTTCAGCATTCCCTTCGCCGACGATGACGTCGCCCGCCGCGTGGAACCTCAAGCACCGACCAGCCGTAAGCGCTTCGAAGCCATGGCCCGATTGTCAGAAGCCGGGATCCCAACGGGCATTTCGATCTCGCCGATTATTCCCGGCCTCAACGATGAAGATATTCCCGAGTTGCTCGAGCGGGCGCGGCAAGCAGGTGCACGCGAGGCGATGTCGACGCTGCTGCGGCTCGCGAAGTCCGTGGAAGCGGTCTTTGTCGAGCGCATGTCCGAAGCCTTTCCGGAACGATTCGGCAAGATGGCGCACCGGATCCAGGAGGTCCGCCGCGGCGCCATGACGGACGGCGCATTCTTTTCGCGCCATCACGGCGAGGGTCCCTATTGGGCCATGATCGAACGGCTGTTTGCTGTGGCGAAGCGGAAGGCGGGATTCACGAAGTCGGAGGATGAGCCAGTGCCCGATAGCTTCCGCCGTCCCGGAACTGAGCAAGCGCGGTTGTTTTGAGCGACCGAGGAGAGACACGATGAAGCATAATCCGGGATTTCTGAAGTTGGTGGACGCTGCGCGGGCTCGGGTCAAAGAATGCTCGATCGCGGAGGCCAAAGCGAGACTCGATCGGGGAGAGGTCGCGCATTTCTTCGATGTTCGCGAAGATCATGAGTACGCCAAGGATCACGCGAAGGGCGCGCGGCACCTCGGCAAGGGTATCATCGAACGGGATATCGAAACCCTGGTGCCGGACAAGCAGGCCTCGATTCTTTTGTATTGTGGTGGAGGCTACCGATCGGCCTTAGCCGCCGATGCGCTCGGGCAAATGGGCTATACGAATGTTACCTCGATGGACGGCGGGATGAGAGCCTGGAGAGAGGCAGGATATCCGATGGAATCGTGACGGAACTCCGGCCGCGAAGTTCCGTCGGTTGAAGCCGTGCTACTTGCTGTTGACACGGTCGAATTCCTTGATGACTTGATCTGTCAGGTCGATGGTATCTTTGCTGTAGATGACGATCTTGATCGTTTGCTCGCTGCCCTTGTCGACGACGATGGAAAACCCCCCTTTCTCAGCGACGGTCTGGGTCGCTGAGGCGATCCGTTTCATGTAGTCGTCGACGAGCTCCTTCTGCTTGCCTTGAAGCTCTTGGTTAAACTCCTGGGCCCGCTTTTGATACTCCTGAATCTTGGTACGGAATTGCGCTTCCTTCTCTTTCTTTTCTCCCTCACTGAGCTTCGATTCCTTCAGCGTTTTTTCTGTGTTGCGCAATTCTTCCTCGTCTCGGGAGAGCAGCTTCTGTCTGGTTGACACATATTCCTTGAGCCCATCCAGCGCCTTCCTGCCCGCCTTCGATTTTTCGAGGACCATCTGAGGATCAATGACACCCATCTTAAAGGCATCCGCCGCGCGAGCGCCGGAGGCGGGGACGGGGATGAGCCACGCCACCATGACCGCTAGTGCAACCACAATCTGACCCCAACGGGTCTTTGCCATAGGCATAGTATCCACTCCCTGATGGATGAGAGGCTGTGCTGTTTTGAATGGGAGAGAATAGCGGCGGAGGGTGGTCCTGTCAAGGGAGTCCGCGGCCTGCGCACGTCAGACGAAGTAGCGGCTGGTCTCGAATTTGTGCTCCGTATGATCGATGAGACGAATGATGTAGTGGCGGTATTCCCCGTTTTCGTCCTTTTCACGGAGATCGATTTCCCTGCCGTTGTCGATCGGCTCTCCCTGGGTATCTGTGATCACTTTCACATAGGGATACTCGGCTTCAGCCGGATCCGAGGACGGCTTCAGCACGACGGCCAACTCATTGCTGTCGAGCAGGACGAGACTGCCGATGGGAACGATGCCGACGCAGGTCATGAACAACTTCATCAGCGTCGGGTCGAAGGATTTGCCCGCCTTGCTGAACATGAATCCCAGAACTTTCGACGGTGACATCGGTTCGCGCCGGTAGACGCGCGACGACGTCATGGCGTCGTAACAGTCCGCAATCATCAGGATGCGACCGGTCATGGACAGCTTCCAGGAGACGTTCAATTTGGGATACCCGGAAAAGTCGAGATTCATATGGTGTTCGAACGATGCCGACGCCATCCGGCCGGGCAGGTTGGTGATGCCGCGCATCTTGGCCAGACTCAGTGCGCCTTCCGTGGGATGGTTGCGCATCATGGCCCATTCCTCATCAGTGAACTCTCCGGGCTTGTTGAGCACGTCCATGGGAATCGTGGCCTTGCCCAGGTCGTGAAACAGCGCCGCCAGACCCAAATCGGCGAGCTCGACTTTCGGATAGCCGGCCCGGTTGCCGAGCGCCATCGACAGCAGGGCGACGTTCACCGAGTGGTTGTGCGTGTACTGATCGTGACAGCGAAGTGTCGTGAGGCCCAGCAGGGAGGCTTCATCGTTCATCATGAGGTCAACGATGCTTTGAATGGCGCGTTTCGCCTGCTTGAAGCCAATCGTGCCTTTCTCCCGACAGTCTTGCACGAGGGTGCCGACTGCCGAAGCCGCATTGGCATAGCGCGTCTTGGCAGTGGCCTTGCCACGCAGCACACGCCGTTCCTCGAGTTCGATCCCCTTAACCGCGCGCTGCGCAAGGGCGGCCCGCAGCGCCGAGATCGAGCTGGTCGCCGCATCGAACGCGCCCAATTGAAAGATGAACTCGCGAAAGTCCTGCGACTCGACGTCCTTGGAAAAGGACACGCCCCCGATGTGCCATTGGTTCAGGATGTCGATGACGGTGGAAAACACCGGCATTTGCGCCGCGGTAACTTTCAGATGCCGCTGGCCCAGGAAGAGAAAGTCGTTCTGCAAGCGCACGGTGATCGGCTCATCCTGCGCGAGTGTTTTGATCACGGTGAGCGCGCTCTCCACCGGAGTGTCCAGGGCTGTATTGGTGCGGCCGTGCAGTTTGCTCATCTTGACCAGAATGCTGATCTGCGTGACCAACTGGGTCCCGAGCATCAAGACCTGTTGGTCATAGATGTCGCCGGCTTCAGACCCTTTGGCGACCTTCTGGGTCAGCGACTTCTCATGCGTCAGGATGGGTTGGGCCGTAGCGGCCATGTCGGAAGTGCGCAATGGATCAGCCATGAAAAGGTATCCTGTGTCTCCTTGGATGTTATGCCGTCCGCTGGTGTCTGGTGACGCTCGCCATCGCCGTTGCACAGGCGTGCTTGACGGCGGCGGTGCCTTTCTTGCTGCCGGTTTCCAACGCGGCCAGTGCCGCCGCGGTTCCCAGCTTGCCCAAGGCATCGACGGCCAACAGCGCGAGGTCTTCCCGCCTTTTTCTGTTGGTCCAACCCCATTCGGTCAAGAGCGTCGTCCAATACGGCACCGCATCATCTCCCGCTGTGACTCGGATCGCGTGGAAGATGTTCCGCTTCTCCGCCGGCTCGCGATCGTTGAAGTTCTCGGCGTTGACGATCGGTTCCCAGAGGGAAAAGGTGGCCGTGTAGTGCCCCGTCAGCAGGGGTTTGAGCGTCGCCAGGCGCACGCCTTCATCCGCATCATTCAACAGCGGAATCAGTTTTGCCGCGCTTCCGCTGGGCTTGAGGCCGGCGAGCGTTCTGATGACTTCCCGTCTGATCAGCGGATCGGGGTAGCGCAGGATTTTCTCCACACTCTCGGCGAGCTTGGGATTGTTCCAGCGGGTAATGATCCCCAGGAGATTACGGACAAACGTTGGCCGGCGATCAGTCAGATGCTTGACGACGATCTCGGGAGCATCCTTTGCCAGCTCGACCAGTGCATTGGCGATCAGCCCCTGGTGGGCCGGATGTTCCAAGTCGCCGAGAAGAGTGCAGAGGCCCGGCAAGGCCGACGGCTTCATCATGAGCAGGACGTTCTCCAGCCCCTCGGTGCGTGGCTTCTCGGCGGTGTTGAAATATTGTTGCATCAGCGTGATCAGCTCGTGGCTGCCGAGCTGGTCGAACATGCCCTGCAGTTTCTGCTTATGCGTTTCCGTCAGGTCGGGGCGCACGGCTTCCGCCTCCGAGAGCAGTCCCAGGACGTGTTCGACGATGTTCCAATGCCCCCCCTGAAACAGCGAGCGGAGAATGCCTTCATAGATCTCGAATAGCTTGTTCAACAGCTCCGGGGATCGTTCCGAGGAAAGCACGGCGGTCAGGATGTCCAGGAGATAGAGGATGCTGTCCCGGCTGGATTCTTCTGCAATGTCCCGTGCCAGCGCGGCCATCTCTTCTTGCGTGACCTCGTAACCCATGACGCTGGTCGACAGCCTGGATTTGCGCGGTTGATCTCCTTTGCCCTCCTTGGCGTTCTTTGCGTTCGCTTCATCGAGAATTTCCCTGAGGGATCCTTCTTCGTTGGCCTTGCCCTGAGGGGTCAGCACATCGTCCACTTCGGACAGCTTCATGACCTCGTCGGCGGTGACGATCGACAGGGTCGGTAGATTTCTCGACCACAGACGGGTGACGATGTCGTCGTCTTCGTTGCCGGACGTGCCGCTGGTGTCCCAGAGGGCGTCAAAAAAGAACAGGACGTCGTCTTGTTCAATGCCCTGATGAAATGTCAGTTCCCGGATGCCGTCGCTGTAGAGCTTGAAGGCGAAATTTTCGCTCGATTCGCCGGCCTGCGAGTTGTACACGGACGTGTCCTTGAAGAAGAGGCCCTCGCGCTGGACGATGAAGGTGAGGGCGTTGTAACGCTCCACATGGTTGAGCAGCTCGCTGTAGAACTGATCAAAGAACTTCTTCGCGACGCTGTTCTGATGGCCAAACGTACGGACATTTTTCGACGCGCGATCCAGCGACCTCAGCAGCTGGGTGACGGAGCCCAACTCCGGGTCAACAGTGGGCTTCGCAGCCATGGCGGCCGCCATCATATCCTGGGCGGTTTTGAGGTCAGACATTATGTCTGTCGTACCCGTAACCCAGCATTTGGTCAAGGAATTCACAAGATTTGGATTCCATGGTATGTGACCGATCTGCAACGCGCGCAACGTGTGGTTGTCCTGCCGGGCCCGAGTCAGTAGAATCGATCCACGGCATGTCACACTCGGGATCTGTTGCCGTGGAGGAGCGCGTGAGAATCATCTGTTTTGGCGACAGTTTGACGGCAGGATTTCAGTCTCCGACGCCGGAGTACCCGACTGGACAGGAAACTCCCTACGGTCGCTTCCTGCAGGAATGGCTGGGGCCGTCCGTCGAGATTCGTGTGAGCGGCAACTGCGGCGAATTGACGGGTGAAATGGTCATGCGGTTCCGGCGCGATGTTCTGCAGCATCGGCCTGATCACGTCGTGGTGCTCGGCGGGACCAACGATCTGGGGTGGAATGCCCACCCTGCCGACATCATGAGGAACCTGGTCAACATGTATGAGCTGGCTCGGGCGTCGGAAATCACGCCCGTTCCTGTGACAGTGCCGTCGGTGCGCGTGGACATTGGCGGAGGTGGAGCGGAGGCGGGGGCATGGCTCGAGCAGCATTTGGAGCGGCGGCAGGTGTTGAACGGGTTGATACAAGACTATGCCGCTTCAAAAGATCTGGCATGCGTCGATCTCTTCGCCGCCACCGCAGATCCGGTGACGCACCAGTTGGGGGCGCCCTATTCCAATGACGGACTTCATTTGACAACGGCCGGCTACCGCCTACTGGCGTGCTTGCTCTACGATCAGGTGCTCGCTAAAGTCGCGGCGGGCGATACCGGAGGGATGTCATGATCACCGAC
>DASTQE010000189.1:0-18523 GCA_035761895.1 Nitrospira sp. | reverse complement strand
GCTTAGTGCGGAGCTATGCCGAAGGGGACCACGGATCACCCTGTGCGTTGATCAACAGCGACGGGCAATTGGAGATCTTCTGCAAGGAAACGAGCGCAAGCGCACTGCTCAAGGTTGGCCGCCGTGAGGCCGTAAAACTCTCGTAGCCTTATTAGTACTGAACGGTCTAGAGGTCGGCGAGCACGAGACGCAGAATCCCCGAGATGTCTTCCGTATCAGCGGCGGGGGTGACTCGGTTACTCACGCGAGTATAACCGGCTTCGACGGCGATCATCGTGCTCCAATTCGACGACCGGTGGACGTCCCACGCGAGCATGCCCTTGCCTCCCACATTCTCATTGTCGATTTGTCCGTCGTTCGAATGGGAACTGGCGTAATTCGCCATCGCGCTGATCAAGAGCCGCTGGCTCTGTTTGTAGTGCAAAGCCAGCGAGGCGGAGGGGCCGTCGATACGCATGCCGGACACGTCCTGGATCTCTTCCCGATAGCCGAGCATCGGCGAAATCGTGAAGGTGTTGAGCGGCCGGAAGGTGGCGGTGAGGAGTTGCATCTTGACGTTGCTCTCCGCGCCGCCGCGAAGGAGATCGCTGTTCAGGGCGTAACTGGACGCCAGTCTGACGTTCCATCGCAGGCTCTGATAGGCGACCGCCCCTTCGAGCGTGTGACTCTGCGTGTGCTGCGGGATGATGCCGAGCGGCTCGAACATGGTCGAGAACGAGTTGCGCGCGTACGTCAGGCTGAGCTCAGGCCAGGAGGGTCTCGCGAGAGCCATTGTCATTCGCCCGTACGTCTGGGTCTGGCGGGGACGGGCAGCGTCTTCTGCGACATTATTCCAGAGCTGTCCCACGGCGCTGCGCAAGATGACCCTGTTGTTTCTCCATTCTCCCCACAGTTCACGGCTGGCTTGATCGGGACCATTCAAGAAAGCCCGGCCGGCGTTTCGATAGGTGAGTCCATACTTGAGGGTGCCTGCCGTACCCGTGAGTCCCAGTCGGACCATCTGTTTCGAACGATCCATCCGGTTGTCCCTGGGCATCCGGGTTTCCAGCCAGTCCGTTCCCCCATAACTATTGGCGATCTCGCTCTCGGTGGTGAATTTGCCTTTGAACCAGGTCATTTTGGCGGCGAGCCCCTTGATCCGTGGACTGTCCGTCTCCGGAGTGAGATCGCGCAACCGGGTGGACACCGGTGGAACCACAGCATACGTCGAGGCTGCCGACATCTGAAACAACGACCCCGGCGGTTGAACATTGGAGAGCGTCGAGGGTGACCGGAGCGGTTGGACTAGACCGGCCAAACGCCGGCTGCCCCGTTCAACTGATGACTCTTCAGTAGCCCAGACGGAAGTGGGAAGGCTGACGGTCAAACACAATAGGATGATTGCCAGGCCACGCGTCACGTCGACCCCCGAAAAAGCAGGTCTTCATGAACTCTAGCAGTCCGAGATTAGGCGATATCGCCTGGAAAAACGTTGGCTTATATCGCTTAAGGCAGGGTTATCCGTGGCTTTGCTGAAGCCTCCTGGCAGCACTACTTATGCTGTGTGACGGCCGCAATCGAGCGAGAGACAATGCTGACCATACGCGCCAGCGTCTTGGAATTGACGGACAAGGGCGGCATCAAGACGATGATATGGCCGAGGGGACGCAGAAGAAGACCTCGCTTTCTGGCCTCTCGCGCCACCTGATGACCGATCCGCGCGTGGAGGGGGTAGGGCTCCCGTGTGGCACGGTCGCGCACGAGTTCGATGCCGACCATGAAGCCTTGCTGCCGAATGTCGCCGACGTGCGGCAGTCGGGCGAGCGACGTGAGCAGGCGGGACAACAGTCGGATTTTCGGCTGCAGCTTTGCCAGGGTCCGCTCGGTCCGGAAAATTTTCAGGTTCGCCAAGGCCACCGCGCACCCGAGCGGATTGCCGGTGAAGCTATGGCCGTGGAAAAAGGTTTTGAACTCTTCGTACGTTCCTAAAAATGCCCGGTAGATGTCCTCCGTCGTCAAAGTGGCGGCCAGCGGGAGATACCCGCCAGTCAGGCCTTTGCTGATCGCCATCAGATCGGGCGTCACGCCTTCCCGGTCACAGGCAAACATGGTTCCCGTTCGACCGAATCCAGTGGCCACCTCGTCGGCGATTAACAGGACCTCGTACTGCGTGCAGAGCTCCCGCACGCGTTTCAGATAGCCCGCGGGCTGGACGATCATGCCTGCGGCCGCCTGGATGAGCGGTTCGATGATGAACCCTGCGAGCTCGTGGTGATGTTCGCGTAATGCTCGCTCGATGGGGTCCAGACACGCCAGCCGACAGGCGGGATAGGTCAAGGCGAGTGGACAGCGATAGCAGTACGGCGGCTCAGCCGTCCGCGTCGGAAACAATAGGGGGCGGAATCGCGCATGAAACAGCTCAATGTTGCCGACGCTGACGGCTCCGATCGTGTCCCCGTGGTACGCCAGGTTCAAATGCAGGAAGCGGTTCTTGGGCCCCGCCTCCGGGCGTCTCTGCTGCCAGTATTGCACCGCCATCTTGAGGGCGACTTCCACGGCCGTCGATCCGTTGTCCGAATAAAAGACGCGCGTCAGTCCTTTGGGAGCGACGGCGATGAGTTCGCGCGCGAGACGGATCGCCGGGGGATTCGACAGGCCGAGCAGCGTGGAGTGGGCGATCCGTTTTCGCTGTGCATCGAGCGCGCGATCGAGGAGGGGGTGCCTGTGCCCGTGGAGATTGACCCAGATCGAGGACGTCCCATCCAGGTACGCTTTCCCCTTCGTATCGATCAGGTACGGTCCTTTCCCTCGTTCGATGATGAGTGGCTCCTCCTGTTCCCACTCCTGCATCTGGGTAAAGGGGTGCCACAGGTATTGCCGATCCCAGTCGCCCAGGGAAGGCGCCTTTTTAGTGTTCCCCATCGGCGTCGTAATGGCGTGGTTCGAACTCGTTGAAGCAACGCGGAGAATTCAATGCTGGTGCGGGCGCGGCGCGGATTATACGAGGGGCTCTTTACTTTGACAACCCAGGGGGCAGTTACTATAATGAACCGGTTTTATTGATGAAATGAGCTAGGATTTGCAAAGCCTCATACGCAATTTCTCAATTATCGCCCATATCGACCACGGCAAATCAACCCTCGCTGACCGGTTCCTCGAAGCCACTGGCGCTGTGACGGCCCGTGAGGCCAAGGACCAGATTCTCGATGCCATGGATCTGGAACGGGAGCGAGGAATCACGATTAAGGCCCATGCGGTGGCGATTCGCTATAAGGCCAGGGACGGGAATTCCTACGCCCTGCACCTGATCGACACCCCGGGGCACGTCGACTTCACCTATGAGGTCTCGCGAAGCCTTGCGGCTTGCGAGGGGTCGCTGTTGCTCGTCGATGCGACGCAGGGAGTCCAGGCACAGACCATCGCCAACGTGAACCTCGCGATGGCCAACAGGCACGTGATCATCCCGGTCATCAATAAGATCGACCTGGCCAGCGCCGACGTGGAAAATACCAAACACTCCATCTCCGAGGTGCTGATGCTCGATGCCAGCGACGCCATTCCGATCAGTGCCAAGGAAGGGCGCGGGGTTCCGGAGGTGCTCGAGGCCATTATCGAACGAGTTCCACCGCCATCCGGCGATCCGCATGCGCCGTTGAAGGCGCTGATTTTCGATTCGTGGTTCGACAACTACCAGGGCGTGATCGTCTTGACGCGCATTGTCGACGGCGCCGTTCGTCCAGGCATGAAGATCAAGGTCATGTCGAACGGCCGCACCTTTGAAGTGATGGAAGTCGGTCAGTTCACCCCGAAGCGGGTGAAGAAAACGGAGCTGTTGACCGGAGAGGTGGGCTATCTGTCCGCCAATATGAAGGAAGTTGCCGATGTCAAAATCGGTGACACGATCACCGACGCGGTCCAGCCGACGTCTGAGCCGTTCCCCGGCTACAAAGAGGTGAAGCCCCTCGTTTTTTGCGGCCTCTACTCCACCGATACCTCCAAATATGAGGATCTGCGCGACGCGCTCATCAAGCTTCGGCTCAACGATTCGTCGTTCGTCTATGAGCCGGAAACCTCGCTGGCGCTTGGGTTCGGATTCCGTTGCGGCTTCCTCGGACTGCTGCACATGGAAATCATCCAGGAACGTCTCGAGCGCGAATATGGCCTGACGCTGATTACGACCGCTCCGACCGTCGTCTATCGCGTCTCGACGACGAAGGGCGAGGTGCTGGAGATCGACAATCCGGCGGAACTGCCTCCCCCCAGCAGCATCGAGCGGTTTGAAGAGCCGTTCATTCTCGCCACGGTCATCACACCCGAGCGCTACATGGGGGCGATTCTCCAGTTATGCCAGGAGCGCAGGGGGACCCAGCGCAGCATCCACTTTCTCGATCCGACGCGCGTGATGATCAGCTATGAAATGCCGCTCAACGAAGTCATCCTGGATTTCTACGACAAGCTGAAGTCAAGGACGCAGGGGTATGCCTCGCTGGATTACGAGGTGCTCGGCTATCGGGAGTCGGATCTGGTCAAGCTGGACATTCTGCTCAATGGCGAGGCGGTGGATGCGCTCTCCGTGATTACGCACCGGGATCGGGCGTACTCGCGCGGGCGTCAGCTGGCTGAGAAGATGAAAGAACTGATTCCACGGCAGATGTTCGAGATCGCCATTCAGGCGGCGATCGGCAATAAGGTGATTGCCCGCGAGACCATCGGCGCGATGAAGAAAAATGTGACCGCCAAGTGTTACGGCGGCGATATCACGCGCAAGCGCAAGCTGCTTGAAAAACAGAAAGAAGGAAAGAAACGCATGAAAGCCGTCGGCAGCGTGGAAGTGCCACAGGAAGCCTTCCTGGCCATCTTGAAGGTGGGTGAGGAATGAGCATCGATCCCAACCTCCAGAGTTCCGACGAGATTGCGCCGCGCGCGCCCGAGGCCGCCACCGGAGCAGGAGTGACGAGCACCGTCCAGCCCGCCCGAAAGTCGGTGTTCCGGGAATATGCGGAAGCGATCGTCGTCGCCATGCTGCTGGCGTTTGCCATTCGCGTGTTCGTCGTCCAGGCCTTCAAGATCCCTTCCGGCTCGATGATTCCCACCCTGTTGATCGGTGATCATATCCTTGTCAGCAAACTCGCGTACGGCATCCAATGGCCCAGTGACTGCAAGTTCCAGGTGGCCTTCCCGCCGGTGAATTGCTATGCCTCGCATGCGCTGATCGAGTTTGGAAAACCACAGCGCGGAGACATCATCGTGTTCCGGTTCCCGGAGGACGAGGAAAAGGATTTCATCAAGCGCATCGTTGGAATCCCGGGCGATACGGTCCAGATCAAAAACAAGGCGGTGTTGGTTAACGGCGCAGCGCTGGACGACAAAGCGTATACCCAACGGATCGACTCGGGTGTGATCGACGGGACCATCAATCCCCGCGATAACTTCGGTCCGGTCACGGTGCCCGTCGATTCCTATTTCGTGATGGGCGACAATCGGGACCAGAGTCTGGACAGCCGGTTCTGGGGATTCGTGCGCGAAGAGAAGATCCGGGGAAAAGCCTTCCGTATTTATTGGTCGTGGAGCGGCCAAGGGCAATGGAAGGAGTGGGTCCGATGGGGCCGGTTCGGGAAAGCGATTCAGTGAGCAGACCGGCGCGGGACTCGACGCCAACGGCGGGTTCATCCAGCCGCCTCGACAAGCCGTCACCCAGCAGCCTTCGACGTCATATCCAACGATTCCCTCAGGCCTCGGTCCTTGTCATCGGAGATTTGATCCTTGACCATTATATCTGGGGCCGTGTGAGCCGGATCTCCCCGGAAGCGCCTGTGCCGGTCGTGCATGTCGAGTCGGAATCCATGCGACTCGGCGGAGCCGCCAACGTCTATAACAACGTCCTGGCACTGGGAGGAAAGGCCGACGTCTGCGGTATCATCGGCGCGGACGAAGCGGGACGCCTGCTGCTCAAGGAATTGGGCGTGAAGCAGGCCGGCCGCGGGGGCGTCGTCACCGATGCCGACCGCCCGACGATCAAGAAGTCGAGAGTCATCGCGCATAATCAGCAGGTCGTGCGGTATGACGTCGAGCGCAAGGGCGAGCTCAAGCCCCAATTGCAAAAACGGATCGTGCGGTACGTCGAATCGCGGCTGCGGGAAGTCACCTGTTTGGTGGTGTCTGATTACGCCAAAGGCGTCGTCACGGCGGGACTGATGGCGGATCTGGTCCGCCTCGCGGCGTTGCGGAAGGTGCCGGTCATCGTCGATCCAAAAGTCGAGCACTTTAGTTTCTACAAAGGCGTCACACTGATTACGCCGAATCATCTGGAAGCGACGCAGGCGGCGGGCCTGCACGGCGATGGCGATCAAACCATTCAGGAAGCCGGCGAAACGATCCGCCAGCGGCTGGGATGCCACTCGGTGCTGATCACGCGAGGTGAAAAGGGCATGAGTCTGTTTGAAGACAACAAGGAGGGCTGGCATATTCCCACGCAGGCCCGGCAGGTCTATGATGTCACGGGAGCAGGCGATACCGTCGTGAGCACGCTGGCGCTGGCGCTGTCCACCGGTGCGTCGATGCGCGAGGCGGCGACATTAGCGAACTATGCCGCGGGTATCGTGGTCGGAATGGTCGGCACGGCCACGGTGACGACGAAGCAGCTCTCCGAAGCACTCGTCGGAGACTAGGCAGGGTGTTGAAAAAGGCAGTATTCTCACCCGCCCTGCCCTGGCGCGCCGGGACGCACCTTTCTCCAGGCTTCGTTCTCGCATCGGCTAGAGAGAGTCTCGATGGCGTTTGAGCAAACCAGTTCAAAACCGAAGCCGGATGTCACGGTTGTTATCCCGGCCCGGTACGGGTCTTCACGCTTTCCGGGAAAGCCCATCGCGATGCTCGGTCACAAGCCGATCATTCAACATGTGTATGAGCGGGCTGCCGCCTGCCAGGCCGTGTCCGATGTGGTCGTCGCCACTGATGACCAGCGGATCCAGCGGAAGGTAGAAGAGTTCGGCGGGCAGGCGGTCTTGACTACGGGGGACTTTCGAAGTGGCACCGACCGCGTCGCGAGTATAGCCCGATCACGTCCGGGTCGGTTTTTCCTCAATCTGCAGGGAGATGAGATCCCGGCCGATCCCGAGCTGTTGACGGATCTGATCGAACCCTTCGTTGAGTCCGGCGCTGAGATGGGCACGCTGAAGCGCGCACTCCACACGGCCGATGAACTGCTGAATCCCGCGGTCGTCAAGGTGGTCACCGATCAGCAGGGCCGTGCCTTGTACTTTTCGCGGGCGCCCATTCCGCTGGTCCGCGACGATTCCGACCGGCAGGCCGTGAAGGGATTGCACTTCATCCATCTGGGGGTCTACATCTATACACGCGAGACGCTGCTTCGGTTGACCGAGCTGCCGACCAGCAGCTTGGAAGAAGCGGAAAAGTTGGAACAATTGCGCGCGCTGGATCATGGCATCACGATTCAGGTCTGGGAGACGCAGCATGGGTCGCTGCGCATTGATACGCCCGCCGACGCCCTGTTGGCCGGGGACAGCTTGACACGACTGGCGGTGAATAAGCCGCTTGAAACATCGACCCGATTATGACTGAATGCGGATCACGTTCACCCGATCGCGACCGATGGAGACCATGATGGGCAAATACATTTTTGTCACCGGCGGAGTCGTCTCCTCATTGGGCAAGGGACTGGCGTCGGCGTCCATCGGCAACCTGCTCGAAAGCCGGGGGCTCAAGATCACCTTTCTCAAGCTCGATCCGTACATCAACGTCGACCCCGGCACGATGAATCCCTACCAGCACGGCGAGGTCTACGTGACCGACGACGGGGCGGAGACCGACCTCGATCTCGGCCATTACGAGCGCTATACCTCCCTGACGCTGACGAAGGAAAACAACTACACGACCGGACGCATTTACAATTCGGTCATCACCAAGGAGCGCCGAGGCGACTACCTCGGCGGCACCGTGCAGGTCGTGCCGCACATCACCGATGAGATCAAGCAATGCATCATGCGGGTCTCGCAGGGCATGGACGTGACGATCGTCGAAATCGGCGGAACCGTGGGCGATATCGAAAGCCTGCCGTTTCTCGAAGCTATTCGCCAAATGCCCTATGACGTCGGGCGCGAAAACGTGCTGTACGTGCATTTGACGCTGGTTCCCTACATCAGCGCGGCCGGAGAGCTCAAGACCAAGCCGACTCAGCATTCCGTGAACAAACTGCGGGAGATCGGTATTCAGCCGAATATCCTGTTGTGCCGCACTGACCGCTACATTCCGCCGGAAATGAAGGCCAAGATCGCGATGTTCTGCAACGTTGAGAAAGACGCCGTCATCACGGCGAAGGACGTGGAGACAATTTATGAAGTGCCGATCGTGTTCCGCAAGGAAGGCCTGGATGAACTCATTGTCCGGCAGTTGAAGTTACAGACCGGCCCGCCGAACCTGCGCGAGTGGGACGCGATGGTGCAGAAAATCAAGCATCCCAAACATGAGATTGCGGTCGCGCTGGTCGGCAAATACGCCGGATTGAAGGAATGCTACAAGAGTCTGGCCGAGGCGCTCGTTCATGGCGGCATTGATCATGAGACGCGCGTCAACATCAACTGGATCGAATCGGAAGACATCGAACGGCAGGGCACGGAACGAATTCTTCGTGAAGCGGACGGCATTCTCATTCCCGGCGGCTTTGGCGCACGCGGGATCGAGGGGAAAATCACCACAATACGTTTTGCGAGGGAACGCCACGTGCCGTTTCTCGGCCTCTGCCTCGGCATGCAATGTGCCACGATCGAATTTGCGCGCAACGTCGCCGGCCTGGCAGGCGCCAACAGCTCCGAGTTCGACGAAGGGTCGCCCCATCCGGTCATTCACTTGATGCATGATCAGCAGAGCGTGAGCGACAAAGGAGGGACGATGCGGCTGGGCAGTTATCTCTGCCGCCTCGGTGAGGGGACGCTCGCCCACAAGATGTACGGAGTCAATGAAGTTCGTGAGCGGCATCGCCATCGCTTCGAATTCAACAACGCCTATCGTGAGCAGTTGACGGCCAAGGGCTTAGTGCTGAGCGGGCTTTCGCCGGACGGCCGATTGGTCGAAATCGTCGAGCTGAAGGACCATCCCTGGTTCCTGGCAACACAGTTTCATCCCGAATACTGTTCCCGTCCGCATCGTCCCCATCCGTTATTCAGCGGGTTCGTGGGGGCGGCGTTGCGCAAGAAACTCGGACATTAGTTTCATCCATGGCACATCTCGTGGACATCGGCGCATTCACCGTCGGCCAGGGACAGCGACCGTTCCTGATTGCGGGGCCCTGCGTCATTGAAAGCGAACAACTCGTGCTGGAAACCGCGGGCCGCATCGCCGAGATCACGCGGTCGTTAGGGATACCCTACGTGTTCAAGTCGTCATTCGACAAAGCGAATCGGACCTCGATTGCTTCGTTCCGCGGACCGGGACTGGCACAGGGCCTCGAGGTGCTGGCCAAGGTGAAACGCGAAGTCGGCGTGCCTGTGCTGACTGACGTGCATACCGAGGCCCAGGCGGCTGAAGCCGGCCGGGTCGTTGATGTGCTTCAAATTCCCGCGTTCCTGTGCCGGCAAACCGATCTGCTGATAGCCGCTGCCAAGACGGGGAAGGTCGTGAACGTCAAAAAGGGCCAGTTCCTCTCGCCGCATGAGATGTCCAACGCGGTCAAGAAGGTCGAAGAGTGCGGCAACACGCGAATTGTGCTGACCGAGCGAGGATCGTCCTTCGGCTACAACAATCTGGTCGTGGACATGCGGTCATTCCCCATTTTGCGGAGCTTCGGGTACCCGGTGGTCTTTGATGCGACGCACAGCGTGCAGCTGCCCGGCGGAAGCGGCACCAAATCCGCTGGACAACGGGAGTTCGTCGAACCGCTGGCCTCAGCGGCGGCCGGCGCCGGCGTCGACGGTTTCTTTATGGAAGTGCATCCGAATCCTGACGAGGCGCTGTCCGACGGACCCAACATGGTCCCGCTCCATCAACTCAAGTCCCTCCTTGAACGGGTGATACGCATATGCGACGCAGCAAATCCGCGAAACTGAGCTCCAGAGCCGCCTCACGCTCATCCGACCGGGGCGACGGCGACAGTCTTGCCGAAGGTCGGCGTGTGCTGAAAATCGAAGCGCGCGCCGTGCAAACGCTCGTCGATCGACTGGATGCCCAGTTCGCCAGAGCCGTCGATCTGCTGCTTCGTTGCAAGGGCAAGGTCGTCGTGTCCGGCATGGGAAAGTCCGGTCTGGTCGGACAGAAAATCGCGGCGACGATGGCCAGCACGGGCACCCCGGCGTTTTTTCTCCACCCGGCCGAAGGTATTCATGGAGACCTCGGCATGCTGGGCCGGACCGACGTGTTGATTGCCATCTCTAACAGCGGAGAAACTCAAGAGATTTTGCAGCTGCTGCCGTATGTGGAGCGGATGGGCATTCCGGTCGTCTCGATGACGGGGCGCATGACTTCGACGTTGGCCAAACACAGCGATGTGGCGCTTGATGTATCGGTCTCCGAGGAAGCATGCCCCATGGGCTTGGCCCCTACCGCGAGCACCACGGCGGCGCTGGCCATGGGAGACGCCCTCGCCGTCGTCCTTCTGCAGAAGCGTGGCTTCAAGCAGGAGGATTTCGCGCAGTTCCATCCGGGCGGCACGCTCGGAAGGCGTCTGCTGGTTCGGGTGAGGGATTTAATGCATGGTGGAGCCGAGATGCCGGTGGTTTCCGAGGCGGTGCCGGCTACGGCGGCGATCTTGGAGATTACGGCCAAGAAGCTCGGGATGACCACCGTCACCGATGCGAACGGGAAGCTCGTCGGCATCATCACCGACGGCGATCTGCGCAGATTTATCCAGCGGGGCGGCGATTTTGCCAGGGTGACGGCCGGTGAATTGGCCTCGCGCAATCCAAAAACGATCGCCCCCGACGATCTGGCGGCGAAAGCCGTCGAGCAGATGGAACGGTTTTCGATTACGACTCTGGTCGTGGGGGAGGGTGAGCGAAGGATTCTGGGCGTGATACACCTCCATGACCTCTTGAAGAACGGCATCGTGTAGGAGGAACAATGAAACAGGCGTCCTGCGTCGTTCTCGCATCGCTCAAAGACTCAACGTACCATGAGGCGTACGCTTCGTCTTCTCGCTCGCTGCGGCCTTGCAGGACACCAGTTTGATTGTTCCATTGAATTTCAAGAGAAAGATCTAAACCGCTATGAATCGCGTATTGGAAGCCTGGAAAGCGGTCGGGCAGGATTCACTGAATCTGCCCAACATCATTACGCTGGTCCGCATTCTGTTGATCCCTGTCTTCGTGGTGCTGTTTTTTACTCCGACGCCTGGCCGCTCAGTGAGCGCGGCGGTCGTGTTCGTCGTCGCCGCCATCACGGACCTCCTGGATGGATACATCGCCCGTCGCACCGGACAGATCACAAAACTGGGCAAGTTGCTCGATCCGATCGCCGACAAGCTGCTGGTGCTGTCTGCCTTGATTCTCCTGGTCAACGTCGATCGCGTCAGCGCATTGGTCGCCATTCTCGTGATCGCGCGGGAAGTGGCCGTCACCGGGATCCGTGCCATCGCCGCGAGCGAAGGCATGATCATCGTGGCTGAGACCACGGGCAAGTACAAAATGGCGCTGCAGGTGGTGGCGATCACCATGCTGATTCTCGAAGGGACGGCGCTTTCCGAGATGGGCAATCTTCATCTGACCGGCAGCGTGACGCTCTACCTGTCACTCGTGCTGGGCTATGTGTCCGGCGGCGTCTATGTGTGGAGCTTCTGGAAGCAAGTGGTCGCCAAGGGCCTGTGAGAAGAAGACTTCCCTGACCGATGCACGAAGAACTTCTTTGCATGCTGCTGGTGATCATCGGCTACGGGCTGGGATCCATCCCTTTTGGCGTCGTGGTGTCGAAAGCGCTCAATCTTCCAGATCCCCGCACAGTGGGTAGCAAGAATGTGGGTTTCACCAACGTTCTGCGGTTATCCGGTGCCAAAGCCGGCGTGCTGACGCTGCTCGGCGACATGGGAAAAGGGTGGATCATTGGCTGGGCGGCGATGCAATGGCTGCAGACCGAGTCGCTCATGATGGTGGCCGCGCTATCGCCGATCGTCGGCCATGTCTTTTCGCCCTTCCTCGGCTTTAAGGGCGGCAAAGGTGTAGCGACGGCGTTGGGAACCGTGCTGGGATTGTCTCCGTCGATCGGCACCTTACTGCTGCTGATCTGGCTGGGGGCGGTCGCCATCTGGCGCTATTCGTCCGGTGGCGCGCTCGCGGCGTTCGGGTTGTTTCCGGTTGTCGCGATCGTCAACGAGCAGCGGCAGGAATTTTTGATTTTCGCGATCGTCGTCAGCACGCTCATCTGGATCAAACACAAGGACAACATCGTGCGGTTGTGGAAAGGAACGGAGGGAAAAATCGGCCAGAAGACCCTGGCCACGTAAAGCTGATCGCCTCGCGAGGCCCCCTCTCGATTTCCCTAGTGCCTGCCCGAAGTGGTCACCAGGTAACGTGATTACAGGTGCCTGCGATTGTCCCCCTCCACTGATGCTGAGTCGCCATTACACGCGCCGTCGATGGTTGCCTGCCTCTTTGACGGCGGCCATTGTCATAGTTATGGGACTCGTGCCCGCCTGCGGTTCTGAAGCGGACAGTTCCCGTCTCGCCGCTTCGAATTCAGGTGCCACCGTCAAAATCATGCCGCTCGGCGATTCCATTACCGAGTCGAACAAGGGGCTTCCCAGTTATCGGTACTATCTCTGGCATTTGTTGGTCAACAACGGCTATCCGATTGATTTCGTCGGATCCCGTCATGGGGTGGGCAACGGGCCGCCTGCCAATCCCGATTTCGACATGGACCATGAAGGCCATGCCGGCTGGAGAGCCGACGAGATTCTGGCCCACATACGGGACTGGGCTTCGGTGGCCCCGCCGGAGGTCGTGCTGCTCCACGTCGGACACAACGATCTCTGTCGGGGGCAAAGTGTCGCCAGTACGGTTGCCGACATCGGGGACATCATCGATGTCCTGAGGTCGGTCAATCCGCGCGTCGCCATTCTATTGGCGCAACTGATCGCCTCGGACAGTACCTGCCATGCGGGCATTCCCGCTTTGAATGCACAACTCTCCACGCTCGTTGCGAACAAAGATCGCGAGGACTCGCCGGTGAGGCTCGTCGATCAGCACAGCGGATTCGATCCGTCCACAATGACCTACGATGGCACGCATCCCAATGCTGCCGGCGACTCGCGGATGGCAGACCGGTGGTTCGAAACGCTGACGCCCGTTCTCGACGGCTATGTTGCCGGGGACACTCGAGAGGACCGTCCGCCATCGCCATGAAATTGACTCCTCCATGCCCGCTTCATATAATGCCTTTAACCTCCGTTTCGCTTGTCAGATCAGCCCTATGCGCCCCTTGTCCAAGGACCATCTCACCAACCGACTGCGCCGGCTCTGCAGCGGCTTCAGGCATGCCTTCTCAACGCAACCGGCGACATCGACGCTCAACAGTGAGGATGTGGAATTTCTGGACCGCATCGCCGACGTGCTGGTGAAGCGCGGCATGGGCGCTCCCACCGCGATGTTTCTGGAATCCATGGGCCCCATGAACTTTCTGGGCAGTCAGGCGCTCCATGCCCTTACTCCCATCATCGAATGCGCCTTCGACGGCAAGGAACTCGAGCGGGTCGCACGCTTGCTGGAACGTCGGGAGATTATGGCGCGGCTCGTCACCCTCATTGAGATCAAAACGTCGATGCAGAGGGCATCGGCTCAATGACGGCTTCCTCCTCGAGTCCGCCCAACATCGATCGCCCACTCAACGTCATCGTCGCCACCGATTGCGGTAGCACGACGACCAAGGCCATTCTCATTGAAAAGATCGGCGATGAATACCGGCAAACATATCGGGGCGAGGCGCCCACGACCGTCGAAGCGCCCTTCGAAGACGTGACCCGCGGAGTGCTGAACGCCATCGCTGAAATCGAAGAGCTGTCCAAGCGCAAAATTCTGGACGGCGAGCAGATCATCACTCCCTGTCGCGACGCGCAGACGGGAGTGGACATCTACATCTCCACCAGCAGTGCGGGCGGCGGCCTTCAGATGATGGTCACCGGCGTCGTCCAGAATATGACCGGAGAAAGTGCCCAGCGGGCCGCGCTGGGCGCCGGTGCGATCGTGATCGACGTCCTGGCCTCGAACGATGGACGCTTGCCGCACGAAAAAATCGAGCGCATCCGGTCGATGCGGCCGGACATGATCCTCATGTCGGGCGGCACGGACGGCGGTGCCGTGACGCACGTCGTCGAGATGGCGGAATACATTGCTGCGGCGGAGCCACGACCACGCTTCGGCGTGACCTACAAATTGCCGCTGATTTACGCCGGCAACAAGGACGCCCAACCTCAAGTCAGGAAGATCCTGGGCGAGAAAACGGCCCTCGAGGTCACGGACAATATCCGGCCGGTCCTCGAAAAGGAACATCTGGCGCCGGCCCGCAACAAAATCCATGATCTGTTTCTCGAGCACGTGATGCAGCAGGCGCCGGGCTACAAGAAGCTGATCGAGATGACCGGCGCACCGATCATGCCGACACCGGCCGCCGTCGGACTCATCATGGAAACGATTGCCAAGCGGGAGCACCTCAATCTGATCGGCGTCGACATCGGGGGGGCGACGACGGACGTCTTTTCCGTTTTTGACGGGGTCTTCAACCGGACCGTCAGCGCCAATCTGGGCATGTCGTACAGCATTTCCAACGTTCTGGCCGAAGCGGGACTGGCCAATATCATGCGCTGGGTGCCCTTCACGATCGACGAGCAAACGCTGCGCAACCGCATTAAGAACAAGATGATCCGGCCGACGACGATTCCTCAGACGCTTGACGAGCTGCAGATCGAGCACGCAATTGCACGCGAGGCCCTCCGGCTGGCATTGATCCATCATAAATCGTTGGCCACCGGCTTGAAGGGTCTTCACCAAGAGCGCACGATCTCCGACGTCTTTGAGCAGCAGACGTCCGGGCGCACGCTGATCGATATGCGAAAATTGGATTTGATCGTCGGCAGCGGCGGAATCCTGTCTCACGCGCCCCGGCGGATTCAATCCATGCTGATGATGATCGACGCCTATGAGCCGTTGGGCTTTACGATGCTATCCGTCGACAGCATTTTTATGATGCCGCATTTGGGTGTGCTGTCGACCATCAATGAGAAGGCTGCGACGGATGTGTTCGTGCGAGACTGCATGATCTATCTCGGCACATGTGTCGCGCCGATTGGCCAGGGCAAAGAAGGGGAGAGCTGCGCCGAGTATGAAATTGCATTCACCGACGGCCGCACCGTGAAGGACCGGTTGGCATTCGGGGACGTACGGCACTATCCGCTGGAGGCGGGCTCGAAGGCCAGGATGACGGTGCATCCGGCCAAATCCGTCGATGCGGGGGCTGGAGCCGGGACATCGGTCACGCGCGAGGTGCAGGGAGGGGTGGTCGGTGTGCTGCTCGATGGCCGTGGCCGACCGCTTCAGTTGCCGGCCGATCAGTCGGCACGCGTCGCAGCCTTGAAAAAGTGGTTCAATGCAGTGGATCTGTATCCAAAAAGTGATCGGTGATGGGTGAACAGTGATGAGTCCCTGGGATTAGCATTCCCCATCACTCCTCACTGATCACTGCTCACAGGTAAAGAATGGCGCATTCCTATACTCCAGGATTAGCGGTTGCCGATCGGACGGTGGTGAGGCGCAGGCGGGTGTTGCCGCTGCCGGGAACGCTGTTGGTCAAGACGGGCGATCGTGTACGGTCTGATCAGGCGGTGGCTCGCGCCGAGCTGCCCGGGAAAGTCTATCCGATCAATCTGGCCAATCAACTCAGCATCGCCCCGGACGAAATCAAGGACTATCTCGTGAAGAAAGAGGGCGATCCGGTCGAGAAGGACGAGATCCTTGCCGAGAACAAGCCGCTGATCAAATGGTTCAAAACGGAGATCCGGTCGCCAGTCGCGGGGACGGTCGAAGCGCTGTCCGAGGTCACCGGGCAAGTGCTGCTGCGGGAGCCGCCGCGTGTGCTCAGCCTATTGGCCTATATTGACGGCACGATCGTCGAGACGATTCCCCGTCAGGGTGTTGTGGTGGAAGCCACCTGCAGCCTGGTTCAGGGCATCTTCGGTATCGGCGGGGAGGTGTGGGGCGAGTTGCTGGTGGCGGTGGCTTCGCCGGACGAGCCGCTGGGGCCAGGCCATCTCAAACCGGACATGAAAGGAAAAATCGTGGTCGGCGGCTCGTTTCTTTCCGCAGAAACCATGACCAGGGCAAAAGAACTCGGTATTGCAGGCTTGGTTGTCGGCGGAATTCATGATAAGGATCTGCGCGCGCTCTTGGGCTATGATTTGGGTGTGGCCATCACAGGCACCGAACAGGTCGGATTCACGCTGATTCTCACCGAGGGGTTCGGGACAATTCCGATGGCCACGAAGACGTTTCGTCTGCTGTCTGCCCATACCGGTCAGAAGGCTTCGATCTCAGGCTCCACGCAGATCAGAGCCGGCGTCATTCGCCCGGAGATCATCATTCCACGCGCTTCAGCAACAGCCGATGTTCCCACTGAGGTCCAACGAACCGGCATCCGGCTGGGCGATTCCGTCCGGATCATCCGGGATCCGCTCTTCGGAAAGATCGGGGAGGTGTCCGCACTGCCGTCCGATCTCGCCAGAATTCCCACCGAGAGCGACGTGCGCGTGCTGGAAGTCATGTTTGCCGATGGGGCGCGAGCGGTGATTCCAAGGACCAACATCGAGGTGATCGAGGGGTGATAGTCTCTCGCATCGTCCGACTGACCGCGCCCGCCCTCTGGTTCCTGCTGTGGACCGGACCAGATGCCACCCTTTTCGCCGAATCCTCCGTCAGTGCTCCTGCCGATCTTCAAGTCATCGATACGCCGAATGACGGCGGGGGAAGCCTGACCGTTGTCTGGGCTCCCAGTCCGGCGGACAGCCCCGAGGCGCAGTATCAGGTGCTCTTTGGTGAAGCCGGCGCCAGCGACCCGGCCGCGCTCAAGGTTATTGCGGAATTCCCGGCTGATACCCGGTACGTGAAAGAGGCCAAGGGAGCCTGGTGGGCAAGACCCGGAGAACCCTCATGGCATCAGTATGTCATCAGGAGCGGAAAGGGCGTCGAACTCAAAGACGGCACGACCTATTCGGTGACGGTGGCAATGCGCCGAGGCGACGAGCGGGCCATTGGTCCTGTCCTTCATGGCACCCCTGAGGCCGATTGGTTTAATTGGAATCAGGTCAATAACCTGCTGCTCGCCCTGGGCTTTGGCGGGCTCGTGTTCTATACGATCAGCCACGCCAAACGGAACAACATTTTTTTACGCCGCATTCCCGGCCTCGATGCCGTTGATGAGGCCATTGGACGGGCGACGGAGCTGGGCAAGCCGATTCTTTATCTGACCGGCGCCCATGACATGAGTGATCCGTCGACGATCGCGGCGGCCGTCATCCTCGGTCGAGTGGCCAAACGGACGGCTGCTTACGAGACGGAACTGATGGTCCCCCATCGCGATCCCATCACGATGGCGGTCTGTCAGGAAATCACCAAGCAGGCGTATCTCGAGGCGGGCAAACCCGACCTCTTCAAGGAGGACTCCAACTTTTTCATCACCGCAGACCAGTTCAGCTACACGGCGGCCGTGGACGGCATCATGCTGCGAAAAAAGCCCGCCGCAAACTTCTTCATGGGGTCGTATTTCGCCGAATCGCTGTTGCTGACGGAAACCGGCGCCAGTACGGGAGCGATCCAAATCGCGGGGACGGATTCCGACCATCAGCTGCCGTTTTTCGTGACCACGTGCGACTACACGCTGATAGGCGAGGAGCTCTATGCCGCCAGCGCCTATCTCTCCAAAGAGCCGGTTCAGATCGGCACGCTCCGCGGCCAGGATATTGGCAAAGCGGTCATTCTCAGCGTCATCCTGATTGGGACCCTGCTCGCCACCATTGGCGTGGCGGCCGGCGTCTCGTGGCCGCAGCTCTTTCTCGACGTCTTCAAGGACCTTAAATGATTTTTTTGCGCCGCCGGCTGCCGCTGCTGATCACGATGATCACAGGGCTTCTGTTTGCCGGGCAATATTATGTCCCGCACCCCGCGTCGGAGCATCTGCTGACGTCCGCCACAAAGTGGCTGCAGATCATCGGCGGCTTCGCTCTTGTGCTGGGCGTGACGAGTTTGTTCCATCAGCATGCCGTGAAGATCCGCCGCCAGGAAGCGGGGTGGGGCTATAGTCTGGTGCTCTATGCGGGGATGCTCGTGACGATCGCCGTCGGGCTGTGGGCCGGCGGGAAGGAAAGTCTTGACGGCACAATGACGGCATTTGGTTGGATCTACACCTTCATGATGGTGCCCTTGCAGGGCACGATGTTCGCCATCCTGGCGTTCTTCATCGCGTCTGCCGCCTACCGGTCGTTCCGGGCGAGGAGCCGCGAGGCGGCCGTCCTCTTGGTGGCGGCAGTGATCGTCATGATGGGTCGCGTCCCGCTTGGCGA
>DASTQE010000188.1:0-4674 GCA_035761895.1 Nitrospira sp. | reverse complement strand
CGCCGACGATGGCATCATGGGAAATCAGGAGTGCGATGAGCGGAACAAGGAATATCGTTAGGCTTGAAAGGCTAACGATCACGACGTCGAGCGCGCGTACCCCGACGCTACCGGTCGGCGCGCTGCCAAGGAACGTCAGGGTAAGCGCCAGCGCTGCAAGCAGAAGCGTGGTGGAGAGAACCCACCGATTGCGCAGGCTCTCCTGAATCTCCTTAGCGGCAATCAGGAGAACATTCCTCATCCTGTCGCATCTTCGGTGCGCAAAAAGTGGGCGTAGATTTGGTCAAGTGTAGGCGGCATGACATCGACATCTTGGACTGGAGCTCCCACGTCGGTCGCGCGCCGGAGTAATTCGATCTTCCGGTCCGGGGTGGCGTCGATCTCGACTACTTGGCCGTTCAACTGGCGCCACTTGTCAGCGCCCCCAAGCCAGTTTCGGATAGTTTCCATCTCGCCGAAGACTGTGAGTCGGATCTTCGCCGGAAGCCGTGCGATGCGCCGCAGCTCGTTTATGGATCCGTGCGCGACCATGGCGCCATGGCTCATAATGACGACCCGGTCTGCATGCTCTCCCAGCTCGGCGAGGGCGTGGGAAGATAAGACCACCGTCGCGCCCCGGTCCCGCAACGCCTGAACGATCTCGTAGAAGATCAGGCGAAGCTCAGGATCTAGGCCGGTGGTTGGCTCGTCGAGGAGCAGAACTTGCGGCTCACCGATCAAGGCCTGGGCCAAGCCAAGCCGTTGGCGCATGCCCTTGGAGTAGGTTGCGACACGACGCGCTGAGGCGGAACTGAGCCCCACCCGGTCGAGGAGCCCAAGCGCCTTTGCGACCGGTTCGCCCTTGAGGCGGGCGTAAAATGACAGGATTTCGCCTCCCGTAAGCGCCGCGTTAAAGGAAACGTTCTCAGGGAGATAGCCGAGCTTGCGGCGGGCCGCGAACTCGCCCGCTGCCGGATTGTCGCCGAGGACGCGGATTGTTCCGGCGGTCGGATGAACAAGGCCGAGCATGAGCTTCAGAAGCGTCGTCTTACCGGCGCCGTTGTGGCCCACGAGGGCGGTGGCCTCGCCGGGAGCGAGATCAAGGGTCACGTCGCGCACGGCTTCGATTTTGCCGTAACGTTTGCTGACGTGCTTAATCTCGATGGTCGCCGTCACGACGGACCTCTTTTGCTCTCCTCTGGTCGCGCTGGCGGCGACATTAACGGATGACTATCGACGACTCCCCCCGGCAGTAGAGCCGGAAATTGCGCCTGTGCCCAACGAATGACCTGCATGGCCGGACTGTTGATGAGAACCTTGGCCTGGGGAGCGGTCCACAACACCTTATCCACGAGATCATTCGGCCGGTAGGCAGTATCGGCGATACCGTCAGCATCGAGGTCGAATGCCGGATTGTCGCTCCAGTAGTTGCCACGTCCGCCTTTGGACCAATCGAGATAGCGAGTACCGACGTATTTCACCTGATTGCGGTTGTTCACGAACGCGTTGCCCTCGATCGCATTACCCTCCGAGCCGGCGGTGAAATGGATTCCTATTTCACAGCCCTCAAACCAATTGTCTCTGAACACGTTCTTATTGGCGTTGTAAATGAACACGCATTTCTCGGGTCCGTTGCGCGCTCCCATCGTAAGCGTGAGCTCCGCCTCGTCGGGTGAGCGGACACCGTGATCCCGCGCCTCCATGCCGCGCAAGCGCGCCCCGGCCCAACGCTCGGCAGGCTGGAGACGACCTCGAACAGTATTGGCTGTAATCTCAGAGCCGTTAGCAAAATTGAACAGCAAGCCGTGATCACGATCGCCATCAGAAAGGTTGGCACGCACCTTCAAGCGATGCGAGTACATTATCGCGAAGCCGACGGTATTACCGGTCGACACGTTTCTACTGACCTCGCTGTCGTCGGCGTACATGTAGTGGATTGCGAAACGCAGATCGCGAAAGCGGTTTCCGTTGAATACGTTGCGTTTGCTCGCGATCACAAAAATGCCATCGCGGCCATAGCGGATGTCATTGTCGAGCACCTTGGCACCCGGCGCATTCCATACTGAGACGCCGTTGCCGGCTTCATTGACCCGGCCGACGTCAATCCCGACGATTTCATTCTTGCGTGCGACCGCGTTCTCGGCACCGTGCAGGTATATTCCGTATAGATTGCCCTCGATCCGGTTCCCTTCGACGATCGCGCCGGTAGCACTTTTCTGTACGAACACACCGGCATCCATCGTCTCAAGGTTTCTGCCGGATCCGCGGATGGTAAGACCCCGCACCACCGCACCGGGAGCTACAACCGTGACAACGCTGCCTTCGCCTGTTCCCAGTAGAACCGAGCCAGGCATGCCCTGAAGCGTCAACTTGCGCGTAATCCTAATTTGTCCGCGATGCTCACCCTGCAGTATTAGAGTGTCACCTTCCGCAGCGCCGTCGATCGCCGCCTGTAGGTCGACTCCACCAGCTAGTACGACCCCCTCTGCCCGAGTAGGCTGCGCGACGGCAGCGAGCGTTGCGGCCCAAGCGAGCGATACGATAGGGCGCCACGCCCGCATGGGCTCAGACGTTCCGCGGCTCAACGAGCATTCGACCCTGCATCTCCATATGCATCGCGTGGCAGAACCAACTGCAGTAGTACCAGTAAACTCCGGGTCGATCGGCTGGGAACGTGACCGACGATGTTTGCTGTGGCGCGATCTCCATGTTGATTCCGTAGTTCACGATACAGAAGCCATGCGTTAAGTCCTCGATGGTATCGATGTTGGTAACGTAGACCGTGACCTCATCGCCTTGCTGGACAGTGAAATTTGGAAGTCCGAACACAGGCGCCATCGATGTCATGTAGACCCGCACCTTGTTCCCGTCGCGAATAACTTTGGAGTCGGACTCGAGCGTCACCCCGTCTGCCTTGGCCTGCTTCACCGCATCGGCGAAGAAGGGATCATCCCTCTTCCAGACATGGAGCGGGTTGATCTTTGACCGGTGCACGATCGTGGCATCATGGGGCTCGGCGAAACTCGGCCCATCGTGGATGAGCACCATCTCATCGCCTGAGATGTCGATTAGCTGGTCATTCTCAGGTTTGAGGGGGCCCACATTTAGGAACCGGTCCTTTGAGAACTTATTCAACGAGATGAGCCACTTGCCATCCGCCTCCTTGGTTTGGCCCATCGAGGTATGATTGTGGCCCGGCTGATAGTGGACGTCGATCTTATGCAGGATAGGGTTGACCTTTTCGCCTTTGTAGGCTCGCTTTGCGAGCTCGACGTTCCACTTCACCACCTGGCTATCTAAGAACAGCGTCGTGTACGCATTGCCCTTGCCATCGTAGGCAGTATGCAGCGGACCAAGACCCAGCTCGGGCTCAGCTACGACCACGTCGCGCGGCTGGATCTTGTCGTCGAAGAGATCATCGAGTTTGCGCGCATCGAACACGGTCACCGTTGGCGATAGCTTGCCTGCTGCGACGAAATGAATGCCGTCAGGTGCCGTGTTGATTCCATGGGGACTGTTGGGAACCGGGACGTAGCGGGTGTAGGGAGACCCATGCCGGCCGTCCAAGAGCGGCACGCCGCCCACGGTCTGGAAATCACCCTTGCTGACCGCTTCCTCGATGCGATTCAAATTGAATATGACGACCCAGTCCTGCTCCTTGGACATCATCTCCGGAAGGGTCACACCTTCCTCGGAATTGTAGCAGGTCGACCAAGCATACTTGCCCTGGTAATCGGCATCGACATTATCAAGGTTACCGTCGACGCGGATCTGCCAGGCGACCTCCATGGTCTCGCCGTTCACCGCTGTGAAAAGCGCCGAATACTGTTTCGGATCGTCGAGAACCTTGCCGTCGTTAGGGATCGGCACGCGGTCCTCGCCGTTGCAGAAGACGTAGCCCGTCTTCGGGTATTTCTGCACGCGCAATCCGTGCACGGTGGCCTGGTTCGGCAGTTGAATGATCTTATCGCACTTCATGATGTCCAGCCGGATGCGGCAGACGCGCGTATTTGCCTTGTCGTTGGCGAAGAGATAGCGACCGTCATAGGTGCCGTCGGTGAACGAAGGGTGGGGGTGGTGCAGATCGCCATTAAGATAGGTTCCGCCCCGACTCTTGAGGAATTCTCGAGCCTCTGGTGTGAGACCCTCAGTTAATATCTTCAAGCTCTCGTTCGTCTGACCCCAGCCCGTCGCGCTATCGCGGTTAAAAACCGGGATACGCATCAGCTCGCGCATCGACGGTAGACCGAGGATGCGGACCTCGCCGGTTTGGCCGCTTGAGGCGAACACGTAGTATTCATCGAGTTCGCCGGGTGCGACTTCAAATGATGCGTGTGGACTTGCAGCCCGTGCCGGGGATTGAGCCTCGGCCTCTCTCACCACACCTCTCAACTGCGCAAGCCCAAGGCCGGCAGTTGTGGCAGCCGCGCCTGCAACCGCAACCACGGCAGTCGTGCCAAGCATGCTGCGTCGGGTTAGACCTTTCTTCTCCGATTCAGCCATCGTTCGCTCCTTCTGGGCGTGGTGTAGTCACTAACGCCCTACGTTGCATTATTAGTCTAGAACGCGAGTGGCATCTTTGACGCGTGTCAAATTAGTTGGTGTTCACGGTCGAGCGTTTCCGCAACGAGCCTCCCAATTCAGCGTCGCGCCAACTTTGGCCTGTCGATTCCTGAATCTGATCCAGACCTGAGC
>DASTQE010000187.1:0-2331 GCA_035761895.1 Nitrospira sp. | reverse complement strand
GGGCTCGCAAAACCCTTGGGATGGTACATGGCCCAGGTGTACGAAGGCCGTTCTTGTGGGTTGGATCGAATCTTCTCTCCGATCGAACGGCTCATTTACCGCATGTGCAAAATCGATCCGGCCCAAGACATGACTTGGAAGACGTACGCAATCGGTATGCTGCTCTTCAACGTGTCGGGAATGCTTTATCTGTATGCCCTGCAGCGTGTGCAAGGCCTCCTGCCTCTGAACCCAGGTGGTCTTGGGAAGGTGCGTCCCGATCTCGCCTTCAATACGGCAGCGAGTTTCGCGAGTAATACCAATTGGCAATCCTACGGCGGCGAAACGACGTTGAGTTACCTTACGCAGATGCTGGGATTGACGGTGCAGAATTTCGTCTCGGCTGCCACAGGAATGGCCATCTTAGTGGCATTGATCCGTGGATTGACACGACGAAACGCGCAGACGATTGGAAATTTCTGGGTCGATCTGACTAAAAGTACGCTGTACATCCTGCTGCCGCTCGCCCTTGTGTGGGCCCTCGCCCTCGTTTCTCAAGGCGTCTTGCAAACATTCGGCGCATATGAAACCGTCTCGCTGATACAACCCGTCACCTACGACAAGCCAGTCGTGGATGCCGATGGACAATCAGTCTTGGACGAACAGGGAAAGCCCAAAACTGTGTCCGCAGCAACGACGGAACAGGTCCTCGCGGTTGGACCCGCCGCTTCCCAAATCGCGATCAAACAACTTGGCACCAATGGCGGTGGATTTTTCAACGTGAATAGCGCCCATCCATTCGAAAACGCGACGCCGCTTAGCAATTTCCTGGAAATGCTGGCGATCCTGCTGATCCCAGCCGCGCTCTGCTACACCTTCGGCACGATGGTGGGGGACACGCGCCAGGGTTGGGTGCTCCTTGCGGCCATGACCATCATCCTGGTGGCGTTATTGGGCCTCGCGCTATGGGCTGAGCAACAAGGCAACCCCGCATTCGGCGTCGCGGATGTGGATCAAGCGGCCGGCGGCAGCCAGGCCGGCGGCAACATGGAAGGCAAAGAGACCAGATTCGGCATTGCCAATTCGGTCCTCTGGGCCTCGGCGACCACGGCTGCGTCGAACGGATCGGTGAACTCGATGCACGACTCCTACACGCCGCTCGGTGGACTGGTTCCGCTGTTCCTCATGCTATTTGGAGAAGTGGTGTTCGGCGGAGTGGGATCCGGGCTGTACGGCATGATCGTGTTCGCGATCATCGCCGTATTCATTGCGGGATTGATGGTCGGGCGAACGCCGGAATATCTCGGTAAGAAGATCGAACCCTATGAAATAAAGATGGCTTCTCTTCTTATTCTGATCATGCCCATCGTCGTGTTAGGACTCACCGCCATCGCGGTTGTCACGGAAGAAGGCATTTCATCACGATTGAATCAGGGCGCTCACGGCTTCAGCGAAATCCTCTACGCCTTCACGTCACAAGGTAATAATAACGGCAGTGCCTTTGCCGGCCTCCATGCGAATACGCCGTTCTATAACGTCACGGGCGGCATCGCCATGCTCATATCCCGTTACTGGCTCGCAGTTCCGACATTGGCGCTGGCCGGGGCGCTGGCGCGCAAGAAATTGGTTCCTGCCGGACCGGGAACCTTGGCAACCCATACCCCCTTGTTTGTTGGGCTGCTGATCGGGGTGGTGATCATGGTCGGGGCGCTCACCTTTCTGCCTGCCCTCGCATTGGGACCGGTGGTGGAAGAACTGATCATGCGAGGATTGCGGTGATGACCACGGTGACGCTCCCCCGAAAAACCGACTCTCTGTTCAACATGACAATCGTTCGACAGGCCTGCCGTCATGCCGTGCGCAAGCTCGATCCGAGGCATCAGATCAAGAACCCGGTTATGTTCGTCGTGTGGATCGGAGGCTTCCTCACGACGCTTTTGTGTCTGCAGGCGGTCACGGGACAGGGAGAAGCGCCGACCTGGTTCATTCTCACGATCACACTCTGGCTCTGGTTCACGGTGCTGTTTGCGAATTTTGCTGAGGCCATGGCGGAAGGACGAGGAAAAGCACAGGCCGATTCGCTCCGCCGGGCACGCCAGGAGCTCAACGCAAAAAAGTTGGGCAGCGTAGATCGGGGAAAGGAGCACAATGCGGTCGGGAATCACCGGTTCAGCAGGCTCGATCCCCGTAACGTCGTTGCTGCGTGTGAGCTGAAGAAGGGCGATATCGTGCTCGTCGAGGCTGGAGATTTCATCCCCATCGATGGCGAAGTCGTCGAAGGAGTCGCCTCTGTCAACGAGAGCGCGATCACAGGTGAAAGCGCGCCGGTCATTCGGGAAAGCGGTGGAGACC
>DASTQE010000186.1:0-3332 GCA_035761895.1 Nitrospira sp. | reverse complement strand
GTCGAAGCCGGTTATACTCGCGTGAGTAACCGAGTCACCCCCGCCGCTGATACGGAAGACATCTCGGGGATTCTGCGCATCGTGCTCGCCGACCTCTAGACCGCATTATTCATGACGGTTCGTGACGAAACCGCCAAGACGCCATGCGAGACGGGCACGCGGAGCCGGGGGACTGACTTCCTTCCCCGCGTCTGCGCCTGGGTGTCTGTCCCCGTCCGAACCGGGACAGGCACCGTCGCGGACGACGGAGCCAGTCCCCAAGCTACGAGAGCTTGACCGGCTCACGGCGGCCAACCTTGAGCAGTACGCTTGCGCTCGTTTCCTTGCAGAAGATCTCCAATTGCCCGTCGCTGTTGATCAACGCACAGGGCGATCCGTGGTCCCCTTCGGCATAGTTCCGCACCAAGCCATCAATTGTATGGCTTCCAATTCTGATGAGGGGATTCGGCCGTTTGGTGATCTCCCGCACCTCCTTAACGTGACGCAACGACACATTCGTGATGAGGTTGCCAAACACATCGATGTACATGACCTCGCCCACCAGCGCTGTCTGCTCCCACTGCGGCTGGGTCACGGCAAACCGGTGAGGGTCGGCAACCACCCGGCCGTAGGATGCAAAAGATTGCTGCTTGGTGAGCCACGCGGCAGCCGGCGCAAACACGTCCCGGCCGTCGAACGTATGGCCTTCCGTCTCCAGCCGGTACTGTTTGTTTTCAATCTCGCGGACCTCCATGTCGCCTTCCTGGTCGAACACATGGGTCAGCAATCCGTTGTCAGGCGCGCAAAAGAAATAGCGGGAGCTTTTCGCAATCAGAGGACGTCGGTCCGTGCCGACGCCCGGATCCACGACCGCCACATGAATCGTCCCGTCCGGAAAGTAGCGATAACAGGATTTCCACACATAGGCACCGTCCTGAATGTCGTGCGAGCCGATCTGGTGATTCAAATCGACGATCGTCGCCTGGGGATTGATTGAGAGAATCACGCCTTTCATGCTGGCCACGAACCAATCCCGGTCCCCGAAATCGGTCAGGAGGGTAATGATGGAGGCGGGATGCGGCATGAGAACCGCTTTCTACGCTCGCGAACGACGGAGGTTAGAACTCCTCAAACTTGATCTCGATGACTTCATATTCGACGGTCTTGACGGGCGTCTTCACTTCGATGAAGTCGCCGACGCGTTTTCCGATCAACGCACGGCCGACGGGCGACTGAATCGAAATCCGATTGAACTTCATATCGGCCTCGTCCTGTCCGACCAGCGTGTACTGGCGCTTGGCCTGGGATTCTTGTTCGATCACCGACACCGTCGCGCCGAAGACGACCGTGTCGGAGCTCCGTCCTGCAATCTCCACGACGCGGGCATCGGCCAGCTTCGATTCGATTTCCGCGATGCGCGACTCGATGAATCCCTGCCGCTCTTTGGCCGCGTCATATTCGGCGTTTTCGCTCAGATCTCCATGGGCACGCGCTTCGGCGATGGCTTCGATCACTTGCGGACGCTCGACTTTCCGGAGCCGATCGAGCTCCGCCTTCAGTGCATCGTAGCCTTTCTTGGTAATGGGTGTCGGCATCGTGCTGTCTTTCCTCTCGCGAACGTGAATAAGCCGGATAGCCCACCGCTGTTATGACTTGCAGTGGTACTCTTGCAGCGAGCGGATGGTCAATTCTTTCTTGAGAATGGCTTCGATGCCCATGACGGCGGCCCGCGCCCCGCGCATGGTCGTGTAGTAGGCCAATCCCCTGTTCAACGCTTCCCGGCGAATGGAGAGCGAATCGGCGTGCGAGGCCGCTGTGCCGACGGTATTGACGACGAGGGCCACGTCCCCGTTCTTGATGTGGTCGACGATATTCGGCCGCCCTTCGGTCACTTTGAGCACCGTCTTCGCATCCACGCCATGATCCCGAAGATGCGCGGCGGTCCCGTCGGTCGCCTGCACGCTGAAACCCAACCGACACAGGTGCTTTGCGAGCTCGAGGGCGGCAGGGCGGTCGCTCTCTTTGACGCTGACAAACGCCGTGCCGCCCCGCGGCAGCGTGGCTCCGGCGCCGGCCTGCGATTTGGCGAATGCCCACCCAAAATCCGCATCGATGCCCATGACTTCGCCGGTCGACTTCATTTCCGGACCGAGCAGCACGTCGACGCCGGGAAACTTGTTAAAGGGAAACACGGCTTCCTTGACGGAGAGATGGACCGGTTGCGGAGCGCAAAGGAATCCGAGGTCGTCCAGCGTCCGTCCCACCATCGTTTTCATGGCCAGTTTCGCCAGGGGCACACCGATGGCTTTGCTGACGAACGGCACGGTACGGGATCCCCGCGGATTGACTTCCAGCACATAGACCATATGGTCCTTCACCGCAAATTGCGCATTCATGAGCCCGACGACGCCCAGCTCCAAGGCCAGCGCCGTCATTTGACGCCGGATCTCCTCTACCACTTTGTCATTAAGCGAATAGGGCGGCAGCGAGCAGGCGGAATCGCCTGAATGGACGCCGGCCTCCTCGATATGTTCCATGATACCCGCAACGACCACCCGGCGACCGTCGCAAATTGCATCCGCATCGACTTCGATGGCATCGGAAAGATATTTGTCTATCAGCACCGGATGCTTGGGAGAAGCCTCCACGGCCGATCCCATATACGCGAGCAACCCCGCCTCATCGTAGACGATTTGCATGGAACGTCCGCCCAGCACATAGGACGGACGGACCATGACGGGATAACTGATCCTGTCGGCAATCGCGACCGCCTCGCCGACGGAACGCGCTATGCCGCTGTCCGCTTGTTTCAGTCCCAGGGTGTTGAGGAGATCCCGGAACCGCTCACGATCCTCCGCCCGATCGATGGCGTCGGGACTGGTGCCCAAAATCGGGACGCCGGCCTTTGAGAGTGGAATGGCCAGTTTCAGCGGCGTTTGTCCTCCGAACTGCAGCACGACGCCCAGCGGCTGCTCTCGATGGATGATGTTCAGCACATCTTCTTCCGTCAACGGTTCAAAGTAGAGGCGGTCGGAGGTATCGTAGTCAGTGCTCACCGTTTCGGGATTGCAATTGACCATGATGGTCTCAATGCCTTCTTCGCGCAGCGCCATGGCCGCATGCACGCAACAATAATCGAACTCAATGCCCTGCCCGATCCGGTTGGGACCCCCGCCGAGGATGATCACCTTCTTGCGGCCAGTCGGGCGCGCTTCGCATTCTCTTCCGTACGTGGAATACAAATAGGGGGTGTGGGCTTCGAACTCCGCGGCGCAGGTATCCACCCGTTTATACGTCACCGACCGGGCACCCGCCGCCGTGCGCCGTGCACGGATCGCCGCGACCGGCCATCC
>DASTQE010000185.1:0-3175 GCA_035761895.1 Nitrospira sp. | reverse complement strand
AAAGCCTAGTCCTGCGACAGGCCGAAGGGCAAGCTGGGAGAAAGGAGGGCGTGGATAGCGCCGCTTTGCCTGTGATTTGCGCGGAGGCTCGGCTCACCGGCTAGCCGCTATTTCTTTCCTCCGCACGAGCAGACTGGGTAATGGGTTCTAGTAAGCAGCTGGCGCTGATTAGGAGAAGTGCGCTGATTCGTGAGTTTTTTTTGCGCGGGTGGTGACGATCAATTGCTCGCCCGCAGGGGGTCCCCACACCGGGTGGGGTGCGAGGACGAGCAATGATCGTCGACAGGACCCGCGCGAAGCACGCATCATCGATCGGCTTGCGGATCAGGTACCCATTTCCCAGGATTCGAGATATTTCTTCTGCTCCGCCGTCAACGCATCGATGGCGACGCCCATGCCTGCGAGCTTGAGCCTTGCGATTTCCTTATCGATCGCCGGCGGGACCGGATACACCTTTTTCTCGAGACGCTTATGATGCTTCACGATGTACTCGGCACCAAGCGCCTGATTGGCGAAGCTCATATCCATCACGCTGGAAGGATGGCCTTCCGCTGTGGCCAGGTTCACGAGCCGGCCTTCGCCCAAGAGGCTGACGCGATGACCGTTTTTGCGGAGCGTGAACTCTTCAACGCCGGTCCTGACGATGCGGCGTTTTCTCGCCTGCTTTTCAAGCGCCGGGATATCCAGTTCGACGTTAAAGTGCCCGCTGTTGCAGACGATGGCGCCGTCCTTCATGACGGCGAAGTGCTCGCGTCTGATCACATGAATGTTGCCGGTGACCGTCACAAAGAAGTCGCCGATTGGAGCGGCCTGTTCCATGGGCATCACCCGGAAGCCGTCCATGACCGCCTCCAGGCCCTTTAACGGATCGATTTCGGTCACGATAACATCTGCTCCCATGCCCTTGGCCCGCATCGCGATGCCACGGCCGCACCAGCCGTAGCCGACCACGACGACCACTGAGCCGCAAATGAGCCGGTTGGTCGCGCGCACAATCCCGTCCATGGTCGACTGTCCGGTGCCGTAACGGTTGTCGAACATGTGCTTGGTATCGGCATCGTTCACGGAGATCACGGGGAACCTCAGCACTTTCTTTTCGGCCATGCTCCGCAGGCGGATCACCCCTGTGGTCGTTTCTTCCGTGCCGCCGATGACGTTTTTGAGCAGGTCCTTCCGCTTGGAGTGCAAATGCGAAACGACGTCGGCCCCGTCGTCCATGGAGACATGCGGTTGATGCGCAATCGCGGATTCGATGTGTCGATAGTAAGTGGCATTGTCTTCGCCTTTGATGGCAAACGTCGGGATGCCTTCGTGCTGGACCAGCGCCGCGGCCACGTCATCCTGCGTGCTGAGCGGGTTCGATGCGCAGAGCCGGACGTCCGCCCCGCCGGCCTTCAACGTAATGGCCAGATTGGCAGTCTCGGTCGTCACGTGCAAGCAGGCCGTCACCCGCACGCCTTTCAGCGGTTGCTGCCGTTTGAACCGTTTCCGGATCAGCCGCAGCACCGGCATGGTCACTTCGGCCCATTCAATCTTGAGTTTCCCCTGGTCGGCCAGCTTGATATCTCTCACGTCGTAATCCACGAACAACCTCCCGTGCAGTAATGAGTGACCGGTGATGGATGGACAAGTTGTCAGAAAAAAGGGGACGGTCTCGATCCGTCCCCTTGATCTTAACGTCAACCGTGGCCGCGTCGTCAGAGTCCCGCGTCCTTTCGCAAGACCTTCGCCTTGTCGGTCTTCTCCCAGGTGAACTCCGGTTCGTTGCGGCCAAAATGGCCGTAAGCGGCGGTCTTTCTGAAAATCGGGCGGCGGAGCTTGAGATAGTCGATGATGCCACGCGGGGTCATCGGGAAGTGTTTACGAACAAGCTTATCAAGATTATCCACTGACACCTTTTCGGTATTCTTCGTATCGACGAGGACGGAGACCGGATCGGCCACGCCGATCGCATAGGCCAGTTGCACCTCGCACTTGTCGGCCAAGCCGGCCGCGACAATGTTTTTCGCGATGTAACGAGCCATATAGGACGCCGAGCGATCCACCTTTGTGGGATCCTTGCCTGAGAAGGCCCCTCCACCATGGCTGCCGTGACCGCCGTAGGTGTCGACGATGATCTTGCGGCCCGTGAGGCCGGTATCACCCATCGGCCCGCCGACCACAAACCGGCCGGTCGGATTGATGTGGTGCTTCACGCTGGTCGGATCATACAGGCCTTTCGGCATGACCGGCCTGATGACCTGTTCCATGATGCCGCGTTCGATCTGTTTATTCGTCACGTCGGGACTGTGTTGCGTGGAGACAACGAGGGTATCAATCCGGATCGGCTTCCCGTTGCGGTATTCGACGGTCACCTGTGACTTTCCATCGGGACGGACCCACGGGAGGATGTTCTTTTTGCGGACTTCGGCTAGCCGGCGCGTCAGTCTATGGGCCAGCACGATCGGCATCGGCATGAGCTCGGCCGTTTCGTTCGTGGCATACCCGAACATCAGGCCCTGGTCGCCCGCACCGCCCGAATCCACACCCATGGCGATGTCGTTCGACTGTTGGTGGATCGAGGTCAGGACCGAGCAGGTGTGGAAATCAAATCCCCAGGAGGCGTCGCAATAGCCGACATCTTTGATGACGTCCCGAATGATGTCGGGAATCTCGACATAGGCTTTCGTGGAGATTTCGCCGGCGACAAAGGCAATGCCGGTGGTGAGGATGGTCTCGCAAGCCACGCGGCTGTACTTGTCCTGGGCGATAATGGCGTCCAGGATCCCGTCTGAAATCTGGTCGGCGATCTTGTCCGGATGCCCTTCGGTGACGGATTCGGAAGTAAACAGATAATTGTTTCTCATTGACGCTCCTCAAAAAGATTCAATGGGCGACAGTTGCTCGATCTCAGTAGGGGTTAGGGGCCCTGAGTGAGAAGGCAGCCTGATGTGGAAAACTGGGAGAGATCATAGCGATAATGGCTTGATTTGTCTATTAGTTCTAACGGAGGGGGTCTCAGTTTCCGTTCGTCCGTGCTTTGCTTGACAGCCCTTTTCCACCACTTGTAAGATGCCTTGCTTTCGAGGAAATTCCTTCCGATCTGCGGCCAGGACCACGAACTGTCCGGATAAGGGAATCGCCTTCCAGCTCACGACCGTCCCTCGCCCAATCTGCAGGGTTTCCGGGCCACATA
>DASTQE010000184.1:0-13326 GCA_035761895.1 Nitrospira sp. | reverse complement strand
GCGGAATCCGGCGCTGGTAGCACCAGTGGCCGACTCGATAGATCGCCAACGCATTCATGGTCCGTACTGCCTGTGCCTGTTTCAGTCGTGCAAATGCAAGCCGATTCGTTGCCCGGCCGATTTCATCATCTGATACAGCGGATGGTTGTGGATGCGCGGCAGCACCATAAACTTGAAGTAGTGCAGCACCCGATTCCGCATGCGGTTCGGGAAAATGAAGACCCAGGAATGCGCCCTGGTATGATTCGTCCATTCGAGCTTCCACCGCTCGGCGTCGCCGAGAAAATCAATCTCGGTCAGCCTGCGTTTCCATGCGTCCCGCAACATCAACTCGCAGAGCAACAATGACGGCGCGAAGGGCGCATAATGCGGGTCGTAGCCGGATTTCAAAATGTACAGCTTGTTGTGAACCAGCAGCGCAATTTGCACGGCGATGCGTTTGCCCTCGATCGTCAAGAAATGGAGCTGCAACCACCCGCCTTCGGCCGCCCGGGTCAGCAGGCTGCGATAAAACGCCAGGCGATCGGGCCTGTTCCTGATGGCGGTGCCGGCCTTGCCCTTCCAGGCGGCGGCCTCCAACAGGAACGCCTCGTCGAGCGTACGGCTCAACTGCTCGCCACCGGTCACGATTTCGTGGCGAACATCGCCGATGCGATGCAGCCCCTTGGCGCGGCCGCGCAGGTTCGACACATGTTTTTTCGACAGCGTCTTCGTGTAGCTTTCCCAGGACTGCTCAATCGGAATGTAGGGGCCGTCCGATGAATGCCATTGCCCGAGAAGGAATTGGTCCTCGAACGCCCAGAACCGCAGATATTCGGCCGCACAGGCGTTGTCGGGGATCTGCCGCAGCTCCAACATGTCCCACCTCGAGGACTCGGCGGCAAGGAACTTCCAAATGGCTCGGCATGCCTCCTTCGCCCGTCGGGTCAAGATGAGATCAAACCGTTCCGTATACACGTTCGCGATCCCGCGCAACCGGCGAACGGAGCAGCCGTAGACCCGCCCCCGGTCAAACATCAGCGGAGCAATCGCAATCGGCTCCGCCCCTTCCATGACGACCAGAATGTGCAGCTTGCCCACGGGCTTGAAACATTCCCACCAGGTGCGGACCCATTCGTGCCGCAGGAAGGGATGATCGACCCCGGCTTCGTCCACCAACCGGTTCCACACCGGTCCCATCTGCAAGAACGCGTCGTCGTCCTCGATGAGCTCGACGCGCAAACGGATCGCCTGAGACGCCGTGTCCGCAATACGCTCCATCAGGATGGGCCCTTCCCCGGACGTCTCCTCTGCAGCCGGAACGATGGTCGCGGTATCCATGTGTTTCCTCCATGATGCGACCGGCTGATGAGTGGTTCGGATCCTGCGCCATCTGCCGGACGAGACGGCGTCCTCAGCGATGCCTGCTCCAGAGCGATCTGTCCTTCGCACAATGACGCGCCATGTACCGGATACCGGCTCTGCGCCTCTTCAACATCCTGGTGAATCGGCGATCGGCAGCTCACGAGTTCATCGGCAATTCGTTTAGAACTAGAGCGCGTCGAGTGTTCGAGATGTTCGAGACCACTAACTTGCCAACGGCACGCGGCGTGTGGATTCCCCTATTCGCCAAAGACTCATCTTCACATCATCATTTCTATTTCTTGATCTCCATCCTCCCTTCCGCCGTTTTGTATGATTGAAACCTCTGAACTCAAGCCTACAAACAAGACATGAAGATCCTGCAAAGGACACATGAATAATTGATGAAAATGGTGCGGTGGCCGTCGCAGAGCGTGGGTCTTACCACTGCCCGGTTATTAATCAGCAGTTGGAGTAGAACGTCAAAACAACACAAGTCAGCAGCGCCGCTGTCGCGGCCGATGAACCAAGTTGATCGAATCGCGGGGTGAAAGGAAGTCGCACAACAGTTGACTGCAACAATCTTGAGCGGCCGTTCAATCAGCGCACGGGATAATCTCGACGGCAGCTTTGCTCGGCCAACAATCGTTGCCCGCTGCTGCCATCCTTCGGGATGCGCGATAGGCATGCATCGAGGGAATCTTCGACGGAACCTGATGCGATTCGATCGATATTCCTACTCGACATAGTGGTGGGCGAACCGCTCGAAGAATTGACGGCTCTTCCAGCAGCGGATCCAGAACTCATCGACGGAGCAGACGAAGGCTTCATCTCGTCACTGGCACAGCCCGCAGTGAGTAGAGCCATAAATGCAATCATTCCTGCGATATTGGCGGTCCCAGGTCTCATGGACTATTCCTCCGTTCCAGTATCCTCGTGGCCTTCTCCGTTGTTGTCATGTGTCAGGACTTCTACTCTTGCAGAGTATCACTTAGAAATGAAGATCCCACCAGATTCCAATGAAGGTTTTTTCACGTGTTCCTGCTCGCATGTACAATCCTATTGGCCGTTGTTTTCTTGATCATCATCGATTCCCGAGGCTGACTAACAAGTTGCTGAACCGTTCCTGGCGGCGGGGACCGGTCATGCCACACGCTGTTGTGGCACGGACAGTTTGCCATTACCTTCGACTCCAGACTTACGGGTCTGCGTCCCAGATGAAAAATCCTTCATGTTAGGTTTGCACTACGTTCATGGAGGCGCGATACTGTAAAGGCCTCTATTACAGGGTGAATGGATGCGCCTTCTCGTGGCGGAAGACGACCTAAGTGTAGCCGGGTTCCTGGAAAAGGGACTTCGCGAGGAACGATACACCGTCGACGTGGCCAATGACGGTGAGGAAGCGCTGAAACTGACGCAGCATGTGGCGTACGATCTCATCATCCTGGACGTCATGCTGCCGAAGCGGAACGGCCTTAACGTCTGCCGGTCGATCCGCCAAGCGGGCAAGGGCATGCCGGTCTTGCTGCTCACCGTTCGTGATTCCACCGATGACAAAGTGCTGGGGTTGGACTCGGGAGCGGACGACTACCTCACCAAGCCGTTCCCCTTTCCGGAACTGCTGGCTCGTATTCGAGCCTTGTTGCGCCGCGGCGCGGCGCCGATCGGTCGTCTGCGGGTCGGCGATCTGGACCTCGATCCGGTCGCGCACCGCGTATGGCGAGGCGGCACGGAGATTCCAGTCACCAACAAGGAGTATGCGGTTTTGGAGTATTTGATGAGGAACGTGGGCCGTGTGCTGACCCGAACGGCTATTATTGAGCATGTCTGGGATTACCAGTACGATACGATGACGAATATTGTGGACGTTCAGATTCGCGCTCTCCGCAGCAAGATTGACCGGCCGTTCTCCACCCCGTTAATCAAGACTGTCCGGGGAGTGGGGTACATCATCGAAGAACCGTCATGACCTCGTTCAAAGCCCGTATTCAGTACGGGGCCATGAGCCTTATTCTGGTTCTGCTGCTGCTCTTGGATGTCGGCCTGTATCTCGGGTTTGAACGCGTATTGCATTCGTATGTCGATACACGCCTGGAGGCGATCTCCGAAAGCTGGGCCGATATGATCGGTGACAGCGCCGGATTGCTGCTCGCCTCGCTGGAACAGCAAGGCGGCGCAGCGCTGCGCGTGCTTCCGGAAGAGACGTTGTCCACCGAACGGATCGCGTCAATTCGCGTACTGTCGCCGGAAGGGATCGTGCTCTGGAAAAGCCCTCCGATCCTACCGCCTGTATTGAGCGAGGCGCCGGTGCCGCGCGGCGTGTTGGAAGGTCGCCGGACGTTCGAAACAATCGATCCCGGAAACGGCTCTCCGGTGCGCCGGGTGTGGACGCCAATCGAATACCAGGGGGAGCTGCGGTACGTGTTGCAAGCGGAAACGGCGATGCGACTCATGCACAGCGCCTTGAGGGGTCTTCAGATTCTGCTCGCAGTGGGCTCCATCGCGGTACTTGGGTTGGCGTGGGTCGGCAGCCGCTGGCTGGCTCGGCAGTCGCTCATGCCCATCGAGGCATTAAGCACGACGGCGCAGAATATCGCGGAAACATCGTCATTGGCTCCCCGCCTGAAGCTTGATCCCTGGTGCGTCGAATTCCAGAGGCTGGCTGAAGTATTCAATTCGATGATGGACCGCCTGCAGCGGACGTTCGAAGGACAGCGTCGCTTCGTGACCGACGCTGCTCACGAACTCCATACGCCGCTCACCGCGCTCAAAGGCAACCTGGAGGTCGCGTTCGCTCGCAACCGCAGCGCCCAAGAATACCGCGAAACACTGATCGGCAACCTGGCCTCGGTGGATTGGCTCATTCACCTCTGCCGATCGTTGATCACGCTGGCCAAGCTTACTGGGGACAACTTGCGGCCTCCCACACAGCCGGTGCAAATTCCCAACCTTCTCCGTGAAGTGATCGAGGAGCTGCGCGTGCTGGCCGAAGACCGCCACATCGGCCTCCGTATGGAAGCGGCGCCGGTGCCGGATGTTTACGGTTATCCCGAGCAGCTTCAACGCGTGTTCGTGAATTTGATCGATAACGCGCTCCGCCATACACACCCGGGCGGCACCGTGACGGGGACGGTAAGCGCCACGCCGATTCATGTGGTGGTCTCCATCGCGGATACTGGCGAAGGAATTGCTCCGGAACATCTGCCGTTTATTTTCGATCGATTCTATCGCGCCGACCAGGCGCGCTCACGCGATTCCGGAAGCGTGGGACTCGGCTTGGCAATCGCCAAGGAGATCGTTGCGGGTCATGGGGGCGAAATCGCGGTAAAAAGCGAAGTGAACAAGGGAACGCTGTTTACCATCAGACTGCCAATTCCTTCTGCCTCGGTCCGATAAGCCGAAGTTCGCAGAGTCAATCATCACACGAAGGGAGATTCGCACATGCGTCTATGTTTCATCATGGTGCTGGGGGTTTCGATGATCTTCGGCGGTGAAGCCGCAGCCGGGTATGAGGCTGTGGAGATCGAGAATCCCGGCACGATCACCGGCACGGTGGCCCTTGTCGGACCGTTGCCAAAACCGAAGGGCTACAACCTCACGACCCTCCCTGATCCGATTTACTGCGGACGGATTTCCGATGGCAAGGGATGGCGTCTGTTACAGCCCTTTCAGACCGGTCCCGGCGGAGTGTTCCGCGGAGTCGTCGTCTACCTCGAAACCGTCGAGCGTGGGAAACCGTTTGCCGATGAGCCGCCTCGCATCGAGGCTCGTGACTGTCGGTTTCTACCCTTCGTGAATCTGGTACGGGACCGTCACCAACTCACTGTGGTCAATCTGGACCCCGCCATGCATGACATCCAGGCCTATGAGACCTCGCATTTGGGCCCGCGCGTCCTCTTCAATGTCCCGTTGCCGATCAGCCAGCGCTATCCGCACGAAGCAGGTCTGAGCGCGCATTTCCATAAGCACTATGAAGGCGAGCCCATTACCTCAACCATTCACATGACAAAGGGGCGGCAAGTATTTGTCATGCAGTGCGGGTTCCATGCCTATATGGAAAGCTGGGCGCTCGTTCAGGACCATCCCTATTACACGCTCACGGACGAGAACGGCCGCTTTGAACTCACCGGGGTGCCGCCGGGCAACTATCGGATCAAAATCTGGCACCCGTATATCCGGGATGAGATTACGCAGTCCGTGGCCGTCGCTCCGAAAGGAACCAGTGAGGTATCTTTCTCCGTTCCGGCTCCCACCGGGCGGCTCTATGCGAATCAGATGGTTGAGAATCCTTACAACCGCTACCATCTCACCGATGATGAACAGAGTCAGATCGTTCCCACGTTGGAGAAGCAAGCGTACTAGCATTCGTCTCAAGCTGACGAGTGAAGAAGGAGGAAGCAATGGCCATCGACCAACAGAAGCTCGAGCGGTTTCTTGGAAATGCGGTGAACGATCTGGGCGCGGCCATTTCGGCGCTGCTCCTGCACATCGGAGACAAGCTTGGTCTCTACAAAGCCATGGCGGAAGCCGGACCGCTGACACCCAAGCAGCTGGCTGAACGCACTGGTACGGCGGAACGCTATGTGCGCGAGTGGCTCGCGAATCAAGCCGCCGGGGGGTACGTGACATATGACGCGAGTCACGGCACGTTCTCATTGAGCGAGGAACAGTCTTTCTGTCTGGCCAATGAAGAAAGCCCCGCCTTTCTTCCCGGCGGCTTTGAATCACTGGCCGCCGTGTTCGCGAGTGAGCCCAAGATCACCGCCGCCTTCCGCAGTGGACAGGGGGTGGGATGGCACGAACACGATCCCCGCTTGTTTTCTGGGACGGAGCGGTTTTTTCGTCCGGGGTACAATGCGTATTTGGTGTCCTCATGGATTCCGGCATTGGACGGCGTCGAAGCCAAGTTGCGCCGGGGCGCCAAAGTCGCTGACGTCGGATGTGGTCATGGCGCCTCGACACGCGTCATGGCGGCCGCTTTTCCTAATTCGAGGTTCTTCGGATTCGACTACCACGGTCCCTCCATCGAACGCGCACGCCGAAGCGCGGCGGAGGCCGGGCTGACCGGTGTCACGTTCGAAGCGGCCGGAGCCAAAGATTTCCCCGGTCAAGCGTATGATTTCGTGACATTCTTTGACTGCCTGCACGATATGGGCGATCCGGTAGGAGCCGCCAGACACGTGCGGCAAGCCCTCAAGGAAGATGGGACGGTCATGCTCGTGGAGCCCTTTGCCGGTGACCGCCTCGAAGACAACCTTACTCCCGTCGGCCGGGTGTACTACGGCTTCTCCACATCGGTCTGTACGCCGGCCTCACTCTCCCAGGAAGTGGGACTTGCCCTGGGCGCACAAGCCGGCGAAGCGCGACTACGCGGAATCATGGAGGAAGCCGGTTTCAGGCGGTTTCGTCGAGCGACCGCCACACCTTTCAATCTGGTGTTGGAAGTCCGCCCGTGACAGGAGCGCCGGCAACCTGCCCACTTCATGCATTGCAAGACGCTTTGGCACGCCGAAGTTGGAATCGACGCTTCTATCCCCAACCATCGGTGTGAAAACCTGCGACGGCGGGAGATACTGAACCCACCAGTGGTCAGACTCGCCAACCCACACCATGTTACACTGGCCAGGTGGCAAACGGAGTGCTCAAATCAGAACTGGTGAGGTCGGCCGTCGAGCGTGAGGTCAAGTTAACGGTCGATGCCGGCTTTCGCCTACCTCCCCTGCAAGGGTCACGTCTCCCCGCAAAAATTCTCACGTCTGTGTACTATGATACGCCGGATCTGCGGCTGGCTCGATCCCGCATCACCCTGCGCCACCGGACGCAAGGGGGAAAAGGCGTTTGGCAGCTCAAGTTGCCCCTCGAGTCCGGCCGTCGTGAAGTCGAGATGCCGGGAAATGCTTCTACTCCTCCCTCCCAGCTCCTTGATCTCCTCTTTATTCATCTCCAGGGCGACACAGTCAGACCGGTCGCTACGTTGCGCACGCGTCGAACTGGGGTTCGCGTGGGCGGATCAAAGGGCGCTGAAGTCGTGCTGGACGAGGTCGCTGTTCTCAAACAGTCTTCGGAAGTTCTCATCTTTCGCGAAGTCGAAATCGAGCGCCTCGACGGCGATGCTGTGCTCGTCGCCAAACTGGAGAAAGCGTTGCGCAAAGCCGGCGCAGCTGATCATGACGGTCGTCCCAAAATGTTCCGGGCGCTGGATCTGCCCGCTCCACGTCGGCCGGAGCCTCCTCGCAGCGACGACGCCGCCGGCGTCCATTTGCGATACATTCTCGCTCGTCAGCTCGACACCATTCTGAGCCGGGATCCAGGAGTGCGTTTGGGTGGAGAGATTGAGGACGTGCATCAGATGCGCGTGGCGACGCGGCGGATGAGGTCTGTGCTCCGGGCGGCCCGGCCGCTGCTCAAACCGCAATGGGAAAAACCACTTCGGGACAAGTTAGGATGGCTGGGCCGCCAGTTAGGCGAAGCCCGCGACCTGGATGTGCAGATCGCCTACTTCAAGGGTCAGTTCGATCGTGCCAAATCGGCGGACCAGGCAGCGTTTGAGCGGTTCATCGAATATCTGGAGGACAAACGGCACAAGGTCCAACGGCAGCTTATAAGCCAACTTCAACGCCCTCGTTATGTCGCATTGATCAACCGGCTGATCCCTGCAGTCTGCGAGCCGGCGCTGGTCGCAAGCGATGTGACCCTGCCCGCTCTCGCCGAAAAGGCCTTCAAAAGACTGCGTCAAACCGTCATGAAATTGGATCACTCGGCCTCCGATGCTACATGGCATTGCGTGCGCATCCAGGCAAAACGAGCGCGCTACGCCGCCGAGCTGTCTGAATGGTGTTCTGGCCGGGTGGCCACGCGATTCGTGGACAAGATCAAACTCATTCAGGATCAGCTGGGCGACATTCAGGATGCCGTCATCGCCGAAGCCCATCTCCGGCGGTACCTGAAAAAGCGCCGAAGACCTTTCGCGTCCCTGGCAAATCAGATGATCGAGCGGCAGCGCCGACGGCGGCGCCAGGCCAAGCAGGCATTCTTCGAGACCTGGAAGCAAGTGAAGAAGTGCGGGAAAGAGGCATGGGATTGACATGGGCCCCCGTGGGAACCAACATCCCACAATCTCACAATCCTGTAGGCACTTGCTGATAGACAATTCGGGCGTTTAATCTATATTTTGCCTGGGGAATTTTGCCTCAGGTGTGACGTGCTGAAAAAGAAAGAGATTCTGAAGCTGTACGGGCAGTATAGTCTCGAACTGGCGCAACGCTTGAAAGACGGGGCTACCCTCGATACCGAAGAGCAAATGTTCATCGAGAATCATCTCTTAATCGTTCAACTGGCCCTGGCTATGTCAAAACATACGTCATCCAAACCGCCAGTGTCGGTTCGTGGAGAATGATGAAACAGGCGCTCGTGGTGGACGACCACCCCATCGTGCGCGATGGGATCAAGGAATTGCTCCAAAGAGCCTTTCCCTCGGTTACGATGAAGGATTCTGCCGGGGATGACGGATTGCTCGAAGAGGTCTGCGGTTATCCCTGGGCATTCGTCGTGCTCGATATCAACCTGCCCGGGCAGAACGGGCTCGACATCATCAAGAAAACGAAAGTGCGACGGCCGGAAATTCCCATCATCGTTTTCAGCCTCTATCCGGAACGCCAGTATGCCGCACGCGCGTTGCGTGCCGGGGCAGTGGCCTATCTCTCAAAAGAACGCCCCCCACGAGACCTCATCGAGATGGTGAAGACGACGCTTGAGGGGGGAGCGGTCAAAAAGCCGAGGGAGGTGATGGTGTCTCAGCCGTTGCTTTCCGACCGCGAGGTCCAAGTGCTGGCGCTTTTTGTCAGAGGTCTCAGCCGGAAGGAAATTTCGAAGGAACTCAACATCAATGAGAAAACCGTCAGCACATATCGGGCGAGACTCCTGCACAAGTTGGGCGTGCGGAATCTGGTTGAACTGATCCGCTACGCCGTCGAAGAGGGCCTGGTCGACTGAACCATCAGTCGATAGAACGCCTCGGCCAACGGCTCCAGATTGACACAATCCGCTTCGTTGTAGCGCAAAAGCTGCGCTTTGGCCTCTTCATCGCGAGCGTGCCGCCACCGATTCCAGCAATGGACCGCATCGGCGCCGTTCATTCCCTCCAGTTGGCTCTCTCGATCGATGCCAAGCTGCCTCTCCACGGCCTTGAGTCCGCCGCGGTAGCCCAGCCGTCGGCCGATGAAACAGACATCCATGTGCGGCTGATCCAGCGGAAGATCGGGATACTGGCTCAACAAGACCGGCAGGTCGAAGGTCGCTCCGCAGAACGTCACCAGCAAGTCATATTGCCGCAGCTCTTCCGCCAGTCGACGGACATTCAAGGACTCGCCGCGGACGAATGAGGTCATCCGCCCATGACCATACAGTCCGACCACGGTAATCTGCCCGAAGGTATCGGTCTCGATGTCGAGATAGACCGCCCGAGTCCGCAGCCACTCATAGAGCCGCCAGTGCTCCTGTTGAGGAAGCACGACGCCAAAGTAGCGGGCATCGTCACCGGCGTACTGCTCCATGGCCTCTGCGACCTGCGCGTCATAGAGCGCCTTCCGCGCGGCACTCATGCGTTCAATCGACGGGCTCGAAAGAAAATCCGCCCAGCTCAGAAGTCCCTGACGCCACAGCCGTCGTTCCGTTCTTAAAGCAACGCCGGGCAAAAAACAAAAGGAGGACTGAATCATGAATGTGGCTATCCGGTACACCGTGCACGCATGACGTTTCCTGTCGCTATTTCGGTAATTTCGGAACGTTCACTTTGATCGGCGCACCGGTCAAAGCTTTCAAGAACTCGAGCAAGTCCGCCTTTTCCTCTGAAGACAACCCCAACGGTTTCATCAATGGACTTAGATGAGGATTGCTTCCGCCACCCGCATCGAAAAAGTCGACGACTTCCTCGAGCGTCTTGAAGACCCCGTCATGCATGTACGGGGCCGTCTCGATCACACTCCTCAGGGTCGGCGTCTTGAATGCGCCTTTGTCTTTTTGAGCCCTCGTCACAACGTAGCGGCCGAGATCCTCCTTGAGCGGCCCGACCTGTGGTACGCCGAGATTATGGAACTTGTTGTCGGTGAAGTTCGGGCCGTTGTGACAAAGAATGCAGCGCGCCTTGCCTCGAAACAGCGCCAACCCCCGCACCGCCGCCTCATTCATCGCCCCGGCTTCCCCCATGGCGTGCTTGTCGAAGGCGCTGTTTTGCGACACAATCGTGCGTTCAAAGGCGGCGATGGCTTCGGCAATATGTTGCAGGCTTGCTCCACCTCCGAAGATCAGCTGAAACTGCTTTTGATAGCCTGGGATCTTCACGATCTTCGGCACGACGGTCTCATGCAGTTCGGCCATTTCGATCGGGTTGTGAATGGGGCCAATGGCCTGCTCCTCGAGCGATCCTGCGCGGCCATCCCAGAACTGCAAGGGAATGAAGCCGGTATTGTACACACTCGGCGCCTGGCGACCGCCGGAGGTCCCGAATGCGCCGATAGAGAACTGGCGGGCATCGGCGAAACCGGTGCCGGGATTATGGCAAAAAGCACAAGACACGGAGTTGTTTTTTGACAGGCGCGTGTCGAAATAGAGCTGTTTTCCCAACTCGACTTTCTGCGCGTAACTCAAATTGGTCGGCGGAATCGGCACCTGAGTGGGCATGGGTCCGACGTCAGGTACCGTCATGCCATCAATGGTCACGGTCCCGTGCGGGGCATACCCGGATGGACCAGCAGAGGCCGGGGTGAGGCTTCCTGCCAGCCAAGCCAACAGGATGAACCCGAAACCCGCCCACCGGTCGATGACGAGAAAGCGACGTCCTCTACGACTCATATTGCCTCCTGAAGTTCGTTGCCCGTTGCCATCAAAGGTGCCGACAGTACCACTGTTCCGCCCCAGTCCAGGCTGACGGTAAATACCATATAAGCATTTGATTTTACAAGGCATTTATCTATGAAGGCTGAAAGGTTTTTATGGTAGGCTATCACGTGTTCACTGACTGGGAGCTTCAATGCGGATTCCATCACGAGTCGTCTTGCCGTTCGGATATCGAATTTCGGTGCGCCAACTCTCAGATAGCGAAATGGACCGTCGAGACCCCAATGCTGATGGTATCTGGGACGACGAGTTGAAGACGATTTACCTGAGGAAAAGGCTCCCGGTGACCAGACGGCGCTATATTCTTGCACATGAGCTGGGGCATGCCTGGCTGGATTGGCAGCATCGGCATCTCGACAATGGGAAAGCCAAAACCTAACAGGGACAGTCACACTCTGCCACTCATCCTTTCACGCTGCCTGCGAGTTTCATAATCACCCGCCATTCTGCCTCGGTCACGGGCTGCACAGACAGCCGCGACCCCTTGCGGAGCAGCTCCATGCCTTTGAGCCTGGGCTCCCGTCTCAACCGATCGAGCGGTAGGCTGGCTTCGAATTTCTCACGGAACTTCAGATCCACCATATCCCACCGCGGATGCCCCGCCGTACTCGCGGCGTCATAGTGATGGCTGCGTGTATCGAATTGCGTATCGTCCGGGTACGCCGTTCTGACGACTTCGGCGCTTCCGACGACGGCAGGAGGATCCGCGTTGCTATGATAAAAGAGCACATGGTCGCCGACGACCATCTCACGCAGATAGTTCCTCGCTTGATAGTTCCGGACGCCCTCCCAGCAGGTCGTCTGCCGTGGCGCGCGTGCAAGATCGTCGATTGAAAACGACTCGGGCTCCGACTTGACGAGCCAATACCGTCGTCGCTGTGTCATGTCTTGCTCCTCTGACCCACTGACCCACCGACCCACCCTGGCCTTGCGATTTTTCCCCCTATCGTTGTGCTATCGTACGGCCATTTCCTACCTCTAGGTCAAGCGCGTCTCCGCGCATAGTCGGGGGAAGGCGACGGTCCAGGCCGTCGCGGGGCGGGCGGGTGAGAAAGGTCGGGGTGGATAAGCACGTGAGGGCTTGCGATGGAACTGACGCCATTTTTGTTTGCAGTCTATAAGCTCGTCAAGTACGCGCTCTATCCGCTGACCTGGGTCCTGCTCGTGATGACGCTGACCACGCTGTGGTTGCATCTGCCCTTCACTCCGCAGCGGCTTCGATGGGCCAGAATTGGCTCGGTGGGCGGCCTCGTCCTTCTGTTCGCAATCTCGAGCCCTCTGGTCGCTCGTCCACTGCTGGGCAGTTTGGAGGCCTGGTATCCCCGCCCGGCGCTGTCGAAGGGTGAACGGTATGACGCGATCGTCGTCCTGGCTGGAGGCGTCCTCGAACCGGGAACATTGCGCCCAAAGGTGGACTTGTCGTCGTATTCAAAGAACCGGACAACGTGCGGCGTCGACCTCTACCAAGAAGGGTACGCCCCCACGCTGGTGTTCACCGGCGGCACCGGGCATGTATTCGGAAACGCGTTTATGGATGCTCCGGAAATGAAACGCTGGGCGGAACGGCTCGGGGTCCCAACCGATGCGATTCTCATCGAAGATCAATCCCGGACCACCTATGAGAATGCCACGGAAACCAAGCGCCTCTTGGGTCCATCGTCTATTTTGTTGGTGACATCGGCCAGCCATTTGCCTCGAGCGACGGCCCTCTTTACCAAACAGGGATTCCGGGTGACGCCGGTGCCCTGTGATTTTCTGATACAGAACCGGCCCGAGGATAGCTTTGAGCAGCTCGATGTTTTTGATCTGCTTCCCAACGATCATGCCATCGAACATACGACCGGTGCCGTGACGGAATTGGTCGGCATGGCCATCTATTGGCTGAGCGGGAAACTTTAGGGACTGGCTCCGGCGCACCGCCGGTGCCTGTCCCTGTTTCGCCTGACAACGGCCGCTGAACACGGGGACAGTCACCCACCGGAAGGGTGACAGATACACACAGCGCGGCTGCGGTCGCGCTGAGGCTATCGGGCGAGCGGTGGCCGAGACGCAACAAGCCGGTAAATACTGCCTCTATGGTCCACGATATAG
>DASTQE010000183.1:0-3024 GCA_035761895.1 Nitrospira sp. | reverse complement strand
CGGACTGCTGTTCGGTCGGACGGTGCGACATCTCCACGTACATCGAGCTGCAACCCGGCCTGCCAAGCGAAGGAGAAAAATTCATGGGAAACCCGATGCGATAAAACGGATATTCCGGCTCCGGGAAATACAGCCAGTGCTTGTCCGAGACCCCTTCCCGCGCGACCCCCAGATTCAGGTTGTAAACTGACACCCAGCGCAGGCCCTCGGCCGCCTCTTTCAGATGAGGCGGCATGTCCACACATCGCCGCAGGAGTTCGGGCACAGGAATCGTCGAAACCAGCGATTCGTAATGTTCGCTGCGGCTCTGGCCGCTTTGACGGTTTCGAAACAGCGCCCGTCGGCGTTTCGTCTCAACCTCAACGAGTTCCATCCCGTTCTGCACCGCGGCGATACCCGGCAGAAAGGATTCGGGAAGCGCACGAATGCCGTCCGTGGCCGGATATTGAAACGACGGGTTGTAGCCGAAGGCCTTGTCCTTGATCCCTAACGCGCCGTTCACGACGTCGTTGAGCTCCGGTTTCGGTACGAGCCAGGAGACCCAGTCGGAGGTGAGCTCGTCCAAGGACACCTGCCAAAGCTTTTCGTTGAACGGCACCATGAAATGCTTGGCCATGCCCTCGCCGAGGTTGTCCAGAATCCATTGCTTGAAGGAGCGATCTTTAGCCGCTGGCGGCGCCGTGAGCGTCGCGATGAACCCCAACAGGCATTCCCGGACCACTTCGGGAGGCAAGCCGTGCGTGTTCACTTGAAACGGATATTCGGTATACGTCTTGTGCGAATAGATGAACGACTTTCGGCGATGGGTGTGGAGTTTTCCTGGCAGCAGCCGTTCGACCAGGGCTTTGATATCCGGTTGACGGAAGTGCAGCAGATGCCCCGTGTAGTCGAACGTGAAGCCATCCTTGCGGTAGGAGCGACAGAGACCGCCGACCTCCAGTTCACGCTCATAGAGGCGATACGAGCTGCCCGACAGATGATAGGCCGTGCTGAGGCCGGCCAGGCCGGCGCCGACGATGAGGATCATGCTGCCGACGATCCTTCTTGAGCTGGCGATGTCACGACCGGGTGACGCGGCTTTCTGACATCGATTTTCTTGAGCGCGAAGGTGGAACTGAGCAATATGGCCACCGTGCCCAGACACAAACTCCAGGCCACGTCCTCACCGACCATCATCAAAAGCAGGCCTATGGCGCCCACGAGCGCCGTCGCCACATAGCTGACGAGCACGATCCTCGGCACCGGCATGCCCCAGTGCCGCAGGCGGATCGCGATGTGATCGGGGCTCCCCCAACAGATGGGCAGACGCCGTTGGTAGCGAATCCACATGACGAACAGCGTGTCGAAAATGGGAATGCCGAGGATGAACACCGGCGTCAGCAACGACAGCGGATGTTCGCTCGGATATTTGCCGATCATCGCCATCGCGCCCAGCAACAGTCCGATGAACATGGCGCCCGTGTCGCCCATGTAAATGCGAGCGGGCTGCCAGTTGTACTTGAGAAAACCCACGAGGCTGCCGATGAGCGCGGCGAGCATGAACACGATCATCTGATCGCCTTGCAACCATGCGGCGATAAACAGGCCGGTGGCGCTCACCGCTCCGACACCGGCCGAGAGCCCGTCCATGATGTCCAGAAGATTGAAGGCATTGATCAGTCCGATCATCCAAAGGACAGTCAGGACGAGATCCACCCAATCTGGAAGAGCGGCGATCTGAATGCGGATGCCGCTCTTGATCAACACAAACACGGCGAGCAGCTGGCCGGCGAGCTTGGTCCAGGGCGTCAGCACGCCAAAGTCGTCAATCAGCCCCAACATCACGACGATCGTGCCTCCCAGGATGATCCCGAGCACGTCATGGCGGAACTCGAAGGTGAAGGCGAGACTCATCAGGAACGCCAGATAGATCGCCAGGCCTCCGAAATACGGCACCGGCTCCTGTTGATGTTTGAGCCGCCCGTCCGGCGCATCCACGATGCCGTATTTCAGCGCCGCCTGCCTGGCGATCGGGACGCCATACAAGGTGATCGCCAACGAGAGCAGGAATGTCAGCAACAGCAACGACATCGTTTTGCTCTAGGCATTCGCCAGACAGGCCTCGTACACCTGTTCATGGCGACGAACGACGGTGGATATTTGATATCCGGCGAGCACGCGCTCTCGGCCCCGGATCCCCATCTGCCTGGCTCGCTCGGGATCGCTCAGCAGACATCCGATCGCCTCGGCCAATGCCTCCGCGTTTCCCGGCTCGACGAGCAATCCCGTCTCGCCCGGCACAACGAATTCCGGAATGCCGCCCACGGTCGTGGCCACGACCGGCTTTCCAGCGGCCATCGCCTCCAAAATCGCGATGCCGAATCCTTCGTACAGCGACGGCAGCACGAAGACATCGAGGACCGGCAGGATCCGAGGAATGTCCCTCCTTGTGCCCGCGAAGCGTACACAGGACGAAAGACCCAAACGATCGCTCAGCGATTCGAGCGCTTCGCGCGCAGGCCCCTCTCCCACGATCAACAGCTGGCAACCAGGATTCTCGTTGCCCCGGTTCAACGCCGCCAGGGCCTGCAACAGCACCGCCAAGCCCTTCTTGGGTTCGACGAGCCGGCACACCGTCCCGACGACCGGCCCGCCCTCACGCAGCCCCAATTCCTTCCTGGTCGCAAGATCGGTCACGGCAAACTGACCGACATCGACGCCGAACGGAATGATCGTCTGACGGGGGGCGGAGGCGCCGAGGCAGACGGAGACCGAGCGGCGCACGGCTTCAGAGCAGCACACCACCGCATGAGACCATCGAAAGGTGAGACGGTCGATCATGCGCACGAGGCGCCCTTCGCTCACGATCTCGTCATGGTACGAACAGACCACCCGCACCACCTTCGAGAGCCGTCCCAGCACGCGCGCCGACAGGTTCGCCCAGAAGAGAAACGACTGCATGACGTCGGGACGCTCCTCCCGCATGAGTTTCCACAACCGGAACAGCACCCGGGGATCGAACTTCCCGGCTCCGTTCAGGCAGAC
>DASTQE010000182.1:0-4177 GCA_035761895.1 Nitrospira sp. | reverse complement strand
ATCAATGGGGTCATCAGTGCGGCAACGATCCGGTGTCTTGCCGAAGGCAGAGAAGTCCTAGGTATCGAGCAAGGCTTCAAGTGGCTCATGCAGGGCGATGTGAGCAAAGTCATGCCGCTCAGCCTAGAGCAGGTCAGCCGCATTCACTTTCGAGGGGGATCGATCCTCAAGACCGCCAGAGCCAACCCAACAAAAAATCCCGCACATCTTGCCCAAACATTGAAAAGCCTTGAGGAACTCGGGGTGACCGATCTGATTACGATTGGCGGAGATGACACGTGTTTCTCGGCGCTCACCCTCGAACGTTCGGCAAAGGGACGCCTGCGCGTCGTCCACGTACCTAAAACAATCGATAACGACCTCGATCTTCCGCACATGGTACCCACCTTCGGCTTTCAGACCGCCCGGCATCTGGGCACTTATGCCGTCAAGAGCATCCTCGAGGATGCTCGTACAACTTCTCACTGGTTTTTTGTCGTGGCGATGGGTCGAAAAGCCGGCCATCTGGCGCTGGGCATCGGGAAAGCGGCAGGAGCGACGCTTACTCTCATTCCAGAAGAGTTTTCTGAGCGACCAGTGACGCTCGCGAAAGTGGCCGATATTCTTGCCGGAGCAATGATCAAACGGCTAAGTCAAGGTCGAGAAGATGGAGTCGCGGTTCTGGCAGAGGGCATTGCAGAAGTCATAGATCCCGCGGATTTCTCAGCCCTCGCAACGGTCTCGCGCGATGAACACGGGCATGTGGAGCTGGCCGAACTCGACGTGGGTCGTGTCATGAAGGAAGCGGTCTTGAGGTGTCTAGAACCCTACGGGCTTACTCCGACCATCCGGGTGAAGGATCTAGGATTTGAATTGCGTTGTACGGATCCGATCCCCTTCGATATGGAATATTGCCGGGATCTAGGTTGCTGCGCCGCCGAGTACTTGCTCTCTGGGGCGACCGGTGCAATGGTCTCGATCGTCAATGGAAAATTCTCGCCGATCCCCTTCGATGCGATTCTGGATCCATCAACTCAGCGCACAAGGGTCCGCATGGTGGACGTAACCTCAGAGTACTATCGGATCGCTCGTCGCTATATGATTCGCCTGGAGAAGGAGGATCTTGAGCACCCTGATCGCCTCACACGTTGTGCTGGAGTGCTGCGCCTGCCCCCGAACACCTTCCGACAACGATTCAGCGCCGTCGTCTAGTACTTGGCCGTCTTCGCGGCTAGAGACAGGATCCCTCACCGAGGGCCCACATCGGGAAGGAGCGTGACCAATGAAACGGTGTTATACGGCGATCGCAGTCGTTGCGATGCCGGTTATGCTGATGAGTTGTGCCGACATGAGTTCGAGAGAACCCTTGTCGACCGTGTCGTCAGTCGATCTTAATCGGTATTCCGGAACCTGGTATGAAATCGCTCGGTTGCCGATGTGGTTTCAGCGACACTGTGTCGACTCGACGGCCACGTATACTCAGCGCCCGGATGGCACGATTGGGGTCCACAACGAATGTGTGACTGATAAGGGCGACATTAACAAAGCCGACGGCGTGGCGACCATTATCGATACAAAGACGAATGCACGCCTGGGGGTCGTCTTCGACAATTGGTTTGCAAGATTGGTCGGCTCATCCCGTGAGGGGAATTATTGGATCCTTGATCTGGATTCCGAATACCGCACGGCCCTGGTCGGAACCCCTAATCGGCGGTATCTCTGGATTCTCTCCCGCACCCCTGTTCTTGACGAATCAACCTACCTCCGTTTGGTGACGAAAGCGGAACAATTAGGTTTTTCAGTGTCCGACCTTATTCGGACGAAACGGCATCCGTCCAAACCGGTCTCCTGATCGGATAGGATCATCGACGTGGGCGCAAGGCTTGCGGGCTGTCGTGAAACCTTCGCCGCCGGCAAATCGCTGGTCATACACAGTCCCCCTGTCAGGAGAACGGTGTGATCTGATCACGCAACAGGGTGGCTACAGTGGGGAAGGCTGCGCACGGACAGTCGTAAACCCCTGTACGAACATCGAATAGATGCGCTAGATCCGCCTCATCGCCAGCTGTGTCGTATTTCGACGAAATTCTTGTCAATACGTAGGTGATAGGGCAGGATCGCGAAGGGTTAATCTCGTCAACCTAACAAAGGCAACGTTCAAAAGGAGGGTGATTATGGGACTGGGTAGAATTCTGGTGGTGGATGATGAAGCGCACATCAGGTCGACCGTCAAGATGGTCCTGACCAAGGCCGGCTACGATGTAGTCGAGGCGGAGGATGGTGAAAAGGGAATCCAGGCGATCAAATCAGGGGACAATCCGCTCATGGTGGATATGATTCTCTGTGATATGCAGATGCCGAACATCGACGGAGTTGGGGCGATCGCCCATTTTATGTCCCAATTTCCTTCCGTTCCAGTTGTGGTAATGACCGGCCATCCAGATATCCAGGCTGCCACAAAGCTCATGAAGCAGGGCGTCATGGATTATCTCGTGAAGCCGATTGAGAAGGATAAACTTCTGGCGGTTGCCGAGGAAGCCGTCAATAAGCATGTCCTCTTTAAGAATCATTTCCGCGCATAATCGACGCGCAGTTTGCAGTTTAAGGAGGCGTTGAAAGGATGAGTGGTGCTTCCTGAGGAGAACCCGCCTCCCAGCCACAATGCAAATCCCGATCGCCGCCGGACTCCCCGGCGAACGGTGGACCTTCATCTTGCCCGGGGAAATAGAGAATTAGAGACAACCCTCATCATCTCTCGAGCACTGTCACTGCACAACACCTTGGAAGACTTGGTTGCGCAGACCCTGGACACCGCCCTGGAGGCGGTTGACGCGGAATGCGGGTCCATTCTTATCGCCGATCCAGCCTCTCAACAGCTCGTCAATTATCATTCTGTCGGTGCCAAGCCGGTGCAACGTGGCTCAGCCATTCCGTGGCACCAGGGGATGGCCGGTGCCGTATTCAAATCGGCCCAGCACGCCATCATCGTGGATGTCGAGAACGATGCCCGCCTGCCGGACAAAATTGATAAAGCCACAGGATCCGTGATGAAGAATATGGTCATCCTGCCGCTCAAAAGGTGGCAAGGTGAACCGGTTGGTGTGATTGAGATTCTCAATACGCGCAACCATCGGATCACCGAAGATGACATTGCGGTCCTGACAATCATCTCGTCCCTTGCCACGCCGGTGATCGAGGAGGCACGGTTATGTGAAGCCAAAAAACTTGCGCAGGTGGCGCAGTTGGCCGGTGACATGAGCCACGATATCAAGAACCTGCTCATGCCGGTCCTGTGCGGCGCAGAAGTGCTCAAAGACGAACTCGACGAGTTATTCGGGAAATTGTCCGATCAGGATTCGCCTCAATCGAAGAAAAGTCGTGCGCTGTGCGATGAGGTATTGACAATGGTGCAAGAGGACGTTCGACGAATCTCAGACAGAGTCCGCGAGCTTGCAGACTGCGTGAAGGGCATGAGCGCACCGCCCATCTTTGCGCCATGCCAGGTTGCAAACGTGGTGTTGAGTGTCTTCGGCACACTGGACCTGATGGCCAAAAAAAAGGGAGTCACGCTCAGCTGCGAAGGCCTTGATGGTCTGCCTCCTATCGAGGCTGATGAACAGCGCCTCTTCAACGCCTTCTACAACTTGGTGAACAACGCCATTCCGGAGGTTCCATCCGGCGGATCCATCACAGTCATCGGAAAGGTTCCTCGGGCCGCCGACGTACTCGACATCTCTGTGACCGACACAGGCCGTGGTATGCCGCCAGAAATTCTTACCAGCCTCTTTACTGCTCACACGCTCAGTCGGAAACCCGGCGGGACAGGACTCGGCACCAAGATCGTTAAAGACGTCGTCGATGCCCATAAAGGGCACATCAATGTCGAGAGTGCGCTGGGTAAAGGAACGACGTTCCGTCTCATCCTCCCCCTCCAACAAGCGAAAACCAGTCGGCATAAGGAAGCGAGAGCAGCCTGACCTGGGGCATGAACCGATAGACTTCGAAGGCTCCAGCTTCACAGTTCCGATTCCTGTATTGCTGACTTCGCGTCCCCCCTTCCTAACTTTCCTTTAGCACAGTTCATGGTGGACTTCGTGGAGGTTCGATGGGGTTCCACGCGCCGCAGGAAGCGGCGCGGATTCTAGGAGAGGCGATCGACTATGCCCGGCAGGGGCAATTGGCCTTACGAGGCGAGCCG
>DASTQE010000181.1:0-4070 GCA_035761895.1 Nitrospira sp. | reverse complement strand
CGGTGATCTTCATCGCGACCCAACGAGCGTTCGATCTCTCGCAACATCTTCAGGAGACTCTGTGGTGTGATGTCGGTTTCCAACTGAAGCACCCCATTGAGAAACCAGCCTTCACCGGGATCGACCTTGTCCTTCACCGGTTCGGTTTCGTACAGCAGAGAGACACCTGTCACTTGAGAGTGCGGCAGAAGACTCAGGAGCGTCACCGCGCGGTCACAGAAATCGACGCGGTTTCCAACGTTCGAACCAAACCCGATATAGACTGTCTCGCTCATCGAATGAGTGATCAGTGACGAGTGATCGGTGATGAGTGATCAGTGATGGCCTGCCGTCACCCTTCACCCATCACGCATCACTAGACCCCTGCCTTTTTGATCCGCTCGACCGCCTCTGCCAAGCGCTCCTTCGGCGTGCAGACCGTCATCCTGATATACCCCTCACCCGGCGCGCCGAATCCGTTGCCAGGCGTCGTGACGATCCCCGCTTTCTCGAGGAGATAGGCCGTGAAGGAGCCGGACGTATACCCTTTTGGCACGGTCACCCAGACGTAGAAGGCGGCCGGGGGCGCCTCGACTTCCAACCCCAGCTTCTTCAGTCCGGGGATCAGCGTGTCGCGCCGTTCTTGATAGATCTTTCTGATCGCATCGGTGACGCTGTCGTCCAGTCCCAGGGCAGTGATACCTGCAGCCTGCACGGCCTCAAATACGCCGGAGTCCAGGTTGCTCTTCACCTTGCCCAGCCCAGCGAGCACATCCCTGTTGCCCACAGCAAACCCGAGCCGCCAGCCGGTCATATTGTAGGTCTTCGACAACGAATGAAATTCCACGCCAACCTCTTTGGCTCCATCGACTTCCATGAAGCTTGCCGGCCGTTTGCCATCGTAGTAGATCTCCGAATAGGCCGCATCATGACAGATGATCACGTGATGCTCCCGCGCAAACTCGACGACGCGTGTAAAGTAGTCCTTCGTCATGACGACAGACGTCGGATTATTGGGGGAGTTCAGCCACATCAGTTTGGCTTTTCGGGCCACCTCCTTGGGAATTGCGTTGAGGTCCGGCAGGAAGCCGTTGGCCTTGGTGAGCGGCATGAGGTGGGAGACGCCACCGCTGAAACTCGTGGCGACGGGATAGACGGGATAGCCCGGACTGGGCACGAGCACGATGTCGCCGGGATCTACGAACGCCAGATGAATGTGGCCGATGCCTTCTTTGGAGCCGATGAGCGTGAGCACCTCATCGGCAGGATCGAGCTTCACGCCGAAGCGCCGCTGATACCAATCGGCTACGGCCGTGCGGAACGACAACATGCCTTCGTATGACGGGTACTGATGGTGCTTGGGATTCCCTGCGGCCTGCGCGAGGCTTTCGATGATGGGCGCCGGCGTCGGCAGGTCGGGATCGCCGATGCCGAGGTTGATAATATCGACACCGCGGGCAATGGCCGCCTGCTTCATCTTGTCGATGGCAGCGAACAGATAGGGCGGCAAGGCTTTGATGCGGGTCGCGACTTCGATGGGGAAAGCGGCCATGATGGACGACTCTCCTTTCTACAACGCTCTGTCCCTCTGAAACCAAGCTTTCTAGGCTACTGCAGGAATATACCGGTAATCAACGTGAGAAACACCGGCCGATTATGACAGACATCCGGAGGCGCGCCGTTCGCATTGACAGATCCAGCCGATCACACTATTCTCCCGGCGACCGTGAGGGGCAATCGTGCGGTCATGACCGTCACGCTTCGCGCAATTCAAGCCGACATCACGACACTGAACGTCGACGCGGTCGTCAACGCCGCAAACGAAGCACTCCTTCCTGGCGGTGGTGTGTGCGGAGCGATCCATCGAGCGGCTGGACCGGAGTTGGAACAGGAGTGTCGTCGTCTTGGAGGCTGTCAGACAGGGGAGGCGAAGCTGACGAAGGGCTACCACCTTCCTGCTCGCTACATCATCCACACGGTCGGGCCTGTGTGGCATGGCGGCAAGGAAGGTGAAGCTGAGCTGCTCGCGTCATGCTATCGGCGGACGCTCGAGCTTGCCGACGCAAATGCAATCAGGACCTTGGCGATCCCCAGTATCAGTACCGGCATCTATGGCTATCCCCTCGAGGAAGCTGCCAAGGTTGCCATCGCTGCCACCCGCCGGTTCCTGGCCAGCCCCAATGGCCTCCGGGAGGTGACGTTTTGCTGTTTCTCGGAACGCGATCTCATGGTGTATGGACGGCAGCTCGAGAAGACATGAAGCAGACGAGGCGATGCCGGGTGGTGTGGGCCTTGTGCCTTGCGGGAGCCGTCCTATCCAGCTGTGCCACCGAAAGCAAAGATGCAGCGAAGCGCGAGGTCGCCGGGCCCTATCAGACCTGGGACGACGTCATCAAGCGATGGGTCGGGGGACAGGTCTCGGACCTCTATGTTGAACTCGGACCGCCCAATCTCCACCCTCATCAGATGGAGGACGGCACGATTCAGATGGCGTGGGACTTTGGAATTGATCGCATGCCTGGGCAGGCAGACGCCTATGATCTCCTGCCGCTGTACAGCGGCAACGTCAACTGCCAAATCCATTTTTTTGCAGATCAGAAGGGCACCATCTTGAGAGGTGAACGCGTCGGGTGTGGGTAGAAGGCGTCCCCGACATCGCGATTCTCTAGCCTGTCGAGTCGCCCCTGCGTTACAATTCTCACCATGCTGATGCCCATCCAGGATATCGAGGATCTTCGGTGGCTGTTGGGCCATACCGACGGATTTCGGGGTGGCTATGTCACCGATGTGCACATGTCCAAACGCCGTCTGTTCGATGAAGGGTCGGCCCGCGAAGTTCTTGCCGATACTGTCGTCACCGTCGTCATCCGATACAGTCTTCGTCAAATGGAGCGGGTGGCCAAGCTCACCATGAGAGGGGTGACGGACTTTTCCGTATTTGAACAGGAGGGCGCCGACTGCTCCAACCTCGGTATCATTCATGCCGAATGCACAGCGGGGAAGCTGCGGTTCTGGTTCGATCCTCAAGGCGAGCTGTACGTCGTGTGTGATGAGGCTCAGCTTGAAGAAGTGTCGATGCCGTCATCCGACGACGGCTTGCGCGAACCGGTGGCCCGATGGACATTCCAAAGTCCGGCCGCCGAATGGCCGACCGTCGAATGGCTGCTCGGTGAATTGGATGGCGCCGGGCTGCCTTGCACCTGGAAGAAGGCGAAAGTAATACAGGAAAGCGCGTCGCTGGTCCAGTGGGAGGGAACGTTATTGCCGGCTCAAGGCGCGGATGCCATCGAGCAGGCCGGGGTGCATGTGATGCTCTATGGACCTCTGGACGGGCCTGGATTTGGGATCCTGTTGCACGTTGACGGCTCGCAGGGCGCAGTCGCGAATCGACTGTTGTCCTACCTGTCGGATCTCATCGTCCGGCGCTTTTCGGGCCAGTGCCTCGTCGGCAATACGATCATCCCGGGGGAAGAATGGTTGAACTGGAAATCGTTGGAGCAGGTCCGGTGGACGAAAACGGGAAAGGCGGACAGATAGCCCGTCAGGCCAGCGCTTCTTCGTTCGTGGCCCCGGCCGCCAGCGCACTCGGTGTATAGACGGTGGTGCCGTTTGCGTAAGCCGAACCTTTTTTGTGAAGGATGTGCCCGTTCTTGCAGTTGACGCATTCAACAAGGGCCCAAAAACGGAGGGGGTTGACGTTCTGTTTGCGGGCCACGTGCAATTCCGTGCCATCCAGCACATTGTCCAGCGACAAGTCGGTTCGCCAGCCCAGATGCTTTGTCAGCGGTGAAATCACTTTTTCGACCGCCGCCACCATCTTATTTTCGTTGCTGAAATGGTTCAGCATGATAATGCGGCCGCCGGGACGGCAGACACGAATCATTTCACTGACCACTTTGCGGTAGTCGGGGACAGCGGTGACGACGTAGGCCGCGACGACGGTATCAAAGGTGCTGTCCGCGAACTCCATGGCACCGGCATCCATGCGATGGAGGGTGACGTGGGTCATTTGATGTTCGGCGGTACGCTTCCTGGCAATCTCCAGCATCCCTTCCGAAAAATCTATGGCGACGATCTCGCAATGCCGGGGA
>DASTQE010000180.1:0-21571 GCA_035761895.1 Nitrospira sp. | reverse complement strand
GTGCGAAGACGTGATCGTTGCCGAAGAGGGTTTCATAGGGGGGGCAGTCGAGCGTGATGACGTTGCTGAACACACGGCGGTGTTCGGCTTGCAGATCGGTCAGTTGCCAATTGACGCATTCCGACGCGATCAGTTTTTCGATCTGGTCGAACTGCTTACGCATTAGCATCAGCTTCTGCTTCGCCCGGTCGCCTCCGATCCCGTCGAGGGCTGTCTCCAACGCATCGAGAGCCGCCCGCCCGTCTTCCACGAATTCGCCGCATTGTACATAGTCGAGGAATTCGTCGTCTTCCGGATAGAGCAGGCTCCAGGAGACCAGGAGATACAGCTTGCTGCGATTGAGTGCGCGTTCGACTGCGGGGGAATCTTTGATCGGGGGATTCGGGATGACGGCGGCTGCGGTCTGAGTAGAACTTTGTACCGACTGCTTAATCGTCATGAGAATATACTCCTCACTCCGACCAGTTGCCGTGAAACATTTCTTCGGCAACTTCGGTCAAACCCGTGGCGAAAGCCTGGGTATGATAGGTAAAGGTTAAAAGCTTGTCAAGCACCGATTCGCCCTCTGATACCAACATTAAGTTCGCGGGCTTCCTCTCAAGAAATCGGCCGTTACCCTGTAAGCCGTGGCCTACTTTACTGGTCCATTTCCACCATTTGTGTGTTAGCGAGAGGCCGGTTCCATCGCACGAAAGGGAGTAATCTTGATGGCAATGTGATCGTTCACGGTGCGACAGATGTGTTCGCACATGCCGCATCCTACACAACGTTCAACTGTCACCACAAGGCGTTGGACATTAAAATCCATGGCCAGCGCATCCGTAGGACATTTCGACACACAGGCATGGCACCCCTGCCCCGCGGTGCAGAGCCGATGGTTGACGACTGCCACCCCCATGCGGATGTCCTGCGTACCGGCGACGGCCAGCAAGGCGTCGGTCGCACAGGCGGCGATGCAGGGAACATCATCACAGAGATAGCACGGCACCTGGTCGGGCAAAATCACCGGCGTGCCGTCCTGATGCAGCACGATGGATTCTTGCGGGCAGGCTTTGACGCAGTCGCCGCACTTGGTGCAGCGCTCCAGAAAGAGCGCTTCGCTGACAGCGCCAGGGGGACGCAGCCAATCCGTCCGTCCCGGCGGAGCGGGCTTCTCGGATGGCGCATCCGCATGGGCGGCATATTCCTTGGCCGCTTTGGCGACTGAAAGGACCGAATCCTTGAAGAAGTCCCGCCGCCCGTATTTAGGCTCAGAAGCCATCACAGATCTCAAATTTCAAATCTCTTCTCGTCTTCGGCAACATTACATCACACCGTCGGCGCGGAGCTTGTAGACTTCCACGCAACGATCGCAGGCGCCGAACTCGACGTCCCAACCCGGATGATTTTCGCGGATAAAATCCAGCACGTAGGATTCGATCTTGTTGCCCATGTCCTCCACCCAGGAATAGGTCGGGAACCGGCAGAGCGGACAGGGGAAGCCGGGCATCAGCATGACCTTGTTTTCCGTCTCGGGCACTTCTCCGCCCTCGACATCGACGGCGCGGTCCATGACCCGCAGGGTGTCCGTCGACATTTCAATCAATTCCGAGTGCGTGAAGAATCCCGTCAGCCACAAGCCTTCGAAGACGGACTTGAGCTGCATGGCGGGAATCTTCCGGTACCAGGAACGAAATTCCTTGAAGCGGTCTTCCTTCCGCAGCATCGGCTCCTTGCCGGCGGACGTCAGGCGGCTATCGACGCTCAAACTCCACAGCACGCGATAGCGGTGCAGGATGAGGGTCTCTTCACCCGGATTCAGTCCCACTTTGGTATCGGGATCGTAGCCGAAGGCTGGATCGAGCATGTCCGAGATGTGCATGAGTTCGTGCCGGCAGTAGCGCGTGAGCGCCGGATCATAAAACCGCCGCGGAATGAGTTTGATACCGATGCCTTTCAGACCCTTTTCTTCGAACTGCTTGGCGAGGTCCTGCTCGACCGATCCCCATTTTCGCAGAATGTCGACGCCTTCCTGATCTTCCTTGAGCACGCCTTTGACGAGCACAATGCCGATTTTGTCTTTGACGAGCGGGTATTCATTGAACGCATCGCGGATGATGTCGGAGAACCCCCACGTGCCGAAGAGATACTGATAGAGCTTCTTGAACTCGCTTTCCCGATCGTCGAGCGTGAATTTCTCGTAAATCGGATCCGCCAGCTCGTGAAACTCCTTATAGTAGGTGGGATCCCCTTCCCGTTCGGTTTTTTCGACGAACGAGTCGATCACTTCCTGCAGCAAGGCAGGCTGAAAACGCAGTTCCATGTCAGCCTCGATTTTTCCAGTGCCGGGAGCCGCTTTGCCCGGTCATGATGCGGTGTTCCGGCGCCCTGAGCGGCTTGACTTGGCGCCGTGGCTTCTCTTACGATCACCAAAACGACCGCAAATTATACTGGCCAGAAACGGCGATTTGCAATCAAGCCCGTCGCTGCCGGCCACTAGACCATTGAAGATTTCCATAAGGTACCATCCATGACACAACCAAGCGCCTCTTCCACCGTCCCTGCTCAACCACCGGCTCCACCGGCCGCGCCGCCGGCTCCCATCGATTCGCTTGAATATTGGACCGCAGGCGCCCGCGAGGTGAGAACCTTCCGCGGACATTCGCACGGCGTCTGGTCCGTCGCATTTGCGCCCGACGGTTTGACGCTCGCCAGCGCTGGCGTTGACCGCCTTGTGCGCATCTGGGACATTGAGACCGGCCGACTGCTTCGGTCGCTGCGCGGCCACACCCACGATATCCGTTCAGTCCTCGACACTCCTGACGGACAGGCCTTGGCCACGGGCAGTGAAGACCGGACGATCCGCTTATGGAATCCCAAGACCGGCGAGCCGCTGAAGCTCCTGTTCACCCGCTACGACCACAACATCACCAGCCTGTCGCTGTCGCCCGACGGCTTGATGCTGGCACGCGGCAGCCACAACAAGGACATCAAAATCTGGGAAGTCACGACCGGCACCGAGTTGATGACCTTGCTCGGCAAGGACCAGTATGACCACCATTGGTCCGTCTGTGTCGCGTTTTCACCCGACGGCCGCCACCTCGCCAGCGGCATGGATATCGGCAAGATCAAGATCTGGGAAGTCCTGCCCAGCGGCGAAGAAAAGATTCTACACAACGGGCACTGGCAGGAAACCGAGGACGATTCGACCGAGACGCGCGGCTACTTCATCGAGGACGACGGCGGATTTCAAAAGCCGATGGATTATTGGATCGGCGCGATGACCTTCACGCCGGACGGCAAATACCTCATTACCGGCAGCCGCGATCAGACGATCAAGATGTTTGAAATGCCCGAGGCGCTCGAACACAGAACCTTGAAGGGTCACGGGGGCTGGGTGCGGTCCCTGGTCGTCACGCCCGACGGCAAAGTCCTGATTAGCTCCGGCGACGATAACACCATCCGGTTCTGGGATCTGAAATCCGGTCGATGCTTCCGCACGCTCAAAGGGCATGCAGGCGGTGTGCGCGGTGTGGCGCTTTCCGCAGACGGCCTCCGGCTGGCCAGTGCGTCTTGGGACCGGACGGTGAAATTGTGGGAGGGTGGGGCTGAACCAGCGGAGTAAAAGAGCGCCGGTCCTGTCGGCGAACAGCCCGAAGCAGGGTGACCCGTTAGCCTCTTGTGCTCGCGGAAGGCGGCACACGGGAAATAATCGTATCTACACATTGCGGAAGGTGCTCCTTCACGCGCGCACGTTTCAGGCTATACGGGCCACCCCAAAGAACGCGGAGGACCCTACTGACGCCTTCAACGCACCTTCGCCATCACCCTCACCTAAGAAAGAGAAGAAGAGAATAGAAAAGGCGACGGGCTGCTTGTTAGCCTGTCGCCTTTCTTAATCTCAGATCCAGAGTGAAGAATTTGAAATATGAGATCTGAGATATGAGATTTCTTTACTCCTCGTCGTCCTCGACGTCCCCTTTCGCGGAAGGGATGCCGTAGCGTTTGCACTTTTCCCAGAGCGCTTTGCGGGAAAGACCCAGAATCTTCGACGCGGTGGTGCGACTGCCTTGGACCCGTTCCAGCACTGACAGAATATATTCCTTCTCGAATTCCTCCCGCGCGCCGGCGAGCGAGTTCAGCGGCCGATCCTGGCGCTTCTGCCCCGTCAAACCCTCGCTGCAAAATCCGCAGGTTTCCTGGGCCGTGCCTCCTGTAAACGGACACGATTGGAAGCCGCACAAGTCTTGTGGCTGGACCGCCTCGCCTTCCCGCCCCAAAGCGACCGCCCGCTCGACCATGTTCTCGAGTTCCCGCACGTTCCCAGGGAATGAATAGCGCAGCAGCAGCTCGCGTGAGGTGGGCGAAATGCCTTTGAGCTTTTTGTTCATCTTGATCGAACACGTCTGCAACACGTGATCAGCGATCACCATGATGTCTTCCTGCCGCTTTCTCAACGGTGGAATCATGACTTGGACGACGTTCAGGCGATAGAACAGATCTTCCCGAAACTTGCCCTGGGACACTTCCTTTCTGAGATCCTTTTGGGTCGCGCAGACCAGCCGGACGTCGACGTCTATGGTCTCGTTGCCACCGACCCGTTCAAATTTGCGCTCCTGCAGCACTCGCAGCAGCTTGACCTGCACGACCGGAGAAATCTCGCCTATTTCGTCGAGGAACAGCGTGCCGCGATGCGCCAGTTCAAATCGCCCCCGCCGCTGCCGCAGGGCGCCGGTGAAGGCCCCCTTTTCGTGGCCGAACAGCTCGGCTTCCAACAGGGTTTCCGGCAACGCCGCGCAGCTCACTTTGATCAAAGGATGCTGGCTCCGAGCGCTGTTTTGATGGATCGCGTTGGCGACCAGTTCCTTTCCGGTGCCGCTTTCGCCCAGAATGAGGATGGTCGAATCGGTGCTGGCGACGGTTTTAATCTTGTCCAGCACCGCGCGCATTTGGCTGTTGCTGCCCAGAATGCCGTTGAAGCAAAACTTGCTTTCCAACGTTTCTTTCAGATCTTGATTCTCGCGGCGCAAGGCGATGACGCGTCCGACGCGCTCCACGAGCAACAGAAGCTCGTCCATCTGGAAGGGCTTGGTAATGTAGTCGAAAGCGCCCAGCTTCATCGCGCCGACCGCAGATTCCACGGACCCGTGCGCCGTGATCATGACCACTTCGGTTTCAGGCGACTTGTCCTTTGTGGCTTTGAGGATCGTGAGCCCGTCCGCGCCCGGGAGCCGCAGGTCGGTGATGACCAGGTCGAAGGCCTTTTGGCGCAGCACCTCGAGCCCCTCCGTCCCGGAGGCCGCCGCACGCACATCGTAGCCGACCGCCTCCAGGGCGTCGACCATCGAGAGCCGCATCAGGGGCTCGTCGTCGACCAACAGGATGGCCAACCCCTTCATGACACCCTTTCCACCAATGACCGCTCTCTCGATAACGGCAGACATAATGTGAACGTCGTTCCTTTCCCCACTTCGCTCTCAACCAGGATCTTACCACCATGCCGCTCCGCAATGCCGAGACTCACGGAGAGCCCCAATCCCGTCCCCTCGCCTTCGCTCTTCGTCGTGAAAAATGGATCGAAAATGCGCGGCAGCACCGACGGAGGAATGCCGGAGCCGGTGTCGCCGACCTCCACCCGACACACGCCCTCGGCGACGGTCGTTCGGATCGTCAGCACGCCGCCGCCCTTCATGGCCTGCACGGCGTTCAAAATGAGATTCATCAAGACCTGCTCGATCATGTGTCGATCCACCATGAGGCTCGGCAAGGACGGTCCCAGCAATGTCTCCAGCCGGATCAGGTTGGGCGCGAACAAATGATTTGTGAGCACGAGCACCCGATCGACGATCTGATTGATATCGGTGGAGCTGAATTCGGGCTCGTGCTGCTGGGAAAAATCGAGCAACTGCCGGACGATCTTCTGAACCCGCCGGACGCCGTCCTCCATCGATACCCAATACTCTTCCTGACGCGCCGGCGAAAGTGTGCCTTTGCGGAGGTTGTAGAGACAGGTCAGGATGCCGGCGAGCGGGTTGTTGACTTCATGGGCCACGCCGGCGGCCAGTTTCCCGACCGACGCGAGCTTCTCCGAGCTCCTGATCTGCTGCTCCAGCTTTTTGGTGTCCGTCATGTCGCGGGCGATGCCGAGCACGCCCAAAATCTCGCCCTCGGCGCCATGCAACGGAGAAACACTGACCATGACCGTGCGGGGCTCTCCCATCCGCGTCACCACTTCAACCTCGTAGACCTGCTTAGCACCGATGTCCAGCGTGTTTTTGAGGCGGCGCCCACGGTGGCGGCGGGACAAGAGCGAGAGATACGGGCGGCCGAGCAGATCGTCCTTGCGATAGCCCCACACGTTGACCTTGCTGTTGACGTAGGTGAACCGTTGCTCCGTGTCGAGTGTATAAATCACATCATTGGCGTTCTCGAGTAGATTTTCCAGGTACTGCTTCGTTTCTTCGATCTCTCTCGTCCGCTCCCGCACCTTGATTTCGAGTTCTTCGCGGTAGGTTTGGAGCTGCCGTTCCAGTTTCTTGCGGTCGGTGATGTCGCGCATCTGAACCATGACCAGGACCTGTCCGGATCCCGCAACGCGAATCAGATCCATCTCGACGGGCGTCTCGAGCCCCGCGGCGTTGTAGACGGTGATTTCCTGGGTGGGCACCTGCCGCTGGCCCGTGCTGATTTCGGCCAGCCATCGGTAGAGGGCCTCCCGATACGCCGGCACCACGACGTCGTACATGCTGCTTCCGACGACCTTGGACTCAGCATATCCGAGCGCCTGCTCTTCCCGCTTATTGACGGCGACGACCGTTCCGCTCGCGTTCACCATGAACACGGAGTCGGCGACCAGATCGAACAGCGCTTTGTAGCGGGCCTGGGAGGCGACCAGCTCCTGCGTGCGCTCCGACACGGCCTGCTCCAATCCGGAGGTGTAATGCTGCAGTTCCTGCTCCAAGCGGTGACGCTCCGTGACGTCGCGTACGAACGCCCGGGAATGCACGAGACCGCCGCGTTCCTTATCGAAGAGCGCCGTCGCATGAATCTCGACGTCGATGGGGCGCCCGTCTTTGGCCAGCAACACGGTTTCCATCGTGCTTTGCCCTTGCGACATGAGGCGCTCGAGGTACTGCAGTACCCGCGCCTCCTCCCCGCGCGGCACCACGTCCCACAGCTTCATCATGAGCATCTCGTTGAGCTGATAGCCCAATTTGTCGAGGCCCGTCTTGTTCACGTGGACGAATTGCCCGCTGCGGTCGAGCTGATAAATCATTTCGGGTGAATGCTCGATCAGATCGCGGTATTTTTCTTCGAGGGCCCGAACCTCTTTCATCCGCTGCTCGATCTGCCCGAACGATCGCTGGAGGTTCGAGGCCATCTGATTGAAGGCGCCGGCCAAGGCTTCGATTTCATCGCCGGTTTTGAGCTCGAGCCGCCGCTCCAACCGTCCGGTGCCAATCTCCTGGACGCCGCCGTGCAACAACTGAATCGGCCGGGCGATCCGGCGCGCCGCCAACACGCCCGTCCCCCACAGCACAGCCAGGACGGCAAGCCCGTACAACAACACTTTCCCGACGAGATCGGCCAGCGGCGCAAACGTTTCTTTTGGGTCCTGTCGGACCACCGTGACCCAGTGTTTTCCACCGATACTGCCGGGCGCCAATGGCTCACTGAATCGCACCGGCGCGAAGCCGAGCAGGGAATCCTTGCTGCCGTGAGAATCGTCCGCCGCCACCGTCCAGCCGGACTTGAGTGTTCCCAGCACGTTGATCAGCTCCGGTTTCACCGTATGTTCTTCCGGCGCCAGGATAGGACAGATGACCGGCGTCCCATCCGAGGTAAAGAGCATGGCGTGACCGGTCGAGCCAATCGTGACGTCCGCGATCGAATGGAACAGGGTGTCCCGGCGGAGCAAGATCGTCACCGCGCCGATCACCGATTTCTGCAGGTCGTCGAAAATCGGCGCAGCCACCGCGACGACGTGTGTCCCGAACGACGGGTCGAACATGATCTCGCTGACGTACGGCTGTTGGCTGCCTTCCTTGACGACGGCCTGCCACCAGGACGCCTTCCCGTAGAAGTACTCGACCTGGGGAATCGAGCTGACGACGAGCGCGCCTTGTTGATCGGTGACGAGAATACCCACGTAATCCGACTTCCTGATGTCATGCCAGCGGATCAGATAGTTCGTCACGATGCGGTTGATGAACAGCGGAAACTCGCTGCGCTTGTCCCTCTGCTTCCAGCGCTGCTGCCAGTCCTTGATCATGTCCTGGATGCGCTTGGGATCCTTGTACTCGTACGTGCGGTTGGCTTCGGACACCGCGGTGCGCAGAAAGGGCGTGGTGGCGAGCTGCTGCCCCTCGTTCATGACGCGCGTGACGTGCATTTCGATGCGGCGGGCGGCATCGACCGCTACTTCTTTAAAGCTCGTGCCGGTCGTTTCGCGCAGGGCGCGGCGTTCTTCCAGATAGGTCAACACCAAGAGGAGAGTGAGCGGCAGAAGGCCGACCATCACGATGGCCATGATGATCTTGCGCTGGAGACTATGAGAACGGCTCCAGAATGTCATGACAGATCCGCCTAGATCAGAAGCGTCGTTAATCGCGACGACCAGATTTTACCTGGTGTTCAAAAAGCGCGTCTATCTCACCCACCCGACCCTCGACCGCGCCGAGACGCGGCCTTTACCCAAGCTCACCCGCCCACCCTGCGCGATTTCTCACCCTCCCGCCCCGCCTGCCAAGACAGGCCATCCGCAAGGACGTGCGCTTTACCCGTCTCACCCACCCAACCCCGCGAACGCCAAGACATGCGCTTTACCCATCTCACCCGCCCACCCTGCGCACGCCAAGACGTGCGCTTTACCCACTCGGTTATGCCCGCTTCAGGAGGCGGCCGGACCCGCCGGGCCACAAGAGCAGCAGCGGGCTGGCCACGAACACGGACGAATAGGTGCCAAAAATGACCCCCCACAGCAGGGCCAGGGAAAAGTCATGGAGCACCTCACCCCCTCCGAGGGTCAAGGGAATCAGGACCAGCACGACGGTCAAACTCGTGACGATCGTGCGGCTCAGCACCTGATTGATCGCATTGTTGATCATGGTCACTTCGTGCTCCCGTCGCCGGAGACGCAGGTTTTCCCTGATGCGGTCGAAGACCACGACCGTATCGGTCAGCGAATAGCCCGCCAGGGTCAGGAGCGCCGTGACCACCAGCAGGGTGATTTCCTTGTCGAGCACATAGAATGCCCCCAAGACGGCCAGCACGTCGTGGAACGTCGCCAGCGCCGCGGCCACGCCGAACCGCAGCTCGAAGCGGGCCGCAATATAGAGGATGATGCCCGCGAACGAGATCACGATGGCCACGAGCGCATCGGATTGCAGCTTTTTGCCGATCGTTGGACCGATTTCCGTGCTGGACTCGACCACGAACTTGTTCTCTGGAAACTCTTTGGAGAAAACGGCGACCATCTTTTCCGCCGTTTTCTCCTCGATGGTCGTCGAGGCCTTGACCCGGATGAGCAACTTGTTCTCCTGACCGAATTCCTGCAACTCGGCATCAGTGAGGCCGTTGGCCTCCAGCGCCTTTCTGGCGTCTTCGATCCGGATCGGCTGATCGAACTTCAACTGCACCGCCGTGCCACCCGCGAAATCGATCCCGAGGTTGGCCTGTCCACGGCCGATTTGAATCAATGCGAGGATGCCCAGCGCCACCATGACGCCGGAAAAGAGAAACGCGTAGTGGCGTTTCCCCATGAAATCGATGTTCGTTTTCCCGAGGATTTCTAACATTGAACGTTCCCTTCGTCGGCCTGGAGGTCAGGGGGCTTCGAACCGCTCGCCTTCCATTTAAATGCTCAACTGCTCGACTTTATGGCGTTGATTCATGATGTCAAAAACGACTTTGGTGCCGACCAGCGCGGTGAACAGGTTGATCGCGATGCCAAGACAGAGCGTCACGGCAAAGCCCTTGATCGGCCCGGTCCCGAAGAGAAAGAGCGCAATCCCCGTAATCAACGTCGTCACGTGCGAATCGACGATGGTGAGCAGCGCCTTGTCGTAGCCGCCGTCCACCGCCAGCCGGACACCCTTTCCTGTCCGCAACTCCTCGCGAATGCGTTCGAAGATCAGCACGTTCGAATCCACGCCCATGCCGATGGTCAGCACGATGCCAGCGATGCCGGGCAGAGTCAGCGTCGCCTGCAGGGCCGACAAGGCCCCCATCAGGCACACCAGATTGAGGATCAGCGCGAAGTCAGCGATGACGCCCGAAAGCCGGTAGTAGACGATCATGAAGACGACCACGATTGCACCCGCGATCACCGTGGCCCGCACGCCTTTGTCGATCGAATCCTTGCCCAAAGACGGGCCGACGGTCAGATCCTGAATAATCTTGAGCGGGGCCGGCAGCGCGCCCGCCCGCAGCACGATCGCAAGATCGTTGGCTTCCTGCGTGGTGAAGGTACCGGTGATCTGCGCACGGCCGCCGCCGATGCGTTCTTGAATGACCGGGGCGGAATAGATGGTATTGTCGAGGACGATGGCCATCCGTTTTTTTACGTTCTCGCCCGTGATCCGCTCGAATTCGCGGCCGCCCTTCGCGTCGAACGTGATCGAGACGTACGGATCGTTGAATTGCCCGATCGCGACCCGTGCGTCGCTCAACACGTCGCCGGTGAGCATGACTCGTTTCTTGACGAGGTAGGGAATCCGGTATTCGCGTCCCGTATCCCGTTCCACCGCCCGTTCGAACAGGATCTGGCTGCCTTCCGGCACCTTGTTTTCCGCCTGCTTCACGACCTCGGCCTCGCGGTCTTTGGGAATGCGGGCCGGCAGATCCAGCTTCATCTGGTTCTCTTCGTCCAGCATTTTGAACTCGAGGAGCGCGGTTTCCTTGATGAGATCCTTGGCCCGTTTGGGATCCCGCACACCCGGCAGTTGCACGACGATCTGCTTCAAGCCCTGCCGCTGCACGAGCGGCTCGGCCACCCCGAACTGGTCGATCCGGTTGCGGATGGTTTCCAGCGCCTGATTGATGGCTGAGTCCTTAATGCGCTTGCTCTCAGCCTCCCGTAGATCCCACACGAAGGAATTCGCAGACCCGTCGGATTCGACTTCAGTGAAGGAGGGAAAATCATCGAGCAGTTTTTGGACCTGCGGCTTCACATCCGCATTCTGAAACTGAATGGTGATCCTCGTCGGCGACGTCCGCTTCACGGATTCGACGGGGATCTTCTTTTCCACGAGCAGATCCTGTAGCGCAACGACGGAGCGATCGACGGCGATTTCGACCGCCCGGTCCTCGTCCACTTCCATGACCAGGTGGATGCCGCCCTGAAGATCCAACCCGAGTGAGATACCTTTGTTCGGCAGGAAGGACTTGGTCCAGGCCGGCAAGGCCTGATGCACATCTGGAAAGGAGGGCAGGAAGCAGAAGACCGAAATCACGACGACCAGGAGCAACAGCAACAGCCGCCCACGTACTTTTTTCATAGCGCGTTCATCCTCGCCGTCCACCGGTTAGGCATCTTTGTCGTCCTCCTCCGATCGCAGCCGGGCAATAAATTCCCGCTGCATCTTGATTTTCGTATTATCGGCGACCTGCAGCGTCACGGTGTCTTTTCCGAGGTTGGTCACCGTGCCCCAGATCCCCGAGGCGGTGATCACCTTGTCTCCCTTCTTCAACCCCTCCATCATCGCCTTTTGCTGCTTTTGCTTTTTTTGCTGGGGCAGGATCAACATGAAATAAAAGATCACGAAGATCAACACGAAGGGCACCAGCGAGAGCAGCGTGCCGGATCCCGATCCGCTTCCGCCGGTTGTTTGGGCCCATGCGACCGATGCCATCCACATACAGATGTTCCTCCTCAGATTGAACTATCGATCGTGCGCTCCGCCGTCCGCTTCCGCGCAGGGGATGCGGTCCTGCTCCTGAAGCTGCTGACGGTAGAACGACTCGCGAAACGCCGCAAAGGTGCCCTCCCTGATCGCGAGTCGCATGCGGCGCATGAAATCTGCGAAATACGACAGGTTATGCATCGTGTTCAGTCGCGAAGCCAGCATCTCTTTCACGTTGTAGAGATGATGGAGATACGCGCGAGAATACCGCGCGCAGACCGTGCAGCCGCAGGCCGGATCGATCGGCGATTCGTCGCGTTGATAGCGGGCCTGCTTGATGAGGACCCGCCCGAAGCTGGTAAACAGCCAACCGGTGCGACCATGGCGGGACGGCACGACACAATCGAAGAGATCGATGCCGCGGGCCACCGCTTCTACCAGATTCTCGGGCATCCCGACCCCCATCAGATACCGCGGCTTGGCAGCAGGCAATTCCGGAACCGTCGCCTCCAGCATCCGGTACATGTCGGTCTTGCTTTCGCCGACGGAGAGACCGCCGATCGCGTAGCCGTCGAATTGCAGCTTCACCAGATCGCGCGCCGAGCCGGCGCGCAGTTCCGCATCCAATCCACCCTGGACGATGCCGAACAGCGCCTGATCCGAGCGACGCCGGCTGGCCACGCAACGCGCGGCCCACAGCGTGGTCCGCCTGACCGCATCCCGGATCGCGGCCTCTTCCGCCGGCAGGGCCACGCATTGATCGAAGGCCATGATGATATCGGCGCCGAGCGCTTCCTGAATCTCGATGGCCGTCTCCGGCGTGATGAAATGTGCGGAGCCGTCGAGATGCGACTGGAAACTGACACCGGCATCGGTGATACGGCAGAGCTTCGCCAGGCTGAACATTTGAAAGCCGCCGCTGTCGGTCAGGGTCGCGCCCGGCCAGCCGGTGAACCGGTGCAGCCCGCCCATCTCGGCGACGATCTTGTGGCCGGGACGAAGGTAGAGATGATACGCGTTGTTCAGCATGAGCCGGAAGCCCAGCTCTTCAAGCTCGCGAGGGTCGATGCCCTTCACCGGCCCCAGCGTGCCGACCGGCATGAATGCCGGTGTCTCGACCACCCCGTGCGCGGTCGTGAGCGTACCCAGTCTCGCGCTTGTGTGCGGATCCCTCTGGTCGACTGAAAAGTTCACGATCGTCACCGTTCCGTCTACATCTGGTCCGGGGCCGAAATGCCAAGCACTCCCAAGCCGTTCTTGATCACTTGCTGCACACCCCGCATCAAGGCCAGCCGTGCGGCGGTCCGTTCGGGGCTCAGCGTTTCACGTTTGGCCCCTTCGTCCGCAGCGATTCCTGGAGCCGCCTGCTCGAATACCTCGTGATCGGCTGCCGGCGGCAGAATCCGGTGCTTGTTGTAGAACGTGTGAAGCAGGGCGGCGAGTTGCTGCAAATAATAGGTGATTCGGTGCGGCTCATAGCCCATCGCGGCAGCTTCGAGCACCGACGGATACGCGGCCAGTTTTCGGATCAACGCAAGCTCGTCGGGATCGGACAACAGCGAGAGATCCGCCTGGCTCGGCAGCGGACAGGCGACGCCGCGCGAGGCGGCGACCCGCCAGAGGCTCGCAATGCGGGCGTGCGCATATTGCACGTAGTACACGGGATTGTCCGCCGAACGCTGTTTGGCCAGCTCGAGGTCAAACTCGAGATGGGTTTTCGAATCCCGCATCAGGAAATAGAACTTCGCCGCATCGGCGCCGACTTCGTCGATGACTTCGCGCATCGTAATGAACTCGCCGGTCCGTTTCGACATCTTGACTTCTTCGCCGGCTCGCAGCAGCTTGACCAGTTGCACGAGCACGACTTGCAAGCGCTCTTTGGGATGGCCATAGGCCTGCATGACCGCCTGCATCCGCGGGATGTAGCCATGATGATCGGCGCCCCAGACGTCGATCAGGAGATCGTAGCCGCGTTGCAGCTTGTCGCGGTGGTAGGCGATGTCGGAGGCGAGGTAGGTATACTCCCCATCCTTCTTTTTGACGACACGGTCTTTCTCGTCTCCAAAGGCGGTGGAACGAAACCACCAGGCGCCGTCCTGCTGAAACAGCAGTTGACGGGACTTCAACTCATCCAGCACGCGCTCGACGCCCTCCGAGGACAGCAATGACGCTTCACTGAACCACGAGGAGAACTCCAGCCCGAACGCCTTGAGGTCGTCCCGGATGAGATGCAGCAGTTCGTGATAGGCCAGCGTGCGGGCCCGTTCCTCGAATTGCTCCGCCGACAGGCCGGTCACCACATCGAGCTGGGGTTTCAGACGCTCCGCCAGCTCCGTCACATAGGCACCCTGATAGCCGTCTTCAGGAAACTGAGCTGGACGGCCCGCCAGCTCTCGATAACGGGCAACCACCGACGCCCCGAGCAGTTTCATCTGACGGCCGGCGTCGTTGATGTAATATTCGCTGACGACGTCGAAGCCGACCGCGTGCAACAGGCTGGCGACAGCTTGTCCGACGGCTGCGCCGCGTCCATGCCCGACATGCAAGGGGCCGGTCGGGTTCGCGCTGACATATTCGACCAAGACCCGTCGTCCCTTGCCGACATCGGTCGTCCCATAGGACGCCCCTTGTGCCTCGATTTCTTTGAGCGTTTCCTGCCATAGCGCCGGCTTGACGGTGAGATTCAAGAATCCCGGCCGGACGATCTCGACCCGATCAAAGAGCTGATCCCGCTGCGGGAGATTCTCGACGATGATCTGCGCGATGTCATGCGGCGCTCGTTGCTCGGAGGAAGCCAGGGACATGGCCACGGTCGACGCCAGGTCTCCCCACTCAGGCCGTTTGGGTGCATCGAGGCTGAGCGTGGGCCAAGCCGCCGTTTTCAACTGACCCTTTTCCCTGGCCCCGTTGAGGGCACCGAGGAGCGCATTGGTCACCTTTTCCTGCACCACGCCGTGCGACAAAATGGCACCTAAGTGCTCAGCATTGAAAGAGAAAATTAACTTGCCACTGTAGCACAGCCCTGAATGAGGAGACAAGGCATGACTCAGCAAATTCGAGGGTTTACGGCGACAGCTCGAGCCGTCCGGCAGCCCGCGAGGATGGCCTGAGGCGACAATTCGAGACAGGGCTTTTCTACGCACCTCTTCACAGCGTCCCACAAGGTACAGATACAGGGTTGTTCACGGATGACCGTCACGGCCGGTCCTCGCGGCGCCCAGCGTGCCGGATCGGTGGGACCGAAGAGCGCCACGGTCGGCGTGTCCAACAACGCCGCCAGATGGGTGACGCCCGAGTCATGACCGAGGAACAGCCTAACCTGCGACAGGATCCCGGCCAGCAACCGCACGGACAGATCGCGCAGGATGACCGGCTGTCGAGGCAGATGGGTGAGGAGACGTTCAACCATCTCAAGATCCGCCGGCCCTTGGAGCAGCAGAGGCTCGAGTCCCTGTGCTTCGAGCCCTTCGAGCACCGGCAGGAGAATCTCGGGCTTCACACACTTATGCCGGCTGCCGCTTCCCGGATGGACCATCGCGAGCGGACGCTCGGCCGGGAGCCCGCACGCGTCGAGATATGCCTTAGCCTCGGCACGGAGTTCTTGCGGTATCGAGAGAGGATCCATCGAGACTTTGCCGGCCTGCCCGCCCACAATCTCGATAAATCGGTCGCTTTGATGGACGCTGGTCAACGTTGGGGCGAAGGGCGATTGCACCACGACCGCCCCAGCGCCGCCGTATCTGAGTGCGGCGGCGATCGAGCCGGCGTCGTCACTGGTCCATCCTACGGCCACATCGCAGCGGCTCAGCCACTCTCCGAGCACAGCATCCTCAGGCGTCGATCCGGCAAACAACGCGGTGCATACGGTGGTCTGAGCGGAGATCCATCGATCGACCAAGCCGCAGTCAACCAACAATTCCGCGCCCTGATTATGGCCGCACAGCAAAAGCTGATGATCTGGGAACCGCTCCCGGAGGCCGTGGATCGCAGGCACGGCGAGCAGAAGGTCTCCGAGCCCTCCCGGATGCAGCATGACGATCGTACGGGCCATGACTTCAGGAAGACGACGGCTTGGCGGTCTGGCCATGGAGCGACCGCGCGGCGTCAAGATCCGCGGGCGTGTTGACGTTACAAAATGAGCGCATTTCAGGATCGACCAGGCTCAGCTCCTCAGGGAGAAGCAGACGCACGCGGAGCGCGGGATGATCGGCCAAACGCTGGATTTTGAATTCCTGTGCCTGAATGAGCGATTCCATGATCGGAAGACAATTGCGATGATAGAGCGCGTGCATCGGCTGAAGACCGTGTTGAAGCTTAGCCATCACCACATCGGCGTCGCGCTTGCGCTCGATGAAATGCCTGATGGTGGCTGCACCCAGAAACGGCATGTCACACGCCACGGCAAACACCCACTCGGTTTCGGCCTGCTTCAATCCGGTGTACAGCCCGCCGAGACTTCCGCAGTGGGGAATCAGATCGCGCAGGACCGGGGCATCGCATTCGAGAGCAGGACTATCCTGGGCGATGACAACCAGCACGCGTGTGAAGACAGAACGCAGCACGGTCAGACTCCGCGTCAGGAGCGTCTCCTCGCCGATCGCGAGAAAGCGTTTGTCCTGGCCCATTCGCTGGCTCTTTCCGCCTGCCAGGAGCACCCCGGTCACGTCGGGAATCAGAGACGTCTTCACGCTGACTCGTTACAAAACAAGAGGGGGTGGGTTTCCCCACCCCCTCCGTCTTGTATCCTCTCCAGACCTGGGCGAATTAGAGGGTCTTGCCCTTCTTCTTGTTTGCACGGCGCGTCAGGACCCATCCCTCCAGCAGCACGACGCCGAAGGCGATCACGGCCGGATAGATATAGGTCTCTTTGGGGGTCGGAGGATTCATGAACGTGTAGTAGAAAGCCGAGACGGCCATTTTCCGTCCGGCATCCCCATTGTGGCCGTCCCACGCGAAGAACACGGTCGGAATGTACTGGCCGACCTCGAAGAACGTGTCCTCGTCGTAATCCTGGTCCTTCTTGTTGCCGACCGGACGTTGAATCATCACGTACCACCGGCCGTTCTTCCATTCCCCCTTCAGGACCTTGAGGTTCTCCTCATAGGTGTCGCGCTCTTCGAAGTCTTTGTCCCATCCCGTGCCCAAAAAGGCCCGGACAGAGCCATCGGCTTCCCACTTCACGATATCGACCGGGAACTGCTCGTTCGTGCCGAACAGATACCGCGGCTTGATCGGCGCAGGCAACTCCTTCCATTTCACAGGAGTCTCGATGGCAATGGCATCGTTGTACACCGCGTACTTGTTTTGATTCGACGCGATGGATCCTTCTTCACCGGTCTTCGGATCCTGCTCCTTGATGTCGATGTTCACCTGTGTGGGAGCCCAGGGCAGCTTGCCCTCGGCCACACTCTTGGTGCGGTCGTCCCACTCCAGGAGGTACACGATGTACTTGTCGTTGTAGAGCGAGCGGACCCAGATATCGTCGATGCGGTTGACGAAGTTCCTGGGCTTGTGCGTGATCTGCCCGCCCATCGCGACATAGCGTTTGGGCGCTTTTTGCCACGCTTCGTTTTCCATATCGACCGGAATTTCACCCTCCACCGGATCCGATGGAACCACGAAGTTGATCTTCGGCTTGTCGGTCAACGGGTCAATGGCAAGCGCATTTCCATTGCCATCACGTTCGCACAGCGATTGGACGAAGTTGGCAATGTCCCACCGTTCGTCGATGGTTGTACTGTCCGCAAACGACGGCATTGGGGTGCCGTTCACACCGGTCGAGAAAGTCCGGAAAATGTTCTTCACACTATAGGGATCCTGCCGGCTGCCACGGAAATTCCAGCACTTGTGCCAGTCGGCCGGTTGAATGGAAAAACCCCAGTCGTCTTTCAGATTGAAGGCGTTTCCGTCGCCGCGTCCTTCAACACCATGACACTCAATGCACTTCTTTTCGACGATCAGCTCGGAACCGCGCTTGAGGCTCTCTTCATTGGCCGCCTTCTGCTTGATATCACCCAACTGGAGGATCGTCTGCGTTTCCGACTGCTTGTCGGTGAACTTGCGATCCTTCACCAGCTGCGTGGTGACAAAGGAAAGCACTTGTAATCTCTGCTCTTCCGTCAAGATACCTTCCCAGGACGGCATGGCGGAGCCAGGCAAGCCATGGGTCACCGTCTCAAACAGATCGTTCTGGCCGGGAACCGGCTTGCGGGCATCGAAGAGCGGAAGCTCACCGCTCGCGGTGTGACGGATCTTGAAGGTGCCCTGGTTGAAGTTGCGCGGCCGAGGCCAGAGACGGTCGGCGCCGGGTCCGTCGCCGGCTCCGTCGACCCCGTGACACCACACGCACTTGGTAAAGTAGACGCGCTTGCCCGCTTCGATCATCTCGGCGGAAGGTTCCGGGGCCAGGTCGCCCTTCTTAAACCCCTCGGGCATGTCTTGGGCTCCGATCAGCGGAACGCCAATACTCCCCGACGCCAGGATGATTCCGAAGGCGGTTGCGGCAACCACACCAGCCTTCTGATTTGAACGCTTCATCATGTTTACCCTCATCATCATATGATCCAGGTTAGCGATGAATCTCTTAGACGATTAGTCCCAGGTGCGGGGGTAGTAGCCCGTGTGCCAGTACTCGAACAGAATCACCTTCCAGATTTCATCGACCGTCAGGTGCTGCTCCCAGGGCGGCATGACCGAGGCCCAGGGGAATCCTTCGTTCGGCAATCCGATTCCGCCCTTGGACACACGCCAGAAGATGAACGTTTCTTGTAGTTGGGCGATCGTGCCCGGATCGGTGAAGTTCGCCGGGATCGGGTTGAACGCGAAGGCATGCAAACCGCGGCCATTCAGGTTGTCGCCGTGACAGAAATGGCAGTTCTGGAAGAAAATCTCTCCGCCTTCGCGGACATATTTCAAATAACCCTGGCTCTTCTCATCCCAGGGATTGGCATTGGGCTTCATCAAGCGGCCCATGCCCTGCTCCACGATGTTGGCATTCGTGTATTCCTGATCGTACTTGCCTTCAGGATTCACGCGATACGGATTCTGCGAGGTCTGCAGCACATAGGTCTTACCGTGCACCTTGGTGCTGGCGGGCGGGGCCGGGTGCACCGTCCGCAACTCAATCGGCTCTTCTGACTTGGGTTTCATCGCGTTGTAAGAAAATCCACCGATGAGAATGGGAAGAAGGATGAGATACGCATACCGCAATATCTTGTTGCCGCCGCTCTGCGCATCAAGCACGTTCAAAATCGGCTGTTTGAACTTTCTCCAGTCTTCCTCATTGGACGATACCCACATGAACACGGCGACGAGCGAGACGGTCCCGTACATGGCGCGGACGCTGAACGGAATGGGTGGATAGACACGGTACTTGAGGTATAGAAGGATGAACGCCCAGAAACCGATGCCTTGCCAGAAACGAGGTAACGGCATGCCCATCGAGCTGAGCATATAGCTCAGGCCGGCGAATCCTGCGACGAAGGCGGTAAGCTCGATGAGCATCTGCATCGGCATGTAGCCCTCGACTAACCGCACGGTATTGGCCGGGACTACATCGAAGATCATCCCGACCAGCAGGAGGAGTCCGACGACCCCTACCAAGGCGCCCACTGACATCAATGCTTTCATGGGTAAACTCCCTTATGTCTACAGATAGACGGCCAAGATTACGAAATCTTCGGTGGCGGCGCACCCGCCTTCACCTGTGACAAATAGTCGACAATCTTCTTGAGAGCACCGGCGCTCAGCTTCTGCCCGAACACCTTCGGCATCAGATTGTCAGGAAATCCCTTCACGACGTAGGCGCTCGGAGAGACCACCGACTCCATGATGTACTCGGGCGTGCTGTGGGCACTGCCCTTGTACCCCGGATCCTTGATCCGTTGTGGCGCATTGGTGCCCTCTTCCAGCTTCGGACCCTGCGTGCCAGTTGCGCCCGGAATGCCAGGAATCGTGTGGCACACTACGCACTGCGCCTTGGCAAAAATTTGATCGACCGGTTCGGAGCCGTCGGCCAGTAATGCGCTCGCTGCGCCGGCAGGCTTATCTTCCTGCATCTTCGGACGGTCGGCCTCCGGGATGAACTTCTCGTACGACTTGACGATCTCTTCAAACGACGGAGCCTCCCGGCCTTCACGGACGTAGAGCCAGGTGTCAACCGCCGCCAATTCCGGCAGCGAGAGCGAGATCGGTGGCTTGTGGATCTTCGGCATCGGGCTTTCTTTGTCGTTGGTGCCCTTCACGCCGTAACCGGCGACCACATAGCAGTTCGGACAGGCATGGGACTCGGCAATGTACTCCTGGCCGCTTTCCGCCGTTCCGCAGCCCGGACAGGCCTCCTTTTCGACGGTGTCACGCTTGGCCGGGTCGCCCTTTGAATACTTAGGATCTTCCAGTCGCTCCTTACCTGCCCGCTCGGGCAGGCCCAGCAAGTTGGGAGCGCGTTCACCCAGCATGCCGGCGTGGAACGCATGGCAGAGGGGGCATTGGCCCTTGCCGATCGCCCCTTGCACCTTGTTCTGCCCGATGCCGCCAAAGATGATTTTTTCACCCTCGTCGGCCAGCTGCTGGGGGCTCATCGAGCTGAAGTCCAACTTCTCTTCCTTCGGAGGAAATCCGCCCTCGACTTGAGGCAACCAGTTTCCATACCCCGACAGAAACGCCGCGACGAAAAACATGAACCCGCCGATCTTCAAGAGCGCGGCCATGTTCGTAAAATACAGCGCCATAACGAACGCCGTGGCGGTGATGATCACCAGCGATACGGGGAGCAGGCGGCTCTCGCCATAGAAATTGGTTTTATAATTCGCAATGGCGACGAACATCAAGAACGCCGCGATAATGCCGATGAAGGTCTTGAAGGTTGCCCGTTTCTTGGCAGCGGGATCACTGATGGACACCTGAAAGTAGATCAGCAAGCCCGCCAGCAGGGCCAGGACCACCCAACCCATCGAGAGGGCCTCGTTAATCATATTACCCACGGTTTTAACCTCCTGCGGCTACACGGGTGGGAGACATAAGGACGTCTCCCACCGCGAGCCTGTGCAAGTAGAGATGATTAGTGGCTACCAGCAGGTTGCGGCGCGCCGCCAGGTACTCCCGCTTTCTCGCCGACCGGCACCTTCTTGGCCGTCAAACTGCCGAGCCAGAACACGAAGAGAATGCTGATCCAGAAGAACAGCACGTTGAACGAAATCATGTTCGCCGCAAATCCCACCGTGTGGGTGTAGGCCCAGGGCGAGTTGTCCCGCATGATCTCATTGACGTGCCAGAACAACCGGACTGAGGAGCGGATGTACCCCATCAATCCCATCATCCAGGTGAAGGCCGTCGCGAGCATGATCAGGGCATACTGCGAACGAGCGGAAATCTTGCCCCACTCGATCGGCCCCATCTGCTTTGCCCCTTTCATCATGAACGCGTTCAGGCCCATCATGAAGAAGAGGCAAGACAGTGTCGTCGCCACTTGAGGCACCGACAGACCGACCCGGACGTTGGCGGGTATGTAGTATCCGTAAATGGCGAGCCAGATGATATTGACGTAGGCAAAGAAGAAAAACACGCCCATGAAGATATTGCCGAACTTCGACCAGGAGACGGTCGAGACTTTATTGCCGCGCATATACCAGATAAAGCTGAGCACCGTCGTCGTGATGATGACGTTGATGCCGCCGTTCTTGGCCGACATGACACCGTAGTTGCCCAGCACCGGATGCTGCTGGCCGCCCATCGCCTTCAACTCCGCGGGT
>DASTQE010000179.1:0-3088 GCA_035761895.1 Nitrospira sp. | reverse complement strand
CCGGTCGAAGGCAGGAGGAGGCTCGACGTGGACAGGAATATGTCGGGACTTGGCCTGCTGCACCAGTTCGGCAAACTGCCGATCAGTCCGCTGAACGAGGACACGTTGGAGCGGCCGGCTGCCGGCACGCAAGGCTTCACGCACGGCATGTAGACCGTAGAGAAGTTCCGGCCGATTATCGCTTCCAGCGGCTGGTGCCATCGGGCTTGTCTTCGATGATGATGCCCTGTGCCGCGAGTGATTTCCTGATTTCATCGGCTTTTGCGAAATCCTTCCGTCTTCTGGCTTCGAGGCGCTCGGCAATCTTTGATTCAATGGCTTCCGCAGACAATGGCTCGCCTTCAAGTATTCCGACGACGGATTCTTCAATGCTAACTGGCAATTGATCCGATACACGCATTTGCCTTAGAGGATTGAACTGCCACTGATCTGCCTCCAACTGGAATAATCCTAAGACGGCTCCGAATTCCTTGAACGCCGCCCGAATCCGCCGACGGGTTTCGACCGAAGCCCACCGTTGAAGGCGTCTGTTAACGTTAGTCCTCATGTTCTGTATCACTGCAAGCGCCATAGGAGTATTGAGATCATCGTCAAGTTTCTGGCGATAGGCCAACCTGGCACGGTCAATAATCGTCCTCGCCTCCTCGTCCAGAGTTGTACCCTGTTCGCCTTCTTCCAACCTCTTGAACAAATCATAAAATCCGTCTAAGGCGTTCTTCGATTCATGCAGACTTTGATCAGAAAAGTCCAATGGGCTTCGGTAATGAGTGGATAGAAGGAAGTATCGAAGTACTTCCCCAACAACCGCTTCGGGCCATTGCTGGGACTCCTTCTCAAAGATCTCCCGAATAGTGAAAAAGTTCCCCAACGACTTCGACATTTTCTCCTGGTTGATCTGTACGAAACCGTTGTGAATCCAGTAATTGGCGAATTCTTTTCCCGTCGCGCCGCAGGATTGGGCGATTTCATTTTCGTGATGCGGAAAAATCAAGTCCATGCCTCCGCCGTGGATGTCGAAGGTTTCCCCCAGATGCTTGATGGACATGGCTGAACATTCGATATGCCATCCGGGACGGCCTGCTCCCCAAGGGCTCGGCCACGAGGGCTCACCCGGCTTGCTGCGCTTCCACAGCGCAAAATCCATTGGATGGCGTTTCCGCTCATCGACCTCCACCCGTGCGCCAGCCTGCAGTTCCTCCAACTTACGCTTCGAAAGGCGCCCATAGGCCGGATACCGGTCGACCTGGAAGTAGACATCGCCGTCGATGGAATAAGCCAAGCCTTTTTGGATCAATCTTTCGGTCAGCCCAACAATTTCCGCAATGTGCTCAGTGGCTTTCGGCTCCTTCGTGGCAGACTTAATGCCGAGCTTTTCCATGTCCTCGTAGTAGGCGTCGATATATCTGCTCGTAATGACGTCACAGGACACGCGCTGTTCGTTCGCCCGCCTGATGATCTTGTCGTCGACGTCGGTGAAGTTCTTGACGAAGGTGACCTGATATCCGCTGTATTCCAGATAGCGGCGCAGCACGTCGAAGACGAGCGCGCTTCTGGCATGGCCGATGTGGCAATAGTCGTACACGGTCACGCCGCAGACATACATCCGCACGCGCTGCGGCTCGATCGGCTTGAACTCTTCCTGCTTTCCTGTGAGCGTATTAAAGAGTCTTAGCATGGGGCTTACGAGCCGGGAGTGGCCGCCCGTCGGGGCCAATGAGACCAGAGAAAGTATCCCGCAGCCACCGCGAGGCAGAGCCCGATTACGATATCGAACTGATGGAAATATTGCCGCAGCTGATCCCAGCGTTCTCCCATCACCACACCCACATAGGCCAGGACATAACACCAGGGCAGCGCTCCGATGAAGGTGAAGATGACGAAGCGAGGAAAATTCATTCTGGCGATCCCCGCGGGAAGCGAAATAAAGGTGCGCACGACCGGCAGCAGGCGGCTAAAAAAGACAGCTGCTTCGCCGTATCGGGCAAACCAGCGATCGGCGGTGTCGAGATCCCGATGCGATACGAGCACATAACGCCCGTAGCGTTCGACGAACGGCCGCCCGCCCCAGACACCGGCATAATAGGCGATGATCGATCCAAGGACATTGCCGACAGCGCCGGCCAGCGTAACGCCGAGCATGGTGAATTGTCCGGTCGTCACAAGGTAACCGGAAAACGGCATGATGATCTCGCTCGGGAGTGGGATGCAGGCGCTTTCGATCGCCATCGTCACAAGAATGCCGGTATACCCGAACGTCGAAATCGTATTAATGACGAACCGGCTCAGGATCGTAATGACGGCCTCGATCAGACTGCCCATGAGTTATCGCCGCGTCCTGCGTGTCTTGGGGGCGCGACGCTTCCCTTGGATGGCCGGCTCCCATGTGCGTAGCTGGTCGAGCACCCCATAGTTCGTGCTATCCAGGTGAAGAGGGGTGAGAGACACGGCGCCTTCTGCGATGGCTTCGTGGTCCGCATCCTTGTTTCTGCTCCATGAGACCCGCGTCCCTGCGATCCAGAAGTAGCTCCTCCCATGAGGATCGGTCTTCTCGACGATCGGGTTTTCGAACCGTCGTCGGCTCAAGCATGTCACTCGCACGCCGGTCACTGCCTCGACGGCACGGTTCGGAACGTTCAGATTGATGAGCGTCTCTTCGGGGAGCCCCTGCCGCAAGATTAATCTGGCCACACGCAGGGCGTAATGCGCTCCTGTGGCAAAACAAAACTGCTCACGACCCTCCTGCGACACCGCCATGGAGGGAATTCCCAGAATGGTCCCCTCCACAGCGGCCGATACGGTACCGGAGTACAACACGTCGTCGCCGAGGTTCACACCCTTATTGATCCCGGACACCAGCAGATGCGGCCGTTTGGGCAGAATATTCAATAAGGCGAGGTTGACGCAGTCCACGGGTGTTCCGTTCACGACATAGACGCGCTTGTTCATCTCGTGAATTCTCAACGGCTTGTGCAAAGTGACCGCATGGCCCGCTGCCGTCCGTTCACGATCCGGCGCAACGACCCATACCTCTCCCACGCGGCCCAAGGCTTTGGCGAGAGCGGTCAACCCGGCCGAATGGATGCCGTCG
>DASTQE010000178.1:0-5403 GCA_035761895.1 Nitrospira sp. | reverse complement strand
TCAACGTCGAGGCCTTTCCTGGATACAAGGGTGAAAAGACTCCTCGGTCGTTTACGCTGGAGGGTAAGACACTTCACGTCGAGCAGGTTGTGGACCGATGGTACACCGACACCCACAGCTATTTTCGCGTCAAAGCCAGCGATGGGCAACGCTACGTTTTACGGTTGGACTTGGATGAGGACTGGTGGGAGCTCATCATGCTCGAGCACGGGGAGGAATAACGGAGGGACATGCAAGAAGGCCCGCCGAAGCGGGCCTTCCGTGATCCTCTCGGGTAAATCGATTACGCGACCTTGACGTCGATCGCTTTGGGCTTCACTTTCTCGGACTTGGGCAGGTGGAGATGCAGCACACCGTCCTTGTATTCGGCCTTAACTGCGCTCTCATCCACCGACTCTGGTAGCGAAAAGCTGCGGATAAAGCTTCCGTACGAGCGCTCTACGCGGTGGAACTTCTTGCCTTTTTCTTCCTTCTCCTGCCGACGTTCTCCCTGGAGCGTGAGCACCCCGTTTTCAACCGTCACTTTGACGTCCTCTTTTCTCACCTCAGGCAGTTCGGCCTTGATGAGATACTCTCCTTCGGTCTCGCTGATGTCGACAGTCGGCATCCAGTCGGCGACCGTGAGATTTTCCTTGCCGCTGTTCCGCAACGACGGCCGCGAGAAGACACGATTCAGCCGCTCCGACATATCTTCCAGTTCACGAAATGGATCCCACCGTACGAGTGTCATGACCACACCTCCTTCATAGAGACGAGCTGTTTATTTTTATTGGTGCCGACGCGGCGTCGAGAATGCTGTTATGAGTGGCAGGTAATCCCTTCAGCTGACAAGTCAAGGGGGGAAGTGGTCGGCGGGATTTCCGACACGTTACCGTTGATCGAGGGGGACATAAGGCCGGTTATGCTCTCCCGCATAGATCTGCTCCGGCCGGAAGAGCTTGTTCTCTCTGAGCTGCTCCAGCCAATGGGCAAGCCAGCCTGACACTCGCGCCATGGCAAAAATCGGCGTAAACAGGTCGGTCTCGATACCCATCTTGTCGTAGATCACCCCTGAATAGAAATCCACATTGGGATAGACCTTTTTCCCGTCGAGTAGTTCGCTCGCCCTGCCTTCGACGCGGAGCGCGATGTCGTACAACCGGGAGGAGCCACAAGTCTTAAAGAGCGTCTCGCACAGACTTTGTAAGATGGTGGCACGCGGGTCTTTGACTTTATACACGCGGTGTCCGAACCCCATCAGTTTGTGTTTGTTGCCTAGGTGCGCTTCGACATACTGCGCCGCCTTATCGACCGTGCCGATGTCCTTGAGCATTTCTACAACTTCCTCATTGGCACCCCCGTGCAAAGGACCTTTCAGCGCGCCAATCGACGAAGCGACGACGGTATAGGGGTCGGCCAATGTCGATGCCGTCACGAGGCCGGTGAACGTCGAGGCATTCATCGTGTGCTCGGCGTGAAGGATGAGGCAATCGTCGAAGATGTCCACCCACAGGGGATGTGGCGTGGTCTCGGTCAGCATGTAGAAAAAATTCTGGGTGAAGTTGAGGTCGTCCCGTGGAGCAATGGCGTCGTCTCCACGGCGAAGTCTCGCCCAGGCCGCGACGATTGTGGGCAGTTTGGCAATCAGGCGCACAACGGACCAGTAGTTGTTCTCCATGTCTCTGACATTGCGGCCGGGATAGAACATCCCAAGTGCAGCAACCGCTGCTTGCAATGCATCCATGGGATGGCCTTGCTCGGGCAGGCATTTCATGAGATCGATAATCGAATACTTCAGGCGCCGATGATGAGCGATATCCTCTTCCCACCGGTGGAGCGTAGTCCGCGTCGGGAGGTGGCCGAACAGAAGTAGATACGCGGTTTCCAGGTATGAGGAGCGTTGGCACAGTTCTTCCACGCGGATGCCACGGTATTCGAGCACACCACGTTCCCCGTCCACGTCGCTGACGGCTGATTTTGCGGCGGGAATTCCGGCGAGACCCGGCATGAAATCGTGCGGCATGGCAAACTCCTGCGTTACTCTGCGCTATTTGCCACGAGCCTTGCAAGCACCCGGCGACGAGACAACGTCTCCTCCTTGAAATGGGTGGACTCGATTGGCATACTGGCTTTGATGGCTTCGACCCGGATGGTGAAACGATTCCTGCCGTTTCTCATTGGCGCCGGATTGCTCACCTTGTTTGCCGTTCCGCTGTTGACCTCGAACAGTAGTGACTCCTCACGTTCGTCGATCCATGCGAAGCCGCCGGGAACCCGCACGCTGAGTGATGGCGGACAAGGACCGGCTCGTTAGCCGTCGCCGCAGTGCTCCGCATTGCACCTGTGGGAAAGAGACGAGGCGAGGACAGGCATGAAGTGGTGTTGTGGGATGGCAGCTCTGGCGACGTTGTTTCTGCTCATGCCAGCTGTGGGGCATTCGGAAGGTGAGCTGCTCATCTTTGCCGTTGTCAGTGAAGTGCCGAAGGATAAATCACGGGTTGCAGTGAAAGCCTCCGTCAATGACGTGGCCGTCGATACCAAGCTCCTTGCCTCGGAGACCATTCTGAACAATCTGATCTGGAAAAAACTCGAAATTTGCCATGCCATGCGCGTGGAAGGCACGAAGGCGTCGGATGGCTATCGCGTGCTCACTGTCCGGATTATCGATGCGAGCATGCTGCCGATGTCACTGCAGTCCTTCGCCGGCGATTGTTTGATCAAAAAGGCGATCGAAGTGGCGCCGCTCGTGGATTGACAGACGTTGATCGGTTCAGCGGAAGTCTAGCCGCGGCACTCCGGACAGGCAGTCGGTTCGACATCCGATTCGCACTCATCGGACGTGAGAGGGAAAAGTTGCTGGCATTGTGCGCAGGGACGGATCTCGAAATAGGCCGTTCCATCAGGATCGATGTCGGTCGGAAGAAGCAGTTCGTAAGGATCGTACCCGATCGCAACTCCGTCGGCAAATTTGACGACGGCAAGACGATCATTAAAAACTTCGAACGTGGCTTCCTGTCCCTTTCGCTCGAGGACGTGGCCCATCACAAAGACCGGCTGACCTTTCCGCTTGGTGCGGAGATCGCGCAGCGAGTGGTGAGTTGCTGTGGCGCAAGAAAATTGGCCGCTGGAACTTGTTCCTGCCGTTGGCATCGTCAACCAAAGGTGGTCGTAAGTGATGGGAATCTGTACCATAGCGAAAAAAATGACGTCAAGGTAGGCATACTCGGCGCAAAGGAGTACGCATGTCTAAGCTGACCATTTACCAGAAACCGACGTGTTCGACCTGCCGGCAGGCGGTGCAAATGCTCAAAGAGAGCGGCAAACCGTTTACGGCCATCAATTATTACGAACAACGGTTCACGAAATCGCAGCTGAAGGCGCTATTGAAAAAAGCCGGATTGTCTCCGCGCGAGATCCTGCGAACCAAGGAGGATCTCTATAAAGAATTGAAGCTTGCGACGACGGCACCCCCGGACGACGCGTTGATCGACCTGATGGTTGCCCATCCCGATTTGATCCAACGCCCGATTATGGAGAAGGGTGAAAAGGCTTTGTTGGCGAGACCGGCTGACCGCGTGAAAGAACTGTTGTGAGTGTGTGGCCTAGTATTCGCTGCCGCGCATGACGGGTGCAGAGCGACTGTAGGACCGGCGGACGGACTCTCCGGTGGCGGCCCCACGCTTAACCGCGTTGCCGCCTCCGGCTTTGGCCTCGTATAACGCCCGATAGGCCGCCTTGATCACCGTGCTCAACGTGGCTCCCTCCGAAGCAGCGTCTGCCACCCCGATGCTGGCCGTGATAGGAAGAGCTTGGTCCTTCCGGCCTGGCGACGTGGTACCCCGATTGTTTTCCCATACCCGACGGGTATCACGAAGCAACAGCGAGGTCGATTCAATCCCTTTTCTAATCTGTTCCAGCTCAACGAGCGCTTCCACCGCCGACTGGTGGAACAGCAGGGTCAGCTCTTCCCCGCTCACGCGGAACACACGGCCGGCTTGGCAGGCGGCGTGCACTTTTGGCGCGACCAGCTTGAGAATTTGTTCGACGACCGGTTTTCCGTGCGCACCGGCATAGGCCTTCAGTTGATCGACGGCCAACACGGCGACGGCAAAGTTTCTGCCCAGCCGGGCCGTCGCCTCCTCGTATGCGACGCGGCCTGGGATGCCCGTCAGGTCGTCTCGATACGTCTGTTGGTAGGACGCCTGTATCAATGACACGAACAAGATGAGCCCTGCCGTCGAGAAAAAATTCGTCGGTTGCCATCCCCACTGCGTGCCATGATACGCGAGAAATATTGTTGCCAGAGCCCACGCCGCGCCTGCGTCCATCGGATGCCGCCGGAGGGCATATCCGACCAGGTGCATCAGGCCAGAAATGAGAAAGACCAACAGAGCCGCTTGCGGAATCACAGTCCATTGGGTCGACCAGCCGGGAATGTAGGCCGTCTGGAGCGCCATGGCCATGTCCTGTTGCGCGGGATCACAGAGCCATAGCACGGCGAAGGGTTGAAGCAGGAAGAGCATGAGGCGCATGACTCCATGGAGGGTACCGATGGATTCTTCCTTCACGAGAGAAAACGCCAAGAAATTCAGGGGCAGAAGCAGGGTGCTTGCGGCAAAGATGGTGTGGGAGATGGAGGCGGGATCGTGTTCAATTGGCCATGTGGCCAGCGCTTGATTTGCAAACGTCAGACTGAGCACCGACAAGAGCATTCTCGTGCTGGCAAAATACCAGCCGAACACGAGTCCGAAGGTCAGTGCCAGATAGGGCAGCGCGGCGACCGGGCCCTGGCACCACACTGGCAGTCCCTGCGGGCGCAGAAACCCAAGGGCGGCAATGAAGACAAGCCCGCAGGGGAAGACGAACGTTAAAACCGCTTTGAGTAAGCGCTTTAGCATGCAGCATCTCGACTGGCAGTGTCTACGAGCTTGCGAGTTTTGTACCACTCATTCCTATGCAGGCGGTCTGTGAGTTTCTCCTCACTTCCCAATAGGCTGGCCCTTCCGAGTCAGGCGCAGGGCTGCTCATGGATTCGCGTCGTCTCAGCGCAGGTTTGTCGTAAGAGCGGCAGTTTTTGAACAGCGGAGGCAACGCACGGAAGGTCGGACATTAATGCGGAGTTGTGACGGTGCTCTCACCGGATATGCGCAACACCCCTTTGGCGGGATCTACAGACACCGTCACGGTACCATCCAAGATTTGCATAAGTAACTCGCCGATCAGCTGCCGCCGCCATCCCCGCAAAACCGGCAAATCCGGCGTCCTCTGTTTTTCTTTCGCTTCTACAAGAGTTTGAAGATCGGCGCTGGTTGCCAAGAGTGTCGGAGCGATTTCAGCTTCGGCGGCGCGAGCCTTGAGGACGGCCTGAAGCAGCTCGACCAATCCGATGGATTCCGGTTCAGGTTTCCGGTCCCGCAGCACCTG
>DASTQE010000177.1:0-18456 GCA_035761895.1 Nitrospira sp. | reverse complement strand
TCTCACGGCTGCCGCTGCGAAATACGGTCAACCCTTTGCATCCCAATGCATGCGCCAGGAGAAACGCGTCGGCCACATCGGCCTTCGTGGCGGAGGATGGCAGATTGATCGTTTTTGAGACACCGCTGTCGCTATGGCGTTGAAAGGCGGCCTGCATGCGGACGTGATGCTTCGGCGAAACGTCGTGTGCTGTGACGAAGAGTCTCCGCAACTCTCCAGGAATGCGTGCAATATGTTGAATGGACGGACTTGCGGCTAGATCGACCCCCAGTGTGTCGAGGGCAATGCCTGTCGCCCGGATCATTCGTACAAAAGCCGGGTGCATCATGGTAAGTTCCAGGCCGTCCAGAGTCCGGCGAAGAACGCGCACTCCGTACAGCGGTTCGATGCTGGGTGAACAGCCGGCGATCAGGCTGATCGTCCCCGTCGGTGCAATTGTCGTCACGGTGGCGTTGCGCATGCGCAGGCGACGGGCTTCAAGCCGACTGCCCCGAAAGGCCGGGAACAGTCCTCGTTCAAGGGCGAGTTGGCCGGAGGCGTCGTGGGCCCGCATCTGGACAAATGACATCAATGAGGTCGCCTGGGCGATGGCGGCGTCGGAGTCGTAAGGAATCTCCAAGGCAATCAGCAAATCGGCGAAGCCCATGATGCCCAGCCCGATCTTCCTGGTGCGGAGCGTGGCGATTTCAATGTCCTTCAGCGGATAGTGGTTGCGATCGATGACATTGTCCAAGAAGCGGACCGCGAGTGCGATCGTCTCCGCCAGCCGTTCGTATTCGATGGTCGGTGTGGCGCCGGTGCGTCGCACGAACTTCGACACATCGATGGATCCGAGCGTGCAGGATTCATTGGGCAACAACGGTTGCTCGGCACAAGGGTTGGTCGCTTCGATGTCGCCCAGCCGCGGCGTCGGGTTGGCGGCGTTGATACGGTCGAGAAAAATCACGCCGGGCTCTCCGGTAGCCCAAGCGGCCTGCGCCAGGCGATCGAACACCATCTCCGCAGGAAGCTGCCTGGTGGCTTTTCCGGTGCGCGGGTTGATCAGTGCATAGCGCCGCCGCCGTTCGAGGGCGCGCATAAACTCCGCTGTCAGGCCGACCGAGAGATTGAAATTCTTCATTTCCGCCGGATCCTGCTTGAGTGCAATGAACTCGAGAATGTCGGGATGGTCGACCCGCAGGATGCCCATGTTTGCGCCACGCCTCGTGCCGCCTTGTTTGATCACATCGGTGGCCATGTTGAAAATCCGCATGAAGGACACGGGGCCGGAGGCGATTCCGTGGGTGGAGGCCACGAGGTCGTCTTTCGGGCGAATGTTGGAGAAGGAAAACCCGGTGCCGCCTCCCGACTGATGGATAAGCGCTTGCTGCTTGACCGCGTCCAGGATCGAGCTGAGGGAGTCCTCCACGGGCAGCACAAAGCATGCGGCCAGTTGTTGCAGCGGACGTCCCGCGTTCATGAGCGTCGGCGAATTGGGCAGGAATTCCAGGCGAGCCATGGACTCGTAGAAGCGCTGAGCAGGCCGAGCGAGCCGCGTGTGAGCGGGATAGACCTGTTCGGCTTGAGCGACGTCGCTTGCGATGCGCCAGAACAATTGCGGTGTTGTTTCCGTGACCCGGCCTCGATCATTCTTGATGAGGTAGCGGCTGCGAAGGACAATCTTGGCTTCCGGCGACAGCCGCGGCACAGGCGTGGCAGGCGGCGTCGAAGACCGGGCAGTGCGGGATGAACGCATGCGCTATTATAGCCGCCGCGTCTCCCATTTGACGATATTGGGGGCGGGACCCCCGCACTTGAATCTTCCCGGTTCCCGGTCGCACAATGCAGCGCCGGTGACACGATCATGCGTTCTTACCGCGAAGAACTTTGGTTTGAAACGAAAACCCGCCGCGCTTACCTTAACATCACGCCCCAGGTCGAGCAGATCGTCAAGAAGAGCGGCGTTCAGGAGGGCCTCGTGCTGGTGAACGCCATGCACATTACGGCAAGCGTCTACATCAACGACGATGAACAGGGGTTGCTGCAGGACTACGACCGCTTTCTGGAACGGATTGCGCCTCACGACGACGTGTATCGCCACAACGAGACGGGGGAGGACAACGGTGATGCGCACATCAAACGGCAGGTGATGGGGCGGGAAGTTGTTGTCGCCATCACGAACGGCCGGTTGGATTTCGGGCCCTGGGAACAGATCTTTTATGGAGAGTTCGACGGCCGTCGCAAGAAGCGAGTGTTGGTGAAAGTCATCGGCGACTAACGCGTGGGGTGTCCTAGCTGCTGCTGGTCCGCGTCAAACCGGCTGAGCGCTTGCTCCCCGATTGAAAGTTTGGCAACATGGATGGCAAGGGTTCGTTGAGCGGCGGGAGCATGACATGCAAGGTTGGTCTCGTCCAGATCCGCTGACAAGAGATTTGATCCATTTGATCAACGCTCGCCGGCACGATCACGGTGACACGGATGCGGCGATCGATACCCTTCAGGCCTTTCTCGAACAAGGGCGCGAGGAGGATCTGCTAACCGTGTTGGCCGCGCTCGACGAAGACATGGCGGAGTGGCTGTTCGATCTCCTGGCCGAAGCCTCCTGTTCCATCATGCTTGACGGCGCGGTCGATGAAAAACTCTCCTATGCTGTCATGGCGGCGCTGGAGCTTCCCCTACAGGCAAACCTGACTCATCCCTTGAAGCTCAAGATCGACCCGGTGGCCACCGCCGAGGTGCTCCATCGGCATCTTCGGCTGTCATCTGGCACAGTGGTCCGTGTCGAGCCGCGACTGCTGACCGATGCCACGCTCGAGGCGTTGAGTCTGCAGACATTGAACGAGCATCTGACCACCGTGGCAGAGTCCCAGCGGGGCCGTTCGATTGCGGCACGGCTTTATCCGCCGGTCGAAAACACAGCATTTCTGTTTTTTGAACTGATCGGCGTGCCGGATGCCGGTCTGCCGGATTCGCTCGAGGACCCGCACCGTCGTGCGTTGCTGGAGGGTTTGGTCGAGCAATGTCCCGAACTGGCGCTCGCCCCGGATACCATCGAGGCACCCGTGTACGCAGCCTATGCCATGTTCGATGCGCAAAATGCCGTCCGCCTTCATCACTTGGCCGATGAAACGGCGGCCGTCTGGCGTGATCTCGATCCGCTCGTGCGCGCACGAACCATTGTGCACCTCCACACGCAATGCGGAAACGGCGTCTATATGCCCGTCTGGACGGATTTGTTCGACCCCGAGCTCCCGGAGGACCACGGCCCGGTCTGGACGTCACCCGACGTCTGGGTGTTCACTGCTGACTTGCCGATCGAGTGGCCGGGAGAGATGCTGACCAATCGCCTGCTGGCAGAGGGCTGCACAAGGTTTGAGAACCATATCGTCGAAGCCCCTGAGAATTAGGGACTACGGGGACAGCCACCGGCCGGAAAGGTGGCAGTCCCCTTTCTTGCCAAATCCGCGCATTTCGTCGCTTTTTCACGCCTCCTGACCTATGCTGAGGACTCGTCGGGAGCCCCCTCATGAGTCAGCCCCTTTCCAACCGGATTCTGGCGGGCGCACTCACGTTCCTCGGCCTTGGGGTCGTGTGGATGGTGATCATCGGCAATTTGTCCACGCAGCAGGACCTTTCCGCGAACGAGTCTCTCCAGCCGCCGGCTCAGCCGGTCGCGCCCAACAGTGTTCCAGAACCCGTGCTTGATCTGTCCATTCCCGGGGTGCCTTCGGGTCCGCAGCCAGCGTCCGAGACACCAGGGACTTCTGCGATGACAGATAGGCCAAGGGCATCGATGCCGCTTGACCGTCGCGCCGCGCAGGTGGCCCGTCTGCGGTGCGAAGCCGAAGTCGAGCAGTTGTGTCCAGAGTCATCCGACGGCTCGGGCCGCCGACAGTGTGTGGAAAGGCGAGCGCAGCAGTTGCCGGCGCCTTGTCAGCAGCAAATCCGGGAGCGCTTGGTCAGGTGGAAGGAAGAGCGAGGTCGGCTAATCCTGGCGTGCCAGGCCGACATCAAGCGCTTTTGTCCGGATGTGCGGCCGGGCGGCGGGCCACAACTGCAGTGTCTTCAACAGCATGCGCAGGAATTATCGGACGGATGTTACGGGATGCTTCCGAAGGGCAGGCTGTACTTCAAGCAGTGAACCTGGTCTGGTCCGGATGCCTCGGTCGCTTCTGCCTGGCGTCGGCTCGTTTTGATCTTCACGGAGACTACGATCAGTTTCGTCGCCTCAGTCACGATGTTGCCCATGATGCACTCCAGTGAGGTTAAGAGGCTTTCAAAAGCCAGCGTTGCTTGAGGCGTTGCCAGAGCCGTCCGGTCGCGCCTCCGTCAACGGCGACCAGCATGACCGTGATGTTGTCCTCTCCGCCTGCTTCATTGGCCAGCGAGATCAGGCGATCGGTTTTTTCATGAAGACTGCCGTCTTCTTCCAACGTCTTGAGAATGTCGCTACAACGGACGTCTCGGGTGAGGCCATCCGAGCAGAGCAACAACAGGTCTCCATTGAACACCGGCATTTCAGTGACGTCGATGTCGACGGCGCTCTCGACTCCGAGAGCCCGCGTCACGATGTTCCGTCGCGGCGAGCGTTCCGCTTCTTCCTCCGTCATGTAGCCCCGCGCCACTTGTTCGGCTACCCACGAATGGTCGGCCGTCAGTGCCTGTATGACGCCTTCCCTGATCAGGTACACACGACTGTCACCCACGTGTGCGAGCGATAGTGAGTGCCCTGAGAGATGCGCCGCCGCGACGGTGGTACCCATCCCCGCATATTTTGGCTGCTCCCATGAGGCGCGAAACACGACGGCGTTGGCGGCACGGATGGCATGCGCCAACTGATTGGTCGCCGGCGTCAGATTGGGATCATCCGGCTCTATCATGCCTCCGGCATCGGCCGGCGACCGGACATGGGACACTATGGTCTCGATGGCCATGCGGCTCGCCACTTCACCGGCATTGCCGCCTCCCATGCCGTCGCAGACGATATACAACCCCAGCGAAGGGTCCGCGAGGAAACAGTCTTCGTTCTGGGGCCGCTTGCGGCCGATGTCGGATTTGGCGAAGTGCAGCCGGTTTATCGCCACGACTCCTCCTACGCCGCGAGGCTCTGCAGACAGGCCCGGAGGTCTTGCGCCAACTCACCCGCCCGGCGATACCGCTGAGGCAGCTCTTTTTGCAGGGCACGGTTCATGACTTCCTGGAACATCGGCGGAATGTCGTGACGAAGGGTGTGCAAGTCCGGATGAGGGTGCTGCGCAATCGCGAACAGCAACGCTGAGAGATTGTCGGCTGTGAACGGGGGCTGCCCCGTGAGGAGCTCATAGAGCACGACGCCAAGCGAGAAGACATCCGATCGGCCGTCCACTTTTTTGCCGGCGATCTGTTCCGGGGACATGTAGGTCGGTGTTCCCAGCACGACGTCTGTCTGGGTGTTGTTGCCCGACGCCATTTTGGCGATGCCAAAATCCATGACCTTGATCAACCGGTCCCTGGTGATCATGATGTTTGCAGGCTTGATATCGCGGTGCACTACACCCTGTTGGTGGGCATAGTCGAGCGCGTCCGCGACGCAGGCCAGCGTCTGAACGACCTCGGGCAGCGGCATCAGATTCGGCTTGCGGGACCATTCCTTGAGCGACTGCCCCTCTACGAACTCCATGGCGATGTAGCCCAGCTCGTCCTGCTCGCCGGCGTCATAGATCGTGACGATGTTCGGATGCGAAAGGCGGCCTGCAGATTCTGCTTCCCGGAAGAAACGGGTCTTGGTTTCTTGGACCTTGTGCGGTTCGTCGATGCGATCCAGACGCATCGTCTTGATCGCGACGAAACGCTGGATGGTCGGATCCTTCCCCAGATAGACGAGGCCCATGGCGCCGCGACCGAGTTCCTTGAGGATTCTATAGCGGCCGAGACTCGCCGGCGGATGTCCGTTCATGATGATGGCTATGGTCTTTTCAGCGGGCTGAGCGGCGACTTCTTCGCCGCCGTCTGAGAGGGGCGGTTCCTCAGGGGCTGTTGCCTTGGGTGGCTGTCGCTCGACCGTCGGCGGCGCGAAGCTGTTGCGCAGGGGTTCGAGGGAGCGCAGCCACGCGATGCTCAGCCAGAGTCCGCATCCGACCAGGGCGAGTGCATGACCTTGAGCGAACAGGGACGGGCCGATCTCCTGGATGAGCGGCGAGCCCGCGGTACGGAGCGCCTTCCCGCCAAAGATGACCACGATCAACGCGGCCGACGGCAGGACGATCGCTCGAAGAAAGCTTGATCCGCGGCCGTTGTCCGGGAGTTGCTGATGGGCCGACACGGAAAGCGCAATGACGAGGCCGAGTGCAATGCCGTGGCTTACCAAGCGTACCGCGTTCCCACCGGTCACGGAGGTCAGGGGGATGGTGAAAAACTCAACCCCCGCCATGCTGCTGAGCAGAGGACCCAGGAGGAGAGCCGCGAGAATGCCGCTCGCGTGAGGGATAATCCAGTGCACGCTTTTTGACATGATTGGCGATGGGAAAAGTGAACGGACTTCAGTGTAACGGAGAGGGATGGAGAGTCAACAGATTGCGGGAAACGTGCGAGGATTGAAAGCGGTCGGGAAACGGTAGGACTGTCCGGGCGGTCGACGTTAACGCCTGGTCTCCGCCGCGGCTTTCAGTGGCTCGAGCAGCCGGGGATTCACTTTCAAGTCGCCGCGCCCATAACCGACTTCGATATCCGGCTTCGTGATCCCATGGAAATCACTTCCGCCCGTGACCAGCAGGTCGAGGCGCTGGGCCAGTTCGAGATAGCTTGCTGTCTGGGACTTGCTGTGGGTGCTGTAGTGCACCTCGACGCCGTCAAGGCCCGCTTCCTTCAACGCGGTGACGCACGTGCGGAGACCATCGCCGCTGTCTTTTACCCAGGTGGGATGTGCCAGCACCGCGATACCCTTGGCTTCTCTGATCCAAGTTATCGCGTCGACGGGCGTGGGAAGCTCACGGGCGACATAGGCAGGCCGCCCTTCCGCCAGATACCGGTCGAACGCTTCTTTGGCGGAGGAGACATATTTTTTCCGCATGAGTACCTGCGCGATGTGAGGTCGCCCGACTGATTCGGTGCCAGCAAGCGCACGGACTTCCTCATAGGTGATGTCCAGTCCGGCGGCGCGGAGACGGTCGATAATCAGCGGATTTCGGCGGTGCCGACTGGCTCGAAGTGTGGCAAGCCGCGCAGTGAAGACAGGGTCCTGCCAATCGAGAAAGTAGCCGAGAATGTGCAGTTCGCTCCGGCCATCGAACGAGCTCACTTCAACCCCGGGGATCACCTCAATGCCGAGCTCCTGGCCGGCCGCAACAGCCTCGGGAATGCCGCTTGTGATGTCGTGGTCGGTAATGGCCAGCGCCATGACGCTGGCTTGGCCGGCCAGCTTCAGGACCTCCGAGGGCCGAAGGCTTCCATCCGAGTGGGTCGTATGGAGGTGAAGATCGATGCGGCTCACGGCGACTCGTGGTGCGTGGCGACGGCCTGACCAGGTTTTTGAGCGACCAGCTGCGCAGTAAAGACGGAGCCCACGCCGGGTCCGCCGTCATGCTCACCCTCGTCGTACGAGAGCACGCGCAAAGAGGACGTGAGACGGAGCAACTCGTTTTGGGCCAGACAGAATTCCCAGCGTCGCGGATGGCGGTAGCGCACATAATTGTCGATCGTAAAGGTTTCGTAGAGTAGAACACCTTGTGGTTTCAATGCTTCCACGAGCCATGGAAATAACGGGCGATGCAGATAGAAGCAGACCACGATGGCATCGTACGTGTCGGGTGGAAATTCCGGCCGCTCATCGGTGATCCGTTCCAGATCCACCTGCTTGACGGTGAGATGGGAGAGATGCCGCTGGGCCGCGGCGGCCGAAAGCTTTGCCAGACTCTCATTGTCTCGATCGATCGCCTCAACCTCGAATCCATGGGCGGCCAGATATAGCGCATGACGACCAGCTCCGCATGCCACGTCGAGCGCCCGGCCTTTGGGCAGCCGGTGGAGTTGCTCCGCGACAAAGCGGGAAGGCGCAGGATCGACGGACGGTGTGTGGTGTGCGGCGCGGGGCCGGTCGAGCTTCACTCCGACAGACCCCGTCCGCTGCGCCAGAGGAGGGGCCAGTTTACGCAACCAGACGCGTGCGCGGCTGATCGGAAATTCCGTGAACAGCATCGTGAGCACTTTCTCGGCCAGGGTTTCGAGGAGGGCGCAGGCTTCATGGCCTCCCAACTCGACGATGCGTTCCGCGACTTGCGCGTAATCGACGGTGTCGCTGAGATGATCGGAGGCTGCAGCCGGAGCGGTTTCGCAGTCCAGCTCGAGGTCGATGGCCATGGGCTGAGGCTTCCGGCGCTCTTCGCGGGTGATGCCGCATCTCCCTTGAAACTCCAGGCGTTCGATGACAATTTTATCGGCCATTGGCTCATTGTCCGGGATGAAAAGAGAAGCTGTCAACCTGTCGGAAGAAGGGGGTGAGGCAAATTTTCCAGGATTGATGGAAATGTTGATTACGAGACGCGCCTTTCCCAAGCGAGCACCGCCCTAAATGCTAACCCTTCAAACCTACTCGTGCTCTGCTAGGGGGAGGGCTAATTGATCTCCTACTGCGCGCTTCAACGAGCACCGCCTATCGAGAAATACAATTGATCTAGTGTGCGCGTTGGGCGAGCACAGGAGATCAACAGCCCTTACGCTCACTCTTTCGGTGTGCCGCCTTCCGCGAGCACAAGAGGCTAATGGGCCGCCCGGTCTACCTACACTGGGCGAGGTGCGAGGACCGAGGGATCATCGACGACAGGCCCCGCATGCGTCGATCGTTGCACGTCCCGCCTTGACTCGCCCTTCTACCCCCTCTTATAATCACCGATCGCCGCAATCTAACAGGCTGATTCAGCGGGGAAAATGGCTGAGTTTACACACTTCAACGAGTCCGGTCGCGCCCGGATGGTCGATGTCGGGGGGAAGGCTCAGACCGAGCGGGTGGCGACGGCGCAAGCCAAGGTCTATCTCCAACCGGAAACGCTTGAGAAAATTCAACGGGGCAAGATCGCGAAGGGGGACGTCCTGGCGGTTGCTCAGGTGGCGGGCGTCATGGGGGCAAAAAAGACACCGGACCTGATTCCCATGTGCCATCCGATCTTTCTCACTTCCGTGGATATATCCTTCAAGGAGGAACCTCAACCGGATCCTCAGGGGCGTTGTGCCATTACGGTCACCGCCACCGCCAAAACGAGCGGCCAGACGGGGGTCGAGATGGAAGCGATGACCGCCGTTTCCGTTGCCGCGCTGACTATTTACGACATGTGCAAGGCTGTCGATCGTGGGATGAGCTTCAGCGATGTGTGGCTGCTGTCAAAGTCGGGCGGAAAGTCCGGCCCCTATAACCGGGAAGGGGAAAGCGAGCACACACACAGAGGCAAATGAGCGAAGGACGCATGATCACGGTCAAACTGTTCGGCATGACGAAGTCGCTAGCGGATAACCAGGCGAGCCTGACTCTCGCCTTAGGAAAGCACCAATCGGTGAAAAACGTCGTGGAGCTCGTCAACAAGCGTTATCCCAAAATTGGCGAGTTGATCTACAAGAAAAAAATTCTGGTGTCGGTCAATCAGGAAATCGCCCACGAGGACACCAAGGTACAGGACGGCGATGAAATCGCCCTGCTGCCGCCGTTTGCGGGCGGATCTCTTGAAGGTGGGGTTGCATGAGCACAGCCGAGCAGAACGACCTGTTGGTTCGCGTGCAGCGCGAAAACTTTTCCGTCGATGCGGAGATCAATCGCGTGCGCAGCCGCTCGAAACGGATCGGTGGCATCTCGATTTTTCTCGGCACGGCGCGGGACCATTCAAAGGGACGCGATGTCGATAGCATCACGTTCGAACATTACGAAGGGATGGCCCAGAGGAAGCTGCGGGAGATCCGCGAGAGAGCGTTGAAGGATTTCGATATCCTCGAACTGTTGATCGTGCACCGACACGGAGAGATCGCGATCGGCGAAAATATCGTCTTGATCATCGCCGGCGCCGAGCACCGTGCGGAGGCGTTTCGCGCCTGCAAATGGGCCATCGATGAATTGAAGCAGATCACTCCGATTTGGAAGTTGGAGCACACACCAAGCGGAGAGGTGTGGGTGGAAGAGCATCCATAATGTGATGAGTGATGCGTGATGGGTGACGAGGTGAATGTCACGACGGCGGAGCCGGTTGCGGTCGTCGATGCGTTCGGGCGGCCGTTGAAAAGTTTGCGCCTGTCCGTAACCGATCGCTGCAATTTGCGGTGCTCCTACTGCATGCCGGAGGAAGAGTATGTCTGGCTTCCTCGTGAGGATGTCCTGACGTTTGAGGAAATGGCGACGCTCGCCGGCTATTTTACGGATTTGGGCGTCGACAAAGTCCGGCTGACAGGTGGAGAGCCGCTGCTTCGTCGAGACCTTCCGAGACTCATTCGGTTGCTCCTCCAGAATCGCAACATCAAGGAAATCGCGCTCACGACAAACGGGATTCTGCTAGCGGATCACGCCGACGCCCTCTATCAGGCCGGGTTGAGCCGGGTAACGGTCAGTCTGGACACCTTGAGGCCGGAGCGATTCAGACAGCTCACCCGACGGGATGAATTCGCGCGGGTACTGGAGGGAATCGAGTCCGCGGGGCGAGCCGGGTTTACGGCGCTCAAGCTCGACACTGTGGCCATCCACGGGTTCAACGACGATGAGCTGGTCGGGCTGATCGAATTCGGGAAGCATTTTCAGGCCGAAGTACGCTTCATCGAATACATGGATGTCGGCGGCGCCAACCGTTGGGCTCCCGAAAAGGTACTCTCGCGAGACATGATGCTCATGCTGCTGGGCAAGTATTACGGAACCATCGACCCATTGCCCGAACGGGGATCGGCTCCCGCGCAACGATTCCGGTTGCCGGACGGCACCACGTTCGGCATCATCCCGTCCACCACGACGCCGTTCTGTGCCACCTGTGACCGGAGCCGCGTGACGGCCGACGGGATGTGGTACCGCTGCCTGTATGCGACCACAGGCACTGATTTGCGGAAACCACTTCGAGACGGCCTCTCGGCTCAGGACATGCGGGCGCTGATTCGGGCCTCGTGGGAATTGCGGCGGGATCGGGGCGCAGAAGAACGCAAAGCGCTCGAGCGCGCCGGGTTGCGCGAGGGCGGACTGATCGGCATCGATCGTTTACGCGAGGATCCGCATCTCGAAATGCACGCCCGCGGGGGGTAGCCGACCTCGGGGTCTTCGCGCGCTGTGGACTTCCCGGATGACATGGTGATCGTTCTGCGTGAGTGCTCGGTCGCGTCTCTCCTTCAGTCGCTGGAGATTCAGCTCATTTCCGTCTCAATCTTAGCCCGCGACATGCTCTCGGTGCCGAATGGCTGATGCCTCGTACGTGACGATTCTGGGCTTTGGATTTGTCCTCGGACTGCGTCACGCCTTGGATACGGACCATCTCGTCGCTGTCTCGACGGTACTTGCCGAACGGCCGTCCTGGCGGGCATCGAGTCTGGTGGGCCTCAGCTGGGGCGTCGGGCATACCGCCGTTCTGCTACTGGTAGGCGCGATCGTGCTCATCCTTCGTGTGCCGATACCCAGCCCGCTCGCCGTTGCGGCGGAGGTCGTCGTGGGACTCATGCTCGTCGTGCTCGGCGCTGTGCTCGGCCTGAAATTGATTCGGGAACGGTGGCACTTGCACCACCATGATCATGACGGGATGCGGCACCTGCATTTTCACAGTCATTCTCACTCTCCCGATCACGGTCATCGGCATTGGTGGCGGGAATCGGTGCGGCCGCTTTGCATCGGGATGGCGCACGGGCTGGCCGGCTCAGCGGCCCTGCTGCTGCTGGTCGTGACGTCGGCGAACAGCGTCATTGATGGGTTGATCTACATCGCGGTATTCGGGTGCGGTTCGATCCTGGGCATGATGCTGGTCGGACTCGCGCTGAGTCTGCCGGTCGTGTGGTCGTTGCGCTTCGGCCGGCCGCTCTTCCTCGCGGTGCAGGGAATGGCGAGTGTGGGCAGTATCACCTTGGGATGCTGGATCGTCTATCGGCTTCTCGTTGCCGAGTCGCTGTCGTAAGCGGATCGGAATGTCGATGTGAGCGGGAAACCACGTGCGTACATCGGCCTGCTGTGCTATTCTCCTGCACGCGCCCGCCGGCGGGCCTCAGGCGCAAAGGCACGCTCCTGAATTCTCTGAGTCGCCGGGGCTGATTGACTGGTGAAAGGAGTCCGGGATGGCGTGGTTTAAGAAGCAAAAGGGTGCCGAGCCAGACGTCCCGAAGCGGTCCAAGGTGGCCGAAGGGATGTGGCTCAAGTGCAACCATTGCCGTGAAATCGTCTATCGCAAAGAAGTTGAACGAAACAGCAAAGTCTGTCCGAAGTGCGACTATCATTTTCCGATCTCGGTGATGGAACGCATCACGCTCCTCGTGGATCTCGGGACGTTCAAGGAGTGGGATGCCGAGCTGAGCCCCCTGGATCCGCTGAATTTCCACGACACGAAATCCTACAAAGAGCGTGTAAAGACGCAACAGGAGAAGACCGGACGAAAGGATGCCATCATGATCGGCGAAGGCCGGATGAACGGCCGTCGTGTGGCACTCTGCGTCTTCGATTTCGGATTCATGGGCGGCAGCATGGGGTCGGTGGTGGGCGAGAAGATTTGCCGCGCGATCGATCGTGCCATTGAGGGTCGCCTGCCTGTCGTGCTCGTCACGGCCTCCGGAGGCGCCCGCATGCAGGAAGGGATTCTTTCCCTCATGCAGATGGCCAAGACCGCGGCGGCGGTGGCCAGGCTGGGCGAAGCCAAGCTCCCACTGATCTGTCTGCTGGCGGATCCGACCTTCGGCGGCGTGACAGCCAGCATCGCCATGCTGGGCGATGTGATCCTCGCCGAGCCGAAGGCATTGATCGGATTTGCCGGTCCCCGGGTGATTGAACAAACAATCAAACAGCAGCTTCCGGACCAATTTCAGCGTGCGGAGTTTCTTTTGGAGCACGGAATGATCGATATGATCGTCGAGCGCAAGCAGCTGAAAGAGACTCTCAGCACTCTCGTCGCCCATTTCTAGCAGGGTGATGAACAAAATCTTTTTCTCACCCGCCAAACCCTGGCGCGCTGGGTCTCACCCGCCCGCCCACCGATTGCTGCGCAATCGTTCTCCCGAGACGCGCCGTTCCCCAGGCGTCGTTCCCGCGTCGCCTAGAGCACAGTCTCCGGCCGGAGAGAAAGGACTGCTCCCACGGTGATGGGCAGACGAGAGAAAGAAGTCCGGCCGATCCGGTGCAGGCCGGGGTCGTTGCAGGATGCTGGTCTGTGAGGGTGATGCTCGGAGTCCGAATGCGAGTAGTCCATAACCTGCTCGCGCCGATTCTCCCGACCATACCATGACCTACGCCGCCGCCGTTTCCTATCTGTACAGTCTCCAAAAGCACGGCATCAAGCTGGGATTGGACACGATGACCGCCTTGGTGGGCCGGCTCGGCATGCCTCAGGCTCGTTATCGAAACCTCCATATTGGCGGCACGAACGGAAAAGGCTCGACGGCAGCCTTGACAGCCTCTATGTTCCAAGCCGGGGGCTATCGCGTCGGGCTGTACACCTCGCCTCATCTGGTTGAATTTCGTGAACGCATCCGGGTGGACGGCCGGATGATTCCCGAGTCCGACATCGGGAGGCTGACGAAGCTCGTAAAAAGCGTCTCGGAGCCTGATCTCTCGCCCACGTTCTTCGAGTTCACCACGGCGATGGCGTTGCAGTATTTCGCCGAATCGAAGGTCGATCTGGCGGTGTTGGAAGTGGGACTCGGAGGCCGCTTCGACGCCACGAATGTGGTTGTCCCTCTGGTCTGCGCCATTACGACGATCGCTTTGGACCACCAGCAGTATTTGGGAAACACGCTGGAGTCCGTCGCGTTCGAGAAGGCCGGCATCATCAAACCCAACGTGCCAGTGATCATCGGCCGTCTTTCCCAGGAAGCGTTCGAGACCATCAGGCGGATCGCCGCTGAACGGGACGCGCCGCTCTTCGCCCTTGGCCGGGACTTTCAGATTGAAGGAGAGATGCCGGCCCGCTTCAGCTATAAGGGGTTCGGCGTCCGGTACGATGGTCTGTCCTGTCCCTTGCTGGGGGCGCATCAATTGGAGAATTGCGCTGGCGCGTTGTCCTTGGTCGAAGCGGCACGTCAGCATCGGCTGGTCGTTGGAGAAACGGAGATCCGTGCAGGGCTCCGCCAAGTTCAATGGGAAGGGCGTTTGGAGGTCGTGGCTCGTAGTCCGTTGACCGTTCTCGATGGCGCCCATAATCCGGCGGCGGGCAATGCCCTGGCCCACTACCTGCGCACGTTTCGCACGTCGAACCCCCACAGCCGGGTGATCCTCGTCTTGGCCATGATGCGTGACAAGGATCACCGCGGGTTCGTGGAACCGTTCCATCGGATCGTCGACGATGTCGTGCTGACTCAGGCGGATCTCAAGCGGTCGGCAACGGTCGAGGAGTTGCTGCCACTCATCGGTGGGATCTGGCCACACGTACGAACCCATGCACGGGTGGCAGGCGCACTTGCCGAAGCCAGACAACTTGCTCGGCCACAGGATCTGATTTGCGTGACCGGCTCGTTAATGCTAGTCGGCGAAGTCAAAGCATCGTTACGCGGCTGTGGGATGTCCCCGCTTCGAGGTTGACATGGCGGGACTGGTGATGCGAGTCCTTGCCCGTCTCACCGGAGTGCTGCTGTTGAGTCTCCTCCCGATTCCGGCACTGGCGGCCGCGAACGGTCCCTCGCCCCAGACCGGGGCGGGATCGCCGCCCCTCGAGGTAAAGGCCGATCGTATCGACTATCTCCAGGACCAGGATATCTACGAGGCCGATGGGTCCGTCGTCATCGATCAAGGCTCGGTCCATCTCACCGCCGACCATGTGACCATCCAGGCGCTGCCCGGCGTCATGATCGCCACCGGCCACGTCCGGTTGACCGATCCCAAGGCCGACATTGTCGCCGAGCGGCTGGAGTTGAACGTCAACACGCAAGCGGGGATCATCACTCACGGAGAAGTCTATCTTAAAGCGTCCAACACGACAGTCGATGGACGTCTCATTCAGCGGTTTTCAGAAGACCATTATCGTTTCAAGGAAGGACGGTTCACGAACTGCGATGCGCCGCCAGGAGAAACGCCGGCCTGGAGATTTCAGTTCAAGGATATGGATCTCAATGCAGGAACCAGCCTCGCTTTCAAGGACGGCTGGTTTTGTGTGGCCGACGTGCCGGTGATTCCGATTCCTACAATGACGTATCCCCTGACGCCTCGACAAAGCGGATTCCTGATTCCTTCGCCGGGCTACGACAATCGATTCGGGTTCCATTACCAGCAAGGGTATTATTGGGCGATCAATCCGAGCCAAGACCTGACGATCTCGCCTTCGTACTACACCAATCTGGGTTACGGCAGCGATTTCGAATATCGGTACGCGCTGGACAGGAAATCCAGAGGACAATGGTATGTCAGTTATCTGCAGCAGACCACCCTGCCGAACGTCTCCGGCGTGACCGATACTCCGGACGCGGACGCGAAGCGCGCGCGCGCCCTCATTACCGGCACCCATACCCAGCAAGTGACATCGGATCTGTTATTGCGCGTCAATGCCAACCTCGTCACGGATCCCGATTACCTCCAGCAACTCAGCAACTCGGGTGCCCAGCGCGCGCTTCCCAGCAACGAATCCAACATTCTCGCCAACCAGCGGTTGCTATACGGCAATGCGTATCTCCTCGGCCAATACCTGCAGCCGTTGCAGTCCGGCGGATCGGACACGTTCCAGCGCCTTCCAGAGGTGGGCTACAGTCAACCGAACATCTCGTTGTTTAATTCACCGCTGTTGTTCGGAGGGGACGCGAATGCGGTGAATTTCTTCCGAGAAGAAGGGTTCTCGCAGAACCGCCTCGATGTCGTGCCGGGACTGTCCACGGACGTCATCGACGTGGGCCATGTCGTGGGATTCACGCCCCAGGCCAAGTTTCGTGAGGTCTATTATTCCCGCGGTGCTCAGGACACCAGCAGCCACCACCGGGAAACGTTCTGGGCGGCGCTCGACGCGACCTCAAAAATGAGCCGCCGCTTCTACAAGGCTGACGGGGATGCCCTGCTGCACACCATTGAGCCAAGCGTCATATACGAATACGTCCCAGCCACTGACCAGTCGAATCTGACGCAGATCGACCAGGTGGACGACCTGCCGAAGAAAAATCTCTTGACCTATATGGTGAGGAGCCGGCTGCTGGAACAGGACGGCGACAGCAGCTTCAACTGGTTGGATCTTACCTTGGCCCAGAGCTATCACGTCGGAGCTGTGCAGACGCAGGCCAGGGATTTTACCCCGGGGGTGGAGCCTCCGCTTGGCAGCGTGACGCAGCCGCTGCAGCCGGCGACGGTTCCGATCCAGGGGAAAAAATTTTCCGATCTCTGGCTGCGGGCCGTCATCGGGAACAACGACCCGCAATTGATGCTCTCGCAGCTTGCGGGGCCGGTGTTCGGGCGCGGCGCCGGCTCAGTCATGCTCGCCAGACCTCCCATCAACCGGTACGTGATTGTGGATGCCTTCTTCGATCCCTATCGCGCAACAGTGAGCCAGTTCAATACGGATTTTCGGCTGCAGCGATCCAATGAGTGGTATGTGGAAGTTGGGCAGCGCTACTCACGGGACGGGAACCGTGTACGCCGCGGCGACATCTGGAACCCCGTCTCGTTCAATGAAGTGTTTGCTCCGACTGAGGAAATCCAGTTTCTCACGGCCGGCGGGGCGTTTCGGACGCCTTTCGGATGGATGGTCGGCGCCAAGGGATACTACGACATCAAGAACGGCCGGAGTCCGGAATACGATGTGGTCGCCCTGTATCAGAATCCGTGCAAATGCTGGTCCTTCGGATTGTTTTATCTCCAATTTCCCGACCGGGCGCAGTACAATTTCATGCTCAGTCTGACGGGTATCGGCTGGACCGAAAATTACGGGACGAACGTTGTGCGAACCATCTTCAGTCCTCTCACATGGGGCGAGAAAGGCTTGCCGTGGGCTTCACCGACCGGTCAGTACGGCCGTGTCGAAATGCCTCAACCGCAGCCACGGACCGGAGGAGCACCGCGATGAGCCAACCCATACGTCTCAACTCTGCCTGGTCGGCCGGCTGCGGGCTCGCTCTGGTTCTCTGGTCGACGGGTTGCGGCACATTGGCTCCGCTCAATACACCAATGCCGCCCACCAATCTGCAGCGGGCGAAGGTCTTTCTAGCGGCCGGCGATTATCGGCGGGCCGTCGAAGCTTGTCGGCAGGAGGTCCAGGAACATCCATCGGCCCGGAGCTATCTCTATCTGACCTATGTCTATCAAGCGCTCGATGCCTATGTGGAGTCTCTAGCCAGGGCGGATCAGTGGGTGGCGATGGAGCATTTGTACTTGAACCTGAGCTCCGGCGGGCCGGAGGAGTTGCTCGATCCACCGAATGTCCTGGCTCGAATGGCGAAAGAGATGATTCAAGCGGCAGCACGCCAACAGGCAGATGTCACTGCCGGGCTGGCCACCCGGCTCGATGCGTCGGTCGTGACCATTGTTTGGCCTCAGCAAACGGCGTGGCGTAAAGCCAAACCAGATGGCTGGTGGTTGACCGTCCCTCCGGACTGGCCATGGTGAGGTGGGGCCCCCCTGTGCACGTTTGACTCCTCGAAGAAGGCTGGTATACGATGATTTTCGGTTTCATTCATGCGATTCAATTGATTTTCAAGGAGGATGCGACGTGGCAGGCAATGCGTTGAAGGTCGAGGATGCGACTTGGGATTCCGAGGTCATGAAGGCGCCCGAGTTGGTCATGGTAGATTTCTGGGCGGTGTGGTGCGGACCCTGCCAAATGGTCGCTCCGATCGTGGACGAATTGGCCAATGAGTATGCCGGAAAGGTCAAGGTCCGCAAGCTCAATACCGACGAGAATCCTGAGGTCGCGGGGCGCTATCAGGTCATGAGCATCCCGACCATTTTGTTCTTCAAAAATGGCCAGGTCGTCGAAAAGCTGGTGGGCGCCAGGCCCAAGCGCCAGTTCAAGGAGATGATTGACCAGCTATTGGCCCAACACGCCGGCTCCGCTTAAGGGGATCGTGAAACAGCCCTCCAGCTGCGTTCTCGCATCGTTCAGACTCTCGACGTACACAAAAAGTACGCCTCGGGCCTTCACTCGCTGTGGCCTTGCTGGACGAGCTGTTTGACGATCCCTTGAGACTCCAGTGCTAGCCTAACAGGCCATCTGACTCCTCACGATGCTTGCCGAGCTGCGCATTGTCAATTTCGCCCTGATCGAACAGCTCCACATTCAATTCCAGTCCGGCTTTACGGTGCTCACCGGTGAAACCGGCGCCGGCAAGTCGTTGCTCATCGATGCGATCGCCTTGCTCGTGGGCGGAAGAGGCTCGTCCGAGCAGATC